>NZ_JBSFVA010000052.1:0-57228 GCF_053592075.1 Nonomuraea sp. NPDC002799
AATGACGGGGTTTGTGCATCATGCACTGGCTTTTAACACACTGTTGAGTTCTCAAGAAACGGACGCGTACATCCTCACCAAGACCTTCAGGCCCTAGATCAGAGGCGCTATTCTCGTCTCGCTTATCTTAGCAGCTTCTCCGTTTTCCTGTCAAATCCGAGGATTTGCTGGATACTGGTGAATCTGGCTAAAATGTGTGTCCCGTTTCTGGGGCAACCCTCGTAACTTACCGTGCCATCTGGCTCTTGTCGAATCAACCGATTTTCCGGTGAGTCGAGGCGTGCCCGAAGACTACTCATGCACAGGCACGCCGAAGCGGTTGCGCCGAGTGGCTCGTTCATTCAAGGGGCTTGCCCTGGGGCCCGTCCGCCTGATCGGCGTCCGGCTCACTCCCGGGGCGAAGTGAAAGATTAGGTCGCGATCCGCGACACGTCAAATCAGGTCCCAGACGGGGACGTCAGGGCATCGTGATGGTGGCGCAGGAGCGCCTGCAGAGCGTCGATGAGAGGACATCGCGCCGGTGGAGTGGAGTACGGGCAGAGCCTCCATCGAAGCGGGAGCGAGGCGTCCCCGGGTCGAGCGGCGTCGGTGATGGAGTTGCGCCGGAGATCGGGCCTAGCCGACGATCACGTCCGTTTGGGGATCGGGGTCCATCTGGATCACGTCCGCTGGGGTCGGATCCGCCTGGGAGCGAGGTCGTACGAAGGTGGGTGTCACCACGTGGAGGTGGCGCGGGAGATGGCCTCGCCGCATCGGGCCAGGAGTGTGCGCAGCGCCTGCCGTTCGTCTTCGGTGAACTCGGCCGCGATGGAGCGTTCGATGATCACGGCTCTTTCGTCCGCCGCTTCCAGTGCCGTGCGTCCGGCTTGCGTGAGGCGGGTCTCCAGGACGCTGCGGTGCCAGGGGTGCGGTGAGCGTTCGACAAGTCCGCGTTCCTCCAGGTTCTTGAGCACCACGGTCATGGCCTGGGGCGTGACGAGACAAGTTCGGGCCAGGGCCGCGCCGGAGATTCCGGGGCTGCCGGCGAGGGCGAGCAGGGCCGCGTACTGGGGAACGGTCAGTCCCGTCGGCCTGACGGCAGCCTGTTTGGCGGTCATCAGCTCATGCTCGGCGCGCTTGATGTGCAGGCCGAGTCGTTCCTCTGCGGGCATTCCCATGTGAGAGATCGTACAAGTTGGTATGGGCATTCCAATGTTGATGGCCATCAAAGCTTTGATAGAGTGCGCCTATCTGCTCTGAAGGAGATGTGTGATGATTCCCGAAAGCCATCTGGACCTGCTCAGCCGGCCCTTGCACGCCCATCTGTCGACGATCGGGCTCGATGGGGCGCCCAACGTGAACCCGGTGTGGACGATCTGGGACGGGGAGTTCCTGCGGTTCACCACTACGACAGATCGTCGCAAGTGCCGGAACGTCATGGAAAATCCGCACGTAGCGGTCTCCATCAACGACCCCGAGCAGCCGTACCGTTATGTGGAGATCCGCGGTGTCGTCGAACGGGTGGAGCCGGATCCTTCGGGCGACTTCTTCGACGTGCTGGCCAACCGTTACGGCCTGAACTACGAGCGGCCCGTCGGCGACGCCGGGCGGCGGGTTGTGCTCGTGGTGAGACCGACACACACCACCCAGCAGTGACATGGAGGTGAGCCGGGGTTGGACGGCTCTGCGGCGCTGGGGATGAAGGAGCATTGCGGTTGGGCCGTGCTGGTGGCGTTGGGAGGCGTCCCTGACGCGCCCCGGGTGCTGCTGCGCGAGCGGGTGACGCTGCTCGACGATCCCGCGCTGCCGGATCAGCCGTACCACGCGGCCGTCGGGCTCGGGCTGGACGAGGCGGGCGGGCTGATCGCCCGGGTGGAGCGGTCCGCTCGTACGGCGGCGCGCGGGGCGGGGCTCGCGGTGAGCCGGTACGACTTCAGGGACTTGCGGCACACGGCGGCAGAGGTGCTGGGGCCAGGTGCGGCGGCACGGGTGGACGGGTTACGCGCGCAGGTCGGGGCACCGTGGACCCGCGACCACAAGAACGCCGCCCTGGGCGCGTTGCTGGTGCTGGCAGGTGGATGACGGAGTGAACGGGTGCCGCGTGCCCGGCCAGCGGGACGACGTAGTCACCGGGTGAGCAGATGCCGCGTGCCAGCCAGCGGGACGACGAAGTAACGGCGTGGGAGGGTGCCGCGTGCCGGCCATTGGGTGAAGAGGTGCCGCGACTCCCACGGCACCAGCCGGTGCCCGTGGTCGGCCAGTTCGTGCACCACGTCCGCCATGGCGGCATCTACATGGGACCAGCTCGTCAGGTCGGCGCGATAGGCACGCCCACAAGCGGGGCATAGAGATCGAACTCGATCGTATTCGCCATGCCCCCGGCCGTATGGCGCGTATTCTTCCCCGGTGACCACTGCCGCCACACTCGCTCCCCCGGTCCGTCCCGCCCAGCGTCCGCGCACATCGAGCCCTTGGTGGATGGCGCTGATCGCGGGCGCGGCGGCGTTCACGGGGACGGGCTCGGCCACCCTGAACGGCGACGAGCTGGCCACGATCAGCGCGGCCTCCCGCTCGCTGGCGGGAATGTGGGAGCTGGCCCGGCACATCGACGGACACTTCCTGCCGTACTACCTGTTCATGCACTTCTGGATGAAGGTCGGCACGGCGGAGTTGTGGTTGCGCCTGCCGTCGGCGATGGCGATCGGCGTGGCGGCCTGGCTGCTGGTCGACCTCGGAAGGCGGCTGCACAGCACCCGTGCCGGGGTCGTCGCCGCGGCGATCTTCACCATCCTGCCCTCGGTGTCCTACTACGGCGCCTTCGCCCGGTCGTACGCCTTCGCCGCCGCCGCGGTCGTCTTCGCGTTCTGGGCGCTGCACCGGGCGGTCGAGCGGCCTGACGGCAGGCGGTGGGTGGTCTACGGGGTGTCGGTGGCGCTGGTGTGCTCGACGCACCTGTTCGCGGTGCTCGTGTTGCCCGCGCACCTGTTCGCCCTGCTCATGCCAGGAGCGCCGTCGCGCCGTGAATCACCGTCAGGCCGGGCGGTGACGGCAGGTCGCGAGATGACGGCAGGTCACACGGTGGCGGCAGGTCACACGGTGGCGGCAGGTCACACGGTGGCGGCAGGTCACACGGTCACGGCAGGGCGTGAGGTGGTGACGCGCCTTGGGGTGTTGGTGCGGATGGTCGCCGCGCTCACCGCCGGCTGTGTGCCCGCCGTGGTGCTGGGGCTGATCGGGTTCGGCGAGCGGCATGCGATCAGCTGGATCCCGCAGCGGGGGCCGGAGGTGTGGCTGAAGTTCCCGAAGATGGCGGCGGGGTCGGCCGCGCTGGGGGTGTTGCTGTTCGCGATGGGAGTGGCCGGCGCCGTGTTGTTGTGGCGGGCGGCGCGCGGTGGCGCGGATCGGAGGCGGGCGCCGTGGGTTCTGGTGCTGCTGGGATGGCTGATCCTGCCGCCGGTGCTGCTCCTCGCCGTGTCGCAGCTCGTGACGCCTGTCTATGTCGACCGCTACCTGTTCGTGACGGCTCCGGCGCTGGCGCTGCTGGCGGGGGTGGCGGTGGCCTGCCTGCCCCGGCTCCAGGTGGTGGCGGCGGTGGTGGTCGTGCTGCTCGGGTGCGTTCTGTCGGTCCAGGATCACGTGGACGTACGCCAGGAGAACGGGCGTTTCGAGAACATCCCGTGGGCGCTGCGCGTGGTCAAGGCAGAGCGCGACGACGCGATCGTCTACGGCCAGAGCCCGGTGCGTACGGGCTTCGAGTACTACGCCGACTCCCTCATGCCCGTTGACGTGCTGAGAACCGGTGACGAGCCGTCGCCCGACGGCTTCGGCTACCCGGAGCGGTCCGACGTGGCCGCCGCGCTCAAGGGGCGCGACCGGGTGTGGGTGGTCTGGCGCGGGAGCAAGCAGTCGGGGCTGGCCGGCGGCGCGGTCGCCCGGGTCGGGGAGGTCGAGAAGGCGGGCTTCGAGCTCAGCTCGGCGAAGCACTCCGGTGATCTGCCGGGGCTCACGGTGGCGCTGTTCATCCGCAGGTGAGGCGAGGCCGTTCATCCGTAGGTGGGGCCAGGCCCTGGATGACGCGGAAATGGGCCCTCCCCGGGAAAGCGGGAAGGGCCCGTTCTTGGCTCAGGCGGTGACCTCGACGCCACCGATCGACTTCTTGCCGCGCCGCAACACCAGGAATCGCCCGTGCAGCAGGTCGCCGGCGGCCGGCACGTACGACTCGTCAGTGATCTTGACGTTGTTCAGGTACGCCCCGCCCTCCTTGACCGCCCGCCTGGCCGCCGACTTCGACTCGACCAGGCCGCTGTCGGCCAGCAGGTCCACGAACGACGCCCCGAGCGCGGGAACGGTGGCCTTGGGCACCTCGGCCAGCGCCGCGGCGAGGGTGGCTGCGGGCAGATCCTCCAGGGAGCCCTGCCCGAAGAGCGCCTTGGAGGCCGCGATGACGGCGTCCAGCTCCTGCTTGCCGTGCAGGAGCTCGGTGAGGTCTTCGGCCAGCGTCCGCTGCGCCTCGCGGGCGAAGGGGCGCTCGGCGACGGCCTTCTCCAGAGCCTCGATCTCCTCGCGGGTCCTGAACGTGAACACCTTGAGGTAGTGGATCACGTCACGGTCGTCGGAGTTGAGGAAGTACTGGTAGAAGGCGTAGGGCGAGGTCATCTCCGGGTCGAGCCAGAGTGCGCCGCCCGCCGTCTTGCCGAACTTGGTGCCGTCGGCCTTGGTGATCAGCGGGAGGGTGAGCGCGTGCACGTGCCCGCCCTCGGTGCGGCGGACCAGGTCCGTGCCCGCGGTGATGTTGCCCCACTGATCGCTGCCGCCGATCTGCAGGGTGCAGTCGTGGCGGCGGTACAGCTCCAGGTAGTCGTTGGCCTGCAGGATCTGGTAGCTGAACTCGGTGTAGCTCAGCCCCTCACCCTGCAGGCGGGCCGAGACCGCCTCCCTGGCCAGCATGCGGTTGACCGGGAAGTGCTTGCCGATGTCGCGCAGGAAGTCGATGGCGCTCAGCTCGCCGGTCCAGTCGAGGTTGCTGACCAAGCGGGCGGCGTTCGGCTCGGCGTCGAAGTCGAGGAAGCGGCCGACCTGGCCGCGCAGGCGTTCCACCCATTCGGCGACGACCTCGCCGGCGTTGAGCGACCGCTCGCTGTTGCGGCCGCTCGGGTCACCGATCAGGCCGGTCGCCCCGCCTACCAGCCCGATCGGGCGGTGCCCGGCGAGCTGCAGGCGGCGCAGGGTGAGCAGCGGCACGAAATGCCCGACGTGCAGCGAGGGGGCGGTGGGGTCGAAACCGGAATAGACCGTGATCGGTCCCTTGGCCATGGACGCGCGCAGGGCGTCGAGGTCGGTGGACTGAGCGATAAGCCCTCGCCACGCGAGGTCATCGAGAATGTCGGTCACGGTGCCGGCTTTCCAGTAGACGTTTCAGACGTTGAGTGATTACAGCGTGCCCGATCACGCGGGACGATCGCCACTTGGATACGCTCTGTCTCCATGTGGAGGGTCCGTCGCAAGCTGGCCGTTTTGAAGATCTTAGGGGCTGTGGTGTGCGCCGGGTTCGCCGTTTACTGGTGGCTCATCGGCGACGTGCGCGGCGTGATCCTGGCCGTCCCGGCGGCCGTGCTGATCGGCGCCATGGGGCTGCGTGACCTGATCGCCCCGGTACGACTCGCGGCCGACGAGGACGGCATCACCGTGGTGCACGGGTTCGCGGGGCGGCGGCGTGTGCCGTGGGAGGCGATCTGGGACGTCAAGGTCGACGTCCGCACGCGGTGGGGGCGGCGCAGCGAGATGCTGGAGATCGACACCGGCGACCATCTGCACATCTTCAGCGCTCACGACCTCGGCACCTCGCCGACGGAGGTGGCCGCGGTGTTGCGGCGCCGGGGCGCATGAGCGCGGTACGGCGACACGGTCGGGTCCCCGTCGATCCAGAACCGCCACGGTGTCTCCTTGGCCGTGGAGATGCCGGTGCGCGGCCCTGACCTGATCGTGGCGGGGTCGGCCGGCCGGCCTTCGAGCAGGGTGGCCGACTGGCGGGGGCGGCCCACGGGCGCGCCGTCCTGGATGGCGTCGAGGCCGTTGTGCTCGCGGAGCAGGCCGAGGGCCACCGCGAGCCGGGCGGGACCACGCGCCAGGTCACGGTCGGCGATCAGCTTGCCGGAGCGGCCGGATGAGCGGCGGGCTCGGGCCACGTCCAGGCCCGCCACCACCTCACCGGCCCGCAACAGCACGGCGGAGCCGCAGCCGTCGGGCAGGCACACCAGGTTCGCGCAGAAGTGCATGCCATAGGTGAAGTACACGTACAGGTGGCCCGGCGGGCCGAACATGACCGCGTTACGCGGCGTCTTGCCGCGATAGGTGTGCGCGGCCGGGTCCTCGCCAGGACCGCCGTACGCCTCGACCTCGGTCAGGCGCACGGCGACGGTCCCGTCCGCGCTCCCCGGCGCCGCCCTGTCCACGCCGCCGTGCACGAGGACGCGCCCGAGCAGGTCGGGCGCCACCTCGTGCGACGGCCGGTCGAAGAAGCTCCGCGGCAGCGCGGCGGAGCTCAGCTCCCGGCCGCCCATGCCGCCTGCGCGTCGACCGCCTCCCCGAGCGCGACGAGCTGGTCGCGCACGCGGTCGGGGGCGGTGCCGCCGTGGGCCTTGCGCGCGGCCAGGGCGCCGGGCACGTTGAGCACGTCGCGAACGTCGGGCGTCAGGTGCGGCGACACCTTGCTCAGCTCATCGTCGGTGAGCTCGCCGAGGTCCTTGTCGTTGACCTGGCACCACACCACGAGGTGGCCGACGGCCTCGTGCGCCTCGCGGAAGGCGACCCCGCGGCGGACGAGCAGCTCGGCCAGGTCGGTGGCGAGCGCGAAGCCGTCGGGGGCGGAGGCCTCCATGCGGGCGGTGTTGACGCGCATGGTGGCGACCAGGCCGGCCATCGCGGGCAGGACCAGCAGCAGCGTGTCGACCGAGTCGAAGACCGGCTCCTTGTCCTCCTGAAGGTCGCGGTTGTAGGTCAGCGGCAGGCCCTTGAGCGTGGTCAGCATCGCCATCAGGTTGCCGATCAGCCGGCCGGACTTGCCGCGCGCCAGCTCGGCCACGTCGGGGTTCTTCTTCTGGGGCATGATCGACGAGCCGGTGGAGTAGGCGTCGTCCATCTCGATCCAGCGGAACTCCTGCGAGGCCCACAGGACGATCTCCTCGCCCAGCCGCGACAGGTGCACGCCGATCATGGCCGCGTCGAACAGGAACTCCGCGGCGAAGTCACGGTCGGAGACGGCGTCCATGGAGTTGGGCGCGGCGGCGGAGAAGCCCAGCTCCTCGGCCACGGCCTGCGGGTCGAGCGGCAGCGAGGAGCCCGCCAGCGCGCCGGCGCCGAGCGGGGAGATCGCGGCGCGCTTGTCCCAGTCGGTGAGCCGGTCGACGTCGCGGGCGAAGGCGTGCACGTGGGCCAGGAGCTGGTGGCCGAACGAGACCGGCTGCGCGTGCTGCAGGTGGGTCATGCCGGGCGCGGCGGTCTCGGCGTGCTGCTCCGCCTGGGCCATCAGCGCCGTCTCCAGCTCGACCAGGCGCGAGACGACCGTGCGCGCGTGATCACGCAGGTAGAGGCGCAGGTCGGTGGCGATCTGGTCGTTGCGGCTGCGCCCGGCGCGCAGTTTGCCGCCGAGCGAGCCGAGCCGCTCCAGCAGTCCGCGCTCCAGCGCCGTGTGCACGTCCTCGTCGGCGACCGTCGGCCGGAACTCGCCCGCCTTGCAGGCCCGCTCCAGATCGTCGAGCGCGCCGATCATGCGCTCCAGCTCGTCGTCGCTCAGCAGCCCCGCCTTGTGCAGCACCCGGGCGTGCGCCCTGGACGCCGCCAGGTCGTAGGGCACGAGCCGCCAGTCGAAGTGCACGCTCACCGACAGCCGGGTCAGCGCGTCGGACGGGCCCCCTTCGAAACGTCCGCCCCACAGCCTCATCGGCTTGCCATCACTCACCGTCATCTCCTCCGTTTCCTCCGCGACCATAGTGCATTCAGTCCTTCTTGGCGTCGCGCGCGGCGGCGATCTTGGCCGGTAGGGAGAAAAGCTGGACGAAGCCCTTGGCCAGCGACTGGTCGAAGGTGTCGCCGGTGTCGTAGGTGGCCAGGGAGAAGTCGTACAGGGATTGCTCGGAGCGGCGGCCCGTGACGGTGGCCTTGCCGCCGTGCAGGGACATGCGGATGTCGCCGGAGACGTGCCGCTGCGCGTCGGCGATGAGCGCGTCGAGCGCGCTCCTGAGCGGGGAGAACCACAGGCCGTCGTAGACGAGCTCGCTCCAGCGCTGGTCGACGCCGCGCTTGAAGCGGGCCAGGTCGCGCTCGACGGTGACGTTCTCCAGCTCCATGTGCGCGGCGAGCAGCGCGATCGCGCCCGGCGCCTCGTAGACCTCGCGCGACTTGATGCCGACGAGGCGGTCCTCGACCATGTCGATCCGGCCGACGCCCTGGGCGCCGGCGCGCTTGTTGAGCTCGTCGATGATCTGGTACGGCGTCAGCGCCCGCCCGTCGACCTTGACCGGCACGCCCTGCTCGAAGGTGACGACGATCTCGTCGGGCTCGCGCGGCTGGGCCGGGTCGGCGGTGTAGGAGTAGACCTCCTCGGTGGGGCCGTTCCAGATGTCCTCCAGGAAGCCGGTCTCGACGGCGCGGCCCCACAGGTTCTGGTCGATGGAGAACGGGTTCTTCTTCGACGTCTCGATCGGCAGGCCCTTGGCCTCGGCGTACTCGATGGCCTTGTCGCGTGTCCAGGCGAAGTCGCGGGCGGGCGCGATGACCTGGAGGTCGGGGGCCAGCGCCGCCAGGCCGGCCTCGAAGCGGACCTGGTCGTTGCCCTTGCCGGTGCAGCCGTGGGAGACGAACGTGCCGCGGAACTGCTTGGCGGCCGACACCAGGTGCTTGACGATGAGAGGGCGCGACAATGAGGAGACCAGCGGGTAACGGTCCATGTAGAGGGCGTTGGCCCGCAGGGCCGGCACGCAGAAGTCGGCGGCGAACTCCTCCTTGGCGTCCACCACGACGGACTCGACGGCGCCGCAGTCGATGGCGCGCTTCTGGATGGCCTCCATGTCCTCGCCGCCCTGGCCGAGGTCGACGGCTACGCAGACGACCTCGGCGTTCATCTTCTCGGCGAGGTAAGGGATGGCGACCGAGGTATCAAGACCCCCGGAGTACGCGAGAACTACTCTTTCGGACATTTTTCTATCTCCATGGACGAAGTCGTGTGGTCGGCACCGAGCAGCCCGCTCCCGGGGAGCGGGCTAACTACGTCGGTCCGCCACTTTCAGCAGCGCCTCCGCGACGGCGTGGCCGCCCGCGGGGTCACGGCTGATGACGAGGATCGTGTCGTCGCCCGCCACCGTGCCGAGGATCGACTCCCAGTCGGCGTGGTCGATGGCGGAGGCCAGGAACTGGGCGGCGCCCGGCGGGGTTCGCACGATGACCAGGTTGGCCGACGCCTCGGCCGCGACCAGCAGCTCCTCGGCGATGCGGTGCAGCCGCGCCATGGGCGACTCGCCGGTGCCGAGCCTGGCGAGCGGGATCCGCCCGCCGCCCTCGCCCGGCAGCGCGTACACGAGCGAGCCGTCCTCGGCGCGCAGCTTGAGCGCGCCGAGTTCGTCGAGGTCGCGCGAGAGCGTGGCCTGGGTGACCTCGACGCCGCTCTCGGCGAGCAGCTTGGCCAGCTCGGGCTGGGAGCGCACGGCCTGGCGCAGCAGCAGGTCGGTGATCTTCGACTGCCGCGCGGCCTTGGTCATCGGGATGGTCATTCGATCGACACCAGCCAGTGCAGGAGCGCCTTCTGGGCGTGCAGCCGGTTCTCCGCCTGGTCCCACACGACGCTGCGCGGGCCGTCGAGCACGTCGGCGGTGATCTCGTACTCGCGGTAGGCGGGCAGGCAGTGCAGCACGATCGCGTCCGGCGCGGCGTGTTCGAGCAGCTCGGAGTTGACCTGGTACGGCATGAGCGCGGCCACCCGCTCCTCCTTGCCGTCCTGGCCCATCGAGACCCAGGTGTCGGTGGCGATCACGTGGGCGCCCTGGGCGGCGGCGGCCGGGTCGGTCAGCGCGACCACCGAGCCGCCGGTCCTGGCCGCGATGGCGGCGGCCTGGTCGAGGATGACGGCGTCGGGCTGGTAGCCGGCCGGGGCCGCGATCCGCACGTGCATGCCGGCCGTGGCGCAGCCGAGCAGGTAGGAACCGGCCATGTTGTTGGCGCCGTCGCCGAGGTAGGTGAGCGTGAGCCCGGCGGTCCTGCCCAGCTTCTCCTGGACGGTCTGCAGGTCGGCGAGGATCTGGCAGGGGTGGAACTCGTCGGTGAGCGCGTTGACGACCGGCACCCGCGAGTGGGCGGCCATCTCGTCGATGCGCTCCTGCCCGGTGGTCCGCCAGACGATGGCCGAGACCTGGCGGTCGAGGACCCTGGCCAGGTCCGCGGGCGGCTCGCCGCGGCCCATCAGGACCGAGACGTTGTCCACCACCAGCGGCAGGCCGCCGAGCTCGCCGATGCCGGTGTGGAAGGAGACGCGGGTGCGCGCGGACGGCTTGTCGAACAGGACCGCGACGGTCTGCGGCCCCTCGAAGGGGCGGTAGCCGTAGCGGTCCTTCTTCATGGCGGCGGCCAGATCGAGGACCTCCGCCTGCTCGGCGGGCGACAGGTCGTCGTCGCGCAGGAAATGCCTGGTGGGCGCCGAGTTCGCGCGCTGACTCACTTGCCGGCCTCCGTCAGGATCTTGGGGTAGGCGTCCACCAGCGCGTCGACCTCGTCGGCTGTCACGACGAGGGGCGGCGCGATGCGGATGGCGTCGGGCTGCAGGGCGTTGACCAGGAAGCCGGCCTCGGCGGCGGCCTTCTGGACTTCGGCCGAGCGCGGCTCGCGCAGCACGGTGGCCAGCCACAGGCCGCGCCCGCGCACGCCCTTCAGCAGCGGATGGCGGATCGACTCCAGGCCGGTGCGCAGCCGGGCGGAGACGGACTTGACGTGGTCGAGGTCGACGTTGGCGAGCACGGCCAGCGCGGCGGCGCACGAGACCGGGTTGCCGCCGAACGTCGAGCCGTGGTCGCCCTTGGCGAACAACGTGCCGGCGTCGCCGAATCCGACGCACGCACCGATCGGCAGGCCGCCGCCCAGGCCCTTGGCCAGGGTCAGGATGTCGGGGGTGACGCCGTCGGCCTGGTGGGCGAACCAGTGCCCGGTGCGGCCGATGGCGGACTGGATCTCGTCGGCCACGAGCAGCGCGCCGGTGTCGTCGCAGATCTCGCGGGCGGCCTCGAAGTAGCCCTCGGGCGGCGGCACCACGCCCGCCTCGCCCAGGGTGGGCTCCAGGAAGACCGCGATGCAGTCGCCGGTCACGGCCTCCTTGAGCGCGCCGGCGTCGCCGTAGGGGACGAAGCGCACCTCGACGGGGAACGGGCCGAACTGGTCGCGGATGGACGCCTTGCCCGTCAGGGACAGGGCGCCGATCGTGCGGCCGTGGAAGCCGTTCTCGGCGGCGACGAAGTAGGAGCGGCCCTCGCGCCGGCCGTACTTGAGCGCCAGCTTGTAGGCGGCCTCGTTGGCCTCGGTGCCGGAGTTGGCGAAGAAGATCTTGGCGGGGGCGTTCAGCAGGCCGAGGAGCTGCTCGGCGAGCAGCACTTCGGGCTCGTGCAGGAACAGGTTGCTGGTGTGGGCGATGGTGGCGACCTGCGCGGAGACGGCCTCGACCAGGGCGGGGTGGGCGTGACCGAGCGAGCTGGTCGCGATGCCGCCGATGAAGTCGAGATACTCCTTGCCGTCCACGTCCCAGACGCGGCTGCCCTCGCCTCGTGCCAGGGCGACCGGGGGGACGCCGTAGTTGGGCATGAAGGCTTTTTCGAATCTCTCGAACAGGCTCATCAGGGCATCACCATCGTTCCGATTCCCTCATTGGTGAAGATTTCCAGCAGGAGTGCGTGGGGCACCCGGCCGTCGAGCACGTGTGCCTGCGGGACGCCGCCCCGCACCGCCGTCAGGCAGGCCTCCATCTTGGGGACCATGCCGCTGGACAGCGTGGGCATCATCGTCTCAAGCGCGTCGGCGTCGAGATGGTCGATCACGTCCGTGTCGTCGGGCCAGTTCGCGTACAGGCCTTCGACGTCGGTGAGGACGATCAGTTTCTGCGCCTGGAGCGACACGGCGAGCGCGGCGGCCGCCGTGTCGGCGTTGACGTTGTAGATCTCGCCGTCGTCGCTCCTGGCCACGCTGGAGACGACGGGGATGCGGCCGTCGTCGATCAGGGCGCGCACCGCGCCGGGATCGACCTTCATGATCTCGCCGACCTGGCCGATGTCCACGGGCTCGCCGTCCACGACGGCGTGCTTGCGCACGGCGGTGAACAGGTGGGCGTCCTCGCCGGACATGCCGACCGCGAACGGGCCGTGCCGGTTGACCAGGCCCACGATGTCGCGGTTGACCTGGCCGGTGAGGACCATCCTGACGACCTGCATGGCCTCGGGCGTGGTGACCCGGAGCCCGGCGGTGAAGGTGGACTCGATGCCCGCCTTGTCCAGCGCGCTGCTGATCTGCGGGCCGCCGCCGTGCACGACCACCGGGCGCAGGCCCACGTGGTGCAGGAAGACGACGTCCTCGGCGAAGCCCTCCTTGAGGGCCTCCTCGGTCATCGCGTTGCCGCCGTACTTGATGACGACGGTCGCGCCGTGGAAGCGGGTCAGCCAGGGCAGCGCCTCGATGAGGACGCCGGCCTTGGTCTGGGCGGTGGACAACCTCATGAGGAGTAGGCCGAGTTCTCGTGGACGTATTCGGCCGTCAGGTCCGTGGTGTGGATGGTCGCGGTGTCGGGGCCCGCCGACAGGTCGATGGTGATCGTCACGTCCCTGGGGCGCATGTCCACCTTGGCGCGGTCGTCGCCGACGGCGCCGCCCCGGCAGATCCAGATGCCGTTGATGGCCACGTTGAGCCGGTCGGGCTCGAACACGGCGTCGGTGGTGCCGACGGCGGCCAGGACGCGGCCCCAGTTGGGGTCCTCGCCGTGGATGGCGCACTTGAGCAGGTTGGACCGGGCGACCGAACGGCCGACGGCGACGGCGTCCTTCTCGGAGGCGGCGCCGACGACCTCGATGGCGATGGCCTTGGTGGCGCCCTCGGCGTCGACGAGGAGCTGCCTGGCCAGGTCGGCGCAGACCTCGGTGACCTTCTGCCCGAACTCCGCGAGGTCCGGCTTGATCCCGGAGGCGCCGCTGGCGAGCAGCAGCACGGTGTCGTTGGTCGACATGCAGCCGTCGGTGTCGAGCCGGTCGAACGTGGCGGCCGTGGCACCGCGCAGCGCGGCGTCGAGCTCGTCGCTGGTCAGGTCGGCGTCGGTGGTGATCACGCAGAGCATCGTGGCCAGGGCCGGGGCCAGCATGCCCGCGCCCTTGGCCATGCCGCCGACCATGTAGCCGTCGGCGCGCTTGAAGGAGATCTTGGAGACCGTGTCGGTGGTGCGGATGGCGTCGGCCGCGGCCAGGCCGCCGTCGCGGGAGAGCTGGCCGGCGGCCGTCTCGACGCCGGACAGCAGCGCCTCCATGGGCAGCCGCTCGCCGATCAGCCCCGTGGAGCAGATCGCGACCTCGCCCGCGGAGTCCAGCAGCAGCTCGGCGGCCTTCTCGGCGGTGGCGTGGGTGTCCTGGAAGCCCTCGGGTCCTGTGCAGGCGTTGGCTCCGCCGGAGTTGAGCACCACCGCTCGCAGCCGCCCGCCCGCCAGGACCTGCTGCGACCACAACACGGGGGCGGCCTTCACGCGGTTGGCGGTGAAGACGCCCGCGGCGGCGCGGCTGGGCCCGTCGTTGACGACGACGGCCAGATCGCGGGCGCCACCGGACTTGATCCCGGCGGCGACACCCGCGGCTCTGAAGCCGAGAGGGGCGGTTACGCTCATGGTGCGACTCCTGTCAGGGGGAGGCCAAGCTCTTCCGGCAGGCCGAGGGCGAGGTTCACGCTCTGGATCGCGCCCCCGGCGGTGCCCTTGGTGAGGTTGTCGATGGCGATGACGGCGATCACGCGGCCCGCGCGCTCATCGAGCGTCACCTGCAGGGCGGCGGTGTTGGAGCCGTAGGTCATGGCGGTGGCGGGCCACAGGCCCTCCGGCAGGAGGTTGACGAAGGGCTCGTCCTTCAGCGCCACCTCGTACGCGGTGCGCAGCGACTCCTGGGTGACGCCTGGCGCGGCGGGGGCGCTGCAGGTGGCCAGGATGCCGCGGCTCATGGGGGCCAGCGTCGGGGTGAAGGAGACGCGGACCGGGGTCCGGGCGACGGCCGACAGGCCCTGCTCCATCTCGGGGGTGTGCCGGTGGACGCCGCCCACGCCGTACGCGCTGACCGAGCCCATGACCTCGCTGCCGAGCAGGCTGGTCTTGAGCGACCGGCCGGCGCCGCTGGTGCCGCTGGCGGCGACCACGACCACGTCGGGGCCGGTCAGCCCGGCGGCGAACGCGGGCGTCAGGGCCAGCAGGACCGAGGTCGGATAGCAGCCCGGAACCGCGATCCGGGTGGCGCCGGCCAGCAGCTCGCGCTGGCCGGGCAGCTCGGGCAGGCCGTAGGGCCAGGTGCCCGCGTGCTCGCCACCGTAGAACTCCTGCCAGGCGGCCGGGTCGGTGAGCCGGTGGTCGGCCCCGCAGTCGACCACGACCGTCTCCTCGCCGAGTTGCGCGGCGACCGCGGCCGAGTGGCCGTGCGGCAGGGCCAGGAAGACCACCTCGTGGCCGGCCAGGATCTCGGCGGTGGTGTCCTCGATGACGCGGTCGGCGAGTTGCGGCAGATGGGGCTGGTGGGCGCCGAGGCGGCTGCCCGCGCTGGAGGCGGCGGTGAGCGCGCCGATCTCGAACCGGGGATGGCCGAGCAGGAGGCGAAGGAGCTCACCTCCCGCGTAGCCGCTGGCTCCCGCGATCGCTGCTCTCATTCCACCCTCCTGCATGTTCATGCATAACAGCTTATGACCTTACTAGTCTGTGAAGATAATGCACTCCAGGGGATGGATATGCAACCCGAGAACCACATCGTGGAACCCCTGTTCCCCCTGTGGCCTCCGGCTGAACACCGCGCGGCGGCCTGAATGATCGGCGCCCGGAAACGCATGAGCGGGCCGCCACCCTCCGGGGTGACGGCCCGCTCACGGCCGGAACTCAGCGCAGGAAGGCGGCCGCCACCCCCGCGTCCACCGGGATGTGCAGCCCGGTGGTGTGGGTGAGGTCGCCCCCGGTGAGGGCGAAGACGGCGGCGGCCACGTGCTCGGGCAGCACCTCGCGCTTGAGCAGGGTGCGCTGGGCGTAGAACTCGCCGAGCTTGTCCTCCTCGACCCCGTACACGGCCGCGCGGTTGGCGCCCCAGCCGGAGGCGAAGATGCCGGAGCCGCGGACGACGCCGTCGGGGTTGATGCCGTTGACCCGGACGCCGTGCGCGCCCAGCTCGGCCGCGAGCAGCCGGACCTGGTGCGCCTGGTCGGCCTTGGCCGCGCCGTAGGCGACGTTGTTCGGGCCGGCGAA
Source organism: Nonomuraea sp. NPDC002799 (assembly GCF_053592075.1). Taxonomy (NCBI): domain Bacteria; kingdom Bacillati; phylum Actinomycetota; class Actinomycetes; order Streptosporangiales; family Streptosporangiaceae; genus Nonomuraea; species Nonomuraea sp. NPDC002799. Next base: position 15,470 of record NZ_JBSFVA010000052.1, read on the forward strand.
GACGGCGTTCTTGGAGGAGATGTAGATGATGTCGCCGCCCATGTCCTGGTCGATCATGACCCGGGCGCTCTCGCGGGAGACCAGGAACGAGCCGCGCGCCATGACGTCGTGCTGCAGGTCCCAGTCGGCCAGGGTGGTCTCCAGCAGCGCGCGCGACAACGACAGGCCGGCGTTGTTGACCACGAGGTCCACGCCGCCGAAGGCGAGCACGCCCGCGCGTACGGCCTCGGTGACCTGCTCCTCCGACGTGACGTCCACCCCGACCGCCACGGCGACGTCGGACACCCGGTAGGCGGCCGCGCCGAGCTCGGCGGCGACCTTCTCGGCGGCGCCCAGGTCGCGGTCGGCGATCACCACGCAGGCGCCCTCGGCGGCCAGGCGGCGCGCGGTGGCGGCGCCGATGCCCGAGCCGCCGCCCGTCACCAGCGCGACCCGGGTGGCCAGCGGCTTGGGCTTGGGCATGCGGCGGAGCTTGGCCTCCTCCAGCTCCCAGTACTCGATGCGGAACTTCTCCGACTCGGGGATGGGGGCGTAGGAGGAGACGGACTCGGCGCCGCGCATGACGTTGATGGCGTTGACGTAGAACTCGCCGGCCACGCGGGCGGTCTGCTTGTCCTTGCCGAAGGAGAACATACCGACGCCCGGCACCAGCACGATCGCCGGGTCCGCGCCGCGCATCGGCGGGGAGTCCGGGGTGGCGTGCCGGTCGTAGTAGGCGGTGTAGTCGGCGCGGTAGGCGGCGTGCAGCTCGCGCAGCCGGGTCACCGCCTGCTCCAGCGGCGCGTCCGGCGGCAGGTCCAGCACCAGGGGCGCGACCTTGGTGCGCAGGAAGTGGTCGGGGCAGGAGGTGCCCAGCGCGGCCAGGCGCGGATGCTCGGCCCGGGAGACGAAGTCGAGCACCTCGGGTGTGTCGGTGTAGTGGCCGACCTGCGGCCGGTCGGCGGAGGCCAGGCCGCGGACCACCGGGAACAACGCGGCGGCGCGGGCGTGCCGCGCGGCCTCCGGCAGGCTCTGGTGGATCACCGGGCCGAACGGGTCCTGGCGGCCGTGCTCGGCCAGGTACGCCTCGGCGGTGCGGATGATCTCCAGCGAGCGGGCCTCGCACTCCTCGGACGTGGCGCCCCAGGCGGTGATGCCGTGGCCGCCCAGGACGCAGCCGATGGCCTGCGGGTTGGCGTCCTTGATGGCGGCGATGTCGAGGCCGAGCTGGAAGCCGGGCCGGCGCCACGGCACCCACACCACGCGGCCGCCGAACACGCGCCCGGTCAGCTCCTCGCCGTCGGCGGCGGTGGCGATGGCGATGCCGGCGTCGGGGTGCAGGTGGTCGACGTGGGCGGCCTCGACCAGGCCGTGCATGGCCGTGTCGATCGACGGCGCGGCCCCGCCCTTGCCGTGCAGGCAGTAGTCGAACGCGGCGACCATCTCGTCCTCGCGCTCGACGCCCGGGTAGACGCCCTTGAGCGCGCGCAGCCGGTCGAGGCGGAGCACGGCCAGGCCGGACTCCTTCAGCGTGCCGAGGTCGCCGCCGGAGCCCTTGACCCAGAGCAGCTCGACCTCCTCGCCGGTGACCGGGTCGGGCGCGGCGCCCTGGGCGGAGGTGTTGCCGCCCGCGTAGTTGGTGTTGCGCGCGTCCGCTCCCAGGCGGTGAGAGCGTTCCAGCAGTTCGTTGATGACGTTCATGGTGTGTCAGGCTCCCCAGCCGGCCTGGTTGCCGCCGACGCGCTCGGTGGCGATCTTGTCGAAGTATCCGGACTTGGCGTAGGCGGCCATCGGGTCGGGCGCCAGTCCCGACTCCTGCCGCAGCTCGGCCAGCAGCGGCCGCACGTCGGTGTTGTAGGCGTCCATGACGACCGCGTTCGCGCCCAGCACGTCACCCTCGGACTGCGCGGCGGCCAGCGCCCCGGCGTCGACCAGCAGCGCCTTGGCGGTGGCCTCCTGCACGTTCATGACCGAGCGGATCTGGCCCGGGATCTTGGGCTCGATGTTGTGGCACTGGTCCAGCATGAACGCCACGTTGTTCGCGGGGTCCAGGCCGCCGCCGCGCACCACCTCGTACATGATGCGGAAGAGCTGGAACGGGTCCGCCGCCCCCACCATCAGGTCGTCGTCGGCGTAGAAGCGGGAGTTGAAGTCGAAGCCGCCGAGCTTCCCCTCGCGCAGCAGGAACGCCACGATGAACTCGATGTTGGTGCCCGGCGCGTGGTGGCCGGTGTCCACGACGACCTGCGCCTTGGGGCCGAGCTTGACGCAGTGCGCGTACGCGGTGCCCCAGTCGGGCACGTCGGTGGCGTAGAAGGCGGGCTCGAACAGCTTGTACTCCAGCAGGAAGCGCTGGTCCTCGCCGAGCCGGGCATAGACCTGCGCCAGCGACTCGGCCAGGCGGTCCTGGCGGGCGCGGATGTCGTCCTGGCCCGGGTAGTTGATGCCGTCGGAGAACCACAACTTCAGCGTGCCTGAGCCGGTGGCGTCCATGATGTCCACGCACTCCAGCAGGTGGTCGGTCGCCTTCCTGCGGACCCGCGCGTCCGGGTGGGTGACGCTGCCGAGCATGTAGTCGTCGTCCTGGAAGACGTTGGAGTTGATCGCGCCGATGCCCACGCCCAGGTCGCGGGCATGGGCGGCCAGGTCGGCGTAGTCGTCCACCTTGTCCCACGGAATGTGCAGGGCGACCGTGGGCGCGATCCCCGTGTAGGCGTGCACCTGGGCGGCGTCGGCCAGCTTCTCGTACGGGTCGCGCGGCACCCCCTTCTGGGCGAACACCTTGAACCTCGTGCCGCTGTTGCCGAACGCCCAGGATGGCGTCTCGATGTGCTGCGCCCGCAGCGCGGCCTTGATGTCTGTCATTACTCCCCGATCAATCCAGGTGGAACACTTCGTCCAGCGGGTGCATGCCCTCGTCGGGACGGCCGTCGAGACGTTCGAAGAACGGCGCCATCTCGGCCTGCCAGCGGGCGTTGACCTCGGTCTCGGCCATGGCCTTCTTGGCGGCCTCGAAGTCGTCGGTCTCCAGGTAGCCCACGAGCAGGCCGTCGTCGTTGAGGAAGAGCGAGTAGTTGTGCCAGCCGGTGCTCGCGAGCGCCTCTCGCATCTCCGGCCAGACGTCCCGGTGGCGTTCCCGGTACTCGGCCAGCCGCTCCGGGCGGACCTTCAGCAGGAAGCAGACGCGCTGCACGGGCACCTCCTTCAAAACGTTTTAATCCTTCGCCAGGAAACTACGATTCCTGGTGCTCGCTGTCAATGTGATGCCCGCCCCCGATACGGGGCGGGCTGCCGCCGGAACGGTGACACGTTTTAACGCGCTAGGGGTTGACCGACGATGACGCGGACGTCGCCCGCCGGCACCACGACCGGCTCGCCCTCGGCCGGCCGCACGACCGCGTCCTGCTCCGTGTGGTTGATCGCGAACAGGTAGGAGCGGCCGTCGGCGTGCGAGCGCCGCACCACCTCCACCCCCGGCGCGGCCTCGGCGACCGGCCAGGCGCCCGCCTCCGCGCAGACCGTGGCGAGGACCTCCGCCAGAGCGTCGTCGTCGAGCCTGGTGGTCAGGTAGTGCGCGGCCCCGTCGCCCCACTGGTTACGGGTCCAGGCGGGCTCGCCGGTGGCGTAGGTGTCGAGGACCTTGGCGCTGGTGACGTGCGCCAGCTCGCTCCAGACGCCGCCCGTCGCCCCGGATTCGAGCGCGATCGGCCCGTCCAGCGGGAAGAACTCCTCGACGCTCACGCCGAGCAGGTCGCGCCACGCGCCGGGGTAGCCGCCCAGGCGCACCCGGTCGTGCTCGTCCACGATCCCGCTGTACGGACCCACCAGCACCACCCCGCCCCGCCGGGTGAACTCCTCCAGGCCGGCCGCCCCCGCATCGCTCACCAGGTAGAGCGCGGGCACCAGCACCAGGCGGTAACCGGTCAGGTCGCCTTCGGGATGGGCCAGGTCGCAGGTGACGCCGGCCCGCCAGAGGGCGGCGTGCCAGCGCTTGGCCTCCTCCACCGGGTCCAGGTCGGCCGCCGGCTGGGCGGGATGGTCCTGGGCCCAGACACTGGCGTGGTCGAGGAGGATCGCGACCTCGGCCCGCACGGTGCTGCCGGTCACGCCGGCCAGCCCGGCCAGCTCGGCGCCGAGCGCGCTCACCTCGCGCCAGATCTTGGTGTCGGTCCCCGCGTGCGGCACCATCGCCGAGTGCCACTTCTCGGCGCCGGCCCGCGAGGCCCGCCACTGGAAGAACATGATCCCGTCGGCGCCCCTGGCCAGGTGCTGCAGGGAGTTGCGGCGCAGCTCGCCGGGGCTCTTGGCGAGGTTGCGCGGCTGCCAGTTGACCGCGCTGGTCGAGTGCTCCATGAGCAGCCAGGGCCGGCCGCCGTTCAGCGAGCGGGCGTAGTCGGCGGCGAAGGCCAGGTCGACGTGCGGCTCGGGGCGGGCGCCGATCAGGTAGTGGTCGGTGGAGACCACGTCCAGCTCGGCGGCGAAGGCCCAGCAGTCCATGTCCCAGTGCGCGCCGGCCATCAGGTTCGTGGTCGCGGGGACGCCGGGCGCGAGCCGTCTGAGCAGGTCGCGTTCGGCGGAGTAGAGCTCGACGAGCGCGTCGGAGCTGAACCGGCGGAAGTCGAGCTGCTGGCCCGGGTTGGTGAAGCTGGGGGTGGCCCGCGGCGGCACGATCTGGGCCCAGTCGCTGTAGCGCTGGGACCAGAACGCGGTGCCCCACGCCTCGTTGAGCGCGTCCAGGCCGGCGTAGTGCGCGCGCAGCCAGGCGCGGAAGGCCGCGGCCGAGGTGTCGCAGTAGCAGCGGGCGTTGTGGCAGCCGTACTCGTTGTGCACGTGCCACATGACCAGCGCCGGATGGTCGCGGTAGCGGGTGGCCACCTGCTCGGCGACGCGCAGCGCCTTCTCGCGGTAGATCGGCGAGCTGGGGCAGAAGCCCTGCCTGCTGCCGTGGTGCAGCCGCCGGCCGTCGGCGTCCACCGGCAGCGCCTGCGGGTAGGCGTCGCCGAACCAGGGTGGCGGGGCGGCGGTGGGGGTGGCCAGGTTCGCGCCGATGCCGTTGGCGGCCAGCAGATCCAGCACGCGGTCGAACCAGCCGAAGTCGAACACGCCCTCGGCCGGCTCCAGCATGGACCAGGCGAAGATGCCGACGCTGACCCGGTTGACGCCGGCCTCGCGCATCAGCGCGACGTCCTGCTCCCACGTCTCCTCGGGCCACTGCTCGGGGGTCCAGTCCCCGCCATAGGCGATGACGTCCGGCATGAGGCCTGCCTTTCGGGGTCACTGTGAGCGCTCACAGTTTGTTGCGCCAGCGTTTACCGGGGATTAAAACGTTCCCCCACCTGGCCGCACAAGTCCCGGCCGCGCCCGGCGGCGGGTTCTCGCTGACAGCGCAGACGTGGGCGTGCGCGGCGCGGCGGCGATGGCGACTCGATGCGCCCCCTAGTAGAACGTTTTACTTTCAGCGCGCCGCCAGGGTCCGTGTCTGCGGCGCGGTCACCGCGCGCCGCCCCGCCCACCGGTGCCGCGACTGGCGCGCAATGCATTAGTACGTTTTAATTGGGCCCCATGGCCATGGTCAGCATCAAGGACGTCGCCGCCCTCGCCGGCGTCTCCCCGGGCACGGTCTCCAACGTACTGAACCGGCCGGCCAAAGTCGCCCCCGCCACCAGGGAGCGGGTGGAGGCCGCCATCAGCGATCTGGGCTTCGTCCGCCATGGCTCGGCCTCCACGCTGCGCGCGGGCTACAGCAGGACGATCGGCCTGAGCGTGATCGACATCGGCAACCCGTTCTTCACCGAGGTCGCGGCCGGGGTCGAGGACGTCGCCAGCGAGCTCGGTTACGCCGTCATCCTGGGCAACTCGGCGGGCTCGCAGGACAAGGAGGACCGCAACCTGCGGGTGCTGGCCGAGCACCGGGTGCGCGGCGTGCTGATCACGCCCTCCGGCGAGGACCCGGCCCGGCTGGAGCGGCTGCGCGGCCACGGCATCAGCGTGGTCCTCGTCGACCATCCCGCGCACCGGCCCGACCAGTGCGCGGTGGCCGTGGACGACGTGGCGGGCGGCCGGGCCGCGGTCACGCACCTGCTGTCCAAGGGCGCGGCCACCATCGCCTACGTCACCGGCCCGCTGAGCATCAGGCAGTGCGCCGAGCGCAGGGAGGGCGCGAAGGCGGCGATGCGCGGCATCGGGCTCGACCCCGCCGACCTGCGGATCTCCGAGTCGAACACGATGACCGCCCGGGGCGGCGAGAAGGCGGCCGGCGACCTCATCGCCAAGGGCCTGCCCGAGGCGATCTTCTGCGCCAACGACCTGCTCGCGCTCGGCGTGCTGCGGGCGCTGCTGCGCGCCGGGGTGCGGGTGCCCGAGGACGTGGCCCTGATGGGTTACGACGACATCGACTTCGCCGCGGCCTCGACCGTGTCGCTCAGTTCCATGCGCCAGCCGACCTACCAGCTCGGCCGCATCGCCACCGAGCTGCTGCTCGACGAGTGCGACAACCCCGAGACGCACGCCCACCAGCACATCATGTTCCAGCCGGAGCTCATCGCCAGGGAGTCCACCCAATGAGCCGTTTCGCCGCCGTCGACCTGGGTGCCTCCAGCGGCCGGGTCATGCTGGCCGACCTGTCCGACGGTCTGCGGCTGACGGAGGCGCACCGCTTCCCCAACGGCCCGGTCCGCGTGTCGGGCCGCCTCCACTGGGACATCCTGGGCCTGTACCGCGAGATCCTCACCGGCCTGCGCCACGCGGGACCGGTCGCCTCCATCGGCGTGGACGCCTGGGCGGTCGACTACGGCCTGCTCGACGAGTCGGGCGCGCTGCTCGGCAACCCGGTGCACTACCGCGACGACCGCACCCGGGGCGTCTCGGACCAGGTGGCCGAGACCGTCGGCGCGGCGGCGCTGTACGAGGTCTCCGGCCTGCAGGTGCTGCCGTTCAACACCCTCTACCAGTTGCTGGCCGACCGCCTCGACGAGGCGGCGACCCTGCTGCTGATCCCCGACCTGCTCGGCTACTGGCTCACCGGCGAGGTGGGCGCCGAGGTGACCAACGCCTCGACGACGGGGCTGCTCGACGTGCGCACCAGGGCGTGGGCCACGCCGCTGATCGAGCGGCTCGGCCTGCCCGCCGGGTTGTTCCCGCCGTTGCGGCAGCCCGGCGACGCGCTCGGCGGCCTGCGGCGCGACGTGGCCGCGGAGATCGGCTGGTCGGCGCCCGTGCGGGCGGTCGCCTCCCACGACACCGCCTCGGCCGTGGCCGCGGTGCCCGCCACGGGCGCGGCCTTCGCCTACGTCTCCTGCGGCACGTGGTCGCTGGCCGGGGTGGAGCTGCCCGGCCCGGTGCTGACCCCCGAGAGCCGCGCCGCGAACTTCACCAACGAGGCCGGCATCGACGGCACCGTCCGCTACCTGCGCAACGTGATGGGCCTGTGGTTGCTGCAGGAGTGCCTGCGCGCCTGGCCGGGCTCGGACCTGGCCGACCTGTTGAAGGCCGCGGCGGGCGAGCGGCCGTTCGCCGCCGTGGTGAACCCGGACGAGCCCGTGTTCCTGCCGCCGGGCGACATGCCGGCCAGGATCGCGGCCGAGTGCCGGCGCACCGGGCAGCGCCCGCCGTCGTCGCCGGCGGCGTTCACGCGGTGTGTGCTGGAGAGCCTGGCGCTCGGGCACCGGCGGGCCGTGCGGCAGGCGATGGAGTTGTCGGGACGCGACGTCGAGGTCGTCCACCTGGTCGGCGGCGGGTCGCGGAACGAGCTGCTGTGCCAGTTGACCGCCGACGCCTGCGGGCTGCCGGTGGTGGCCGGTCCGGCCGAGGCGACGACGTTCGGCAACGTGCTGGTGCAGGCCCGCGCGGCCGGGCTGGTCTCCGGGCTGGAGGAGATGCGCTCGCTGGTCGCCGCCGCCGAGCCGCTGCGCCGCTACGAGCCGTCCGGCGACGGCGGCGCGTGGGACAAGGCCGCCTCCCGCGTCTTCTGACCCCCTCTGACCTGCGTTTTCCGGTTTTCGCCCGGCAGGGCGAGGGCAGGAAGCGGACCAGGGGCATCGGGGGGCGTCATGGATTTCGGGTGGCCGCTGCTGCGGCAGCTGACCGGCAAGGACCGTACCGGGCGGGGGCCGGCGGTGAAGTCGGCCAAGACCGCGCGGCTGCGTGCCCGTACGTCCGAGGCCGACCGGGTGGTCAAGTCGGTGTGCCCGTACTGCGCGGTGGGCTGTGCCCAGAACGTGTACGTACGGGATGAGAAAGTGGTCCAGATCGAGGGCGACCCCGACTCCCCCATCAGCCGCGGCCGGCTGTGCCCGAAGGGTTCGGCCTCCCTGCAGCTCACCACCGCCTCCGGCCGCCGCCACCAGACGCTCTACCGGCCGCCGGGCGCCGCGGACTGGCAGGAGATCGACCTGGCCACGGCCCTGGACATGGTCGCCGACCGGATCATCGCCACCCGGCGCGCGACGTGGGAGCAGGAGCACGACGGCAGGCGCGTCTCCCGGACGATGGGGATCGCCAGCCTGGGCGGCGCCACGCTGGACAACGAGGAGAACTACCTCATCAAGAAGCTGCTGACGGCGCTCGGCGTGATCCAGATCGAGAACCAGGCGCGCGTGTGCCACAGCTCGACCGTGGTGGGGCTCGGCACGTCGTTCGGCCGGGGCGGGGCGACCACGTTCATGCAGGACCTGCAGCACTCCGACTGCGTGGTCATCCAGGGCTCCAACTTCGCCGAGGCGCATCCGGTGGGCTTCCAGTGGGTGATGGAGGCCAAGGCGCGCGGCGCGGTGATCATCCACGTCGATCCGCGCTTCACCCGCACCAGCGCGCTGGCCGACCTGCACGTGCCCATCCGGGCGGGCTCCGACGTGGCCTTCCTCGGCGCGATCATCAACCACGTGCTGGCGAACGAGCTGTACTTCCGCGACTACGTGCTCCACTACACCAACGCGGCCGCCATCCTGCGCGAGGACTACCGCGACGCCGAGGACCTCGACGGCGTGTTCTCCGGCTTCGACGCCGAGACCCGCCGCTACGACGACGAGAGCTGGCAGTACCAGGGCGCGCGGGACGAGGACCACGCCCGGCAGGCCGGCCCGCAGCCGCCGGGCCCGCAGCCGCCGGGCCGCGGCGAGATGCTCGGCGGCACCGGCGTGCCGCTGGAGGGCATGCCGGAGCGCGACGAGACGCTGCGCCATCCGCGCTGCGTCCTGCAGGTCCTGCGCCGCCACTACGCCCGCTACACGCCGGAGATGGTCGAGCGGGTCTGCGGGGTGCCGCGGCACCTGTTCGAGCAGGTGTGCCGGCACCTGACGGAGAACTCCGGGCCGGACAAGACCGCCGACTTCGTGTACGCGGTGGGCTGGACGCAGCACAGCGACGGCTCGCAGTTCATCCGGGCGGCGAGCATCCTGCAGTTGCTGCTCGGCAACATCGGCCGGCCCGGCGGCGGCATCCAGGCGCTGCGCGGGCACGCCAGCATCCAGGGCTCCAGCGACATCCCGACGCTGTTCAACCTGCTGCCCGGCTACATCCCGATGCCGCACGCGCACGAGCATGAGCACCTGCGCGAGTTCCTGCGCGCCGACGCGCCGCACAAGGGCTCCTGGGACAACATGCCGTCCTACCTGGTCAGCCTGCTCAAGGCGTGGTGGGGCGAGTCCGCGCGGCCGGACAACGACTTCCGCTTCGGCTACCTGCCCAGGCTGACGGGGTCGCACAGCACCTACGACACGGTCCTGGCGCAGCTCGAAGGTACCTGCAAGGGCTACCTGCTGCTCGGTGAGAACCCGGCGGTCGGCTCGGCCAACGCCAAGATGCAGCGCCTGGGCATGGCCGCGCTCGACTGGCTGGTGGTGCGCGACTTCAACCTGATCGAGAGCGCCACCTGGTGGAAGGACGGCCCGGAGATCGAGACCGGCGAGCTGACCACCGCCGGCATCGGCACCGAGGTGTTCTTCTTCCCCGCGGCCGCGCACACCGAGAAGAACGGCAGCTTCACCAACACCAACCGGCTGCTCCAGTGGCACCACCAGGCCGTCGAGCCGACCGGTGACGCGCGCAGCGACCTGTGGTTCATGTACCACCTGGGCCGCGTCATCAGGGAGAAGCTGACGGGCTCCACGGATCCGATGGACGCGCCGGTGCTGGACCTCACCTGGGACTACCCGGTCGAGGGCGAGCTCGCCGAGCCGTCCGCCGAGTCGGTGCTGGCCGAGATCAACGGCTGGGACGCGCAGGGGCGGCCGCTGTCCGGCTACGGCGAGCTGAAGAGCGACGGCTCCACCTCCTGCGGCTGCTGGATCTACAGCGGCGTGTACGCCGGCGGCGTCAACCGGGCGGCCCGCCGCAAGCCGGCCGCCGAGCAGGACTGGATCGCCGCCGAGTGGGCGTGGGCCTGGCCGGACAACCGGCGGGTGCTCTACAACCGGGCCTCGGCCAGGCCGGACGGCGCCCCGTGGAGCGAGCGCAAGAAGCTCGTCTGGTGGGACGGCGACGCGGGCACGTGGACCGGCTTCGACGTGCCCGACTTCGAGGCGGGCAAGAGCCCCGGCTACCGGCCGCCGCCGGGCGCGACGGGCGAGGCGGCGATCTCGGGCATCGATCCGTTCATCATGCAGGCCGACGGCAAGGGCTGGCTGTTCGCGCCCTCGGGGGTGGTGGACGGGCCGCTGCCCACGCACTACGAGCCGCAGGACTCGCCGGTGGCCAACCCGGTGTACGGGCAGCAGCGCAACCCGGCCCGCAGGCTCTATCCGCACGAGAACAACCGCTACCAGCCGAGCGGGGACGAGCCGGGGGCGTCGGTCTACCCGTACGTGGTGACGACGTACCGGCTGACCGAGCACTTCACGGCGGGCGGCATGAGCCGGCACACGCCGTACCTGGCGGAGTTGCAGCCGGAGATGTTCTGCGAGGTGTCGCCCGCGCTGGCGGCCGAGCGCGGCCTGGTGCACGGCGACTGGGCCACGATCGTCACCGCGCGCAACGCCATCGAGGCCCGGGTCATGGTCACCGACCGGGTCCCGTCGCTGCACCTGAACGGGCGGGTCCTGCACCAGATCGGGCTGCCCTTCCACTACGGGCCCAACGGCCTGGCCACGGGCGACGCGGCCAACGAGCTGTCGGCCATCTCGCTGGACCCCAACTCCCACATCCAGGAGGTCAAGGCCCTGTCGGCGGACATCCGCCCAGGGCGCAGACCACGCGGGCCCGCGCTGCCCGAGCTCGTCCGGTCCTACCAGGAACGCGCCGGCGTGACCGCGCGCACCGGAACGGAGGTCTGAGCCATGGGCTTCGACCTGGACGAGAAGCTCGCTCCCGGGCGCGTCGGGTTCTTCACCGACACCAGCGTCTGCATCGGCTGCAAGGCGTGCGAGGTGGCGTGCAAGGAGTGGAACGCCGTCCCCGAGGACGGCCTGGCCTTCACCGGCATGTCCTACGACAACACGGTGGGACTGAGCGCCGACACCTGGCGGCACGTCGCCTTCGTCGAGCAGCGGCTGCCGCTCGGCCACCAGGAGCCCGGGGTCGGCGACATGGACTTCCGCTGGCTGATGGCCTCCGACGTGTGCAAGCACTGCACCCACGCCGCCTGCCTGGACGTGTGCCCGACGGGGTCGCTGTTCCGCACCGAGTTCGGTACGGTCGTCGTGCAGGAGGACGTCTGCAACGGCTGCGGCTACTGCGTGCCCGCCTGCCCGTTCGGGGTGATCGGCAAGCGGGAGAGCACCGGCACGGCGGCCAAGTGCACGATGTGCTACGACCGGCTGGAGGCCGGGCAGGAGCCCGCCTGCGCCAAGACGTGCCCGACGGACTCGATCCAGTTCGGCGACCTCGACGAGCTGCGCGAGCGGGCCGGGCGGCGGCTGGAGCAGGTGCGCGCGGCGGGTGTCACCTCCGCCCGCCTGTACGGCCACGACCCCGGCGACGGCGTGGGCGGCACGGGCGCGTTCTTCCTGCTGCTCGACCAGCCCGAGGTGTACGGCCTGCCGCCCGATCCCGTGGTGACCACCAGGGATCTGCCGTCGATGTGGCGGCACGTGGGGGTCGCGGCGCTGGGCCTGCTGGCCGGGGTGGCCGCGGTGGCGTGGCGGAGGGATCGATGAGCCAGACCGACGTCCGCATGGACGGCTCGCCGGAGCTGCGCGGCGAGCGTGCGGCCACACCGGGCTCGGCCGGGGGGCGGCGTGAGCGGCTCATGGTGCCGAAGGCGGACTTCGACTCCTACTACGGGCTGCCGGTCCTGAAGCGGCCGCCGTGGCAGGCGGCCGACATCGCCGGTTACCTGTTCCTCGGCGGCCTGGCGGGCGCCTCCTCGACGCTGGCCGCCGCGGCGGAGCTCACCGGCCGGCCGCGGCTGGCCAGGGCAGGCAAGGTCGCCGCGCTGGGCGCGGTGGGCGGCTCGCTCTACGCGCTGATCCACGACCTGGGGCGGCCGGCCCGGTTCGTCAACATGTTGCGGGTGTTCAAGGTGACCTCGCCGATGAGCGTCGGCACGTGGATTTTGACCGCGTACGGGCCGCAGGCCGGCTGCGCGGCGGTCACCGACCTGACCGGGCTGTTCCCGGGGCTGGGCCGGGCCGCCACCATCGGCGCCGGGATCGCCGGGCCCGCGCTGGCCACCTACACCGCCGCGCTGATCTGCGACACCGCCGTCCCCGCCTGGCACGACGGGTTCCGTGAGATGCCGTTCCTGTTCGCCGGCTCGGCCACCGCCGCGGCCGGCGGGCTCGGGATGCTGGCCGCGCCGCCGGCCGAGGCGGGCCCGGCCCGCCGTGCGGCGGTGCTGGGCGTGGCCGTGGAGTGCGTGGCCGCCGCCCGGATGGAGCGGCGGCTCGGCCCGGTCGCCGAGCCGCTGAAGCGCAGCCGGCTGATGCGCGCGGGCGAGGTGTTGTCGGTGGCGGGCGCGCTGGCCGGGATCACGCTCGGCCGCCGCAGCAGGATCGCCGCCGTCGCGGCGGGCGCGGCCCTGCTGGCGGGCTCGGCGTGCACCCGGTTCGGCATCTTCCGGGCCGGGATGGAGTCGGCCGACGACCCGAAGTACACCGTCCAGCCGCAGCGTAAGCGGCTGGCGACGACAAGAGCGGAGCGTGACCTCGGATGAACCGGAAAATGCTGGACTATGTGCCGTTTCTCGGCCTGGTGCTGGTGATCTGCACGGCATCGTGGCTGGCGGGCCGGACCCTTCCCGGGCGGATCCCGGCACGCCGGTAAGACTACGATCGATCACTATGACGGAACAGACCGAAACCACGCCCGGCTGGCTCGCACCCGAAGAACTGGAATCGGTGCGCGGCCAGTTGCCGATCCTCTATCTGGACGCCGTGCCGGTGCGCGTCGACGAGGCCGGCATGGTCACCCGTGTCGGCCTGCTGCTGCGCATCGCGTCGGACGGCACGGTCAGCCGGGCGCTGGTCTCGGGCCGGGTGCTGCTCAACGAGCGGATCCGCGACGCGCTGGTGCGCCATCTGGAGAAGGACCTCGGCCCCGTGGCGCTGCCCCGCATCCCCGTGTCCCCGCAGCCGTTCACCGTCGCCGAATATTTTCCCACGCCCGGCGTCACGCCTTATCACGACCCGCGCCAGCACGCCGTCTCCCTGGCCTACATCGTTCCCGTCGCGGGCGACTGCCGGCCCCGGCAGGACGCGCTGGACCTGGTCTGGTTCACGCCCGAGGAGGCGGCCTCGCCGATGGTGCAGCAGGAGATGCCCGGCGGCCAGGGAGTGCTGCTGAAGCAGGCGCTGGCCCACGTCGGCGCGCTGACGTAAGACCGTCTCAGGGGCGCTCGGCGCCCCCCTTCACCCAGCGGTAGAGCGGCTCGCCGGGGCATGAGGTGTCGTAGCCGTCGCGGTGGCCCTTCACCTCGTGCCCGGCGTCGCCGTGCTCGCGCAGATATTCGATCGCGTCGACCAGGCCGTTGAGCAGGTCGTCGTTCGGCTCGGTGAGACCCGAGTTGCCGATCAGCGCGAGCACGGCGTAGTGCCCGGAGTTGAGCCCGGCGCCGTTGGCGGCCGGCAGCGCGTGCGGGCCGCGGCCCACGAAGATGCTCCGGTGCGGGCAGCAGACCAGGTTGTAGCCCACGTCGATGTAGGTCTCGCCGCGCCCGCCCGACATGTGCATGCGCTGGATGTCACGGACCAGATCGACGCAGTGCTCGTGGTTGTCGGGTTCGGCGAGGTCGGCCGGGATCTTCCCGCCGGTGTAGTGGATCTTGATGCCCCTGGGCGCCGCCACGCGGGTGTAGCGGGCGCTCGGCTTCTTCGCGTGCCACTCGGCGCGGGTGATGAGGTTCATGGGTTCCCCTCCTGAACGGACTGGTTCGGCTACCAGAATGTCAACTTTCAGTAGCCGTGTCATCACTCTTTGTCACTAGAGTGTGATTCCGTTCAAGTAAGGTTCTTCGCCGGGCTCAGCGGGCCGGGACCGCCTTGCGGAAGACGTGCGCACGCCCGCCGGCCTCGAAGTCCGCCCGCGCCGTGACACGGCCGGCGGCGGGCAGCTCGAAGCCGGCCGAGATCGCCGTGCCCGGCTCGACCGTGCGCGCCCGCGCCCGGCCCCGTCCGCCGAGGCCCAGGCGGACCTCGCGCCAGGGCACCGACGACCCGTTGTGCAGGGTCACGACGAGCCGGCCGCCCGTGACCTCGGTTCTGAGCCCGTACGGGGTCCGCGGGTCGTCGCCGATGGCCGCGTCGAGGGTGGCCCGCAGCTCCTCGGCCAGCTCGGGCCGGGCGGCGGCCAGGTCGCGCCGCTCGCCGATGTCCGTGGCCAGGTCGTACAGCTCGATCCGGCCGTCCGGGCCCGCTCCGCCGATGTGCGGAGCCCATCTGACCAGCTTCCACCGGCCCCGGCGGATCGCCTGGGGGTCCAGCCGGAAGGAGTACCGCAGCTGCACGATCACACCCTGGCCTCCGGTGATGGCCGCCCACAGCGGTATCCGCCTGTCGGAGCTGGTGTGCGTGCGCGGCACGGCCTCCGTCATCGGCCGTCGGTCCGGGTCGGCCTCGTGCCAGGACTGCACGATGGACATCGGGTGCCACAGCAGGAAGAAAGGCCCGCAAGCGTCGCGTTGGCACGGTACTTCCAGCACATGGCCCTCAAGGTAGGGATCGACGGTGAACCCCAGGTGAATCCGGCCTGTGAACCTGCCCGTCGCGGACCGCGGGACGGGCCGGCGCGAGCTAGGTGCGCTTGCGGATGACACGGTCGTGCACGACCGCGTACGTGTCGCGCAGGGCCTGCATCGAGTCGTCGTAGGAGGCCTGCGCGACCCCCGTGAACAGGCAGTCCACCACCATGAGCTGGGCGATCCTGCTGCCCAGCGCGCCCGAGCGGAATTTCGTCTCCCGCGCGGCCGTCGTGAGCGTCACGTCGGCGGCGCGGGCCAGCGGCGAGTCGCGGAAGTTCGTGATGGCCACCGTCGAAGCGCCCGACCTGCGGGCGATGGTCAGGAACTCGACGGTGTCCACGGTGGCGCCGGTGTGCGAGACGGCCACCGCCACGCAGGTGCGGTCGAGCGTGGCGGCCGAGGTCCAGGCCGAGTGGGAGTCCGGCCAGTTGATCGCGGTACGCCCGATGCGCGACAACTTCTGCTGCAGGTCCAGCCCCACCAGGGCGCTCGCCCCGACGCCGAAGCCGTCGATCCTGCGGGCGGCCAGCAGCAGCGCCACCGCCTCGGCCAGCGCCCCCATGTCCAGCGACCTGGCCGTGTCGGCGATGGAGAGCGTCTCGTTGGTGGCCACCTTGGAGACGATGCCCTCCAGGCTGTCGTGGCGGTCGATGTCGCCGGACACCTCGGGCAGGCTCGACCTGGCCAGCTCTTCCCTGGCCACCGCCCTGGTCAGGTCGATCCTGAAGTCCTTGTAGTGGGCGTAGCCCATGCGCTGGTAGAACCGCACCACGGAGGTCGTGGAGGTCGCGCAGCGGGCGGCCAGCTCGGCGATCGACAGGTTCGCCGCGGCCGCCGGATCGCGGGTGAACTCCTCGGCGATGCGCCGCTCGGAAGGCCGCAGCGCCGGCACGGCCGCGCGGATGCGGATCAGCACGGTCTCCGCGTCTTCGCCCATCGTTTCACCCATCCCGCGTGAAGGAAAATAAGTACCCTGATGGTATGGTCTGCGTAATTTTATGACCTACTGCCCCAGGGAGACCACATGCGCCGTGGCGCGTTCTCCGCGATCGGCCTCGCCGCGGCGCTGTCCATCGCTTTGACCAGCTGTTCGTCCTCCTCCGGCCCCGCCACGAGCACCGGCGCGGCCGCTGCCAAGGGCCTGGTGGTCGGCGTGACGTCCGACCCCGACACCCTTTTCCCGTGGAAGGCCACCCAGTTCCAGGCCGTCAACGTGCTGCAGAACCTGTACGGCACGCTCACCGAGTTCGACAAGGACCTCAACGTCGTCCCGGGACTGGCCGAATCCTGGGAGAGCGCCGCGGACGGCAAGAGTCTCACATTGAAGCTCCGTCAGGGCGTGACCTTCGCCGACGGCAGCGCGTTCGACTCCGAGGACGTCAAGGCGTCGCTCGGCAAGATCATGGATGAGAAGACCGCGGCCGTCGCCAGGGCGTCGCTGTCGGCGGTGAAGTCCGTCGAGGCGCCCGACCCGGGCACCGTCGTGCTGGAGCTGACCGGCGCCGACGCCGCGCTGCCCGCGAACCTGGCCACGGTCAACATGGCGATGCTCTCCTCCGCCGACACCGAGGAGAAGCTGAACACCACGCCCAACGGGACGGGACCGTTCACCCTGAGCAAGCGCGTGCCCAGCCAGTCGATCACGCTGGTCAAGAACGACAAGTACTGGGGTGCGGAGAAGCCCAAGGTGAGCACGGTCGAGTTCCGCGTGATCCCCGACGAGTCGTCGATCGTCTCGGCGATGCAGTCGGGCAACGTGCAGCTCGCGGTCTTCAACGACCCGCTGGTGGCCCAGACCGCGCAGGGCGGCGGCACGATCACCGTCGCCAAGACGCCGCAGCTCAACTACCACGCCCTCCAGCTCAACGCGCAGAAGGGCGACCTCAAGGACGTCAACGTGCGCCTGGCCGTCCAGTGCGCGATCGACCGCAAGCAGGTGCTCGACACGGCGGCGCTCGGTGAGGGCGAGGTGACCGGGCCGATCACCGCCCCGGCGTTCAAGTCCGACCCGAACAGCCGGCCCTGCCCGGCCCGCGACCTGGCCAAGGCCGCCGAGTACCTCGGCAAGGCGGGCAAGTCCGGCGGAGTGACGATCAAGGCCATCGTCTCTCAGGGCGAGTACGCCACCTCCGTCAACGAGGCCCAGAACCTCAAGGCGCAGCTCGCCGAGGCCAAGATCAACCTGGACCTGGAGGTGCTGGAGTCGGGCGCGTTCGTCGACCGCTGGGTGGCGGCCGACTTCGAGGCCGCCGTGGCGCTGAACGGCGGCCGTCCCGAGCCCGACGGCTCCTACGCCCGCTACTTCACCAGCAAGGGCAACCTGAACAAGGTGGCCGGCTACAGCTCCCCTGAGCTGGACAAGCTGTTCGCCGAGGGCAAGGCGACGACCGACCCGGCCGCCCGCAAGGCGATCTACGGCAAGGTGTCGGACGAGCTGGAGAACAACGCCGCCTGGATCTGGCTGTTCGCCGGCTTCACCTACACCGCCACGACGTCCGACGTGCGCGGCTTCACGCCGATGGCCAGCGGCTCGCTGCAGTACCTGCGGACCACGTCCGTCGGCTGATGCGCGCACTCGTCCGCAACCGCGTGGCCCGGCGCGTGGCGGCCACGATCGGCACCCTGTTCGGGGTGGCCGTGTTCGTGTTCGTCATGCTCCGGGCCATTCCCGGTAACCAGATCACGGCCGGGCTGGGCACCGAGGCCGCGGCCCTCACCCCGGCGCAGCAGCTGGCCCTGGAGCGTTACTACGGCCTCGACCAGCCGCTGGTCACGCAGTTCTTCTCGTGGCTTGGCAACATGTTCACCGGCAACTTCGGCTACTCGGCGCGGGCCCAGCAGAGCGTCCTGGACCTGACGTTGCAGTCGCTGCCGGTGACGTTCGAGCTGGCGGTGCTCTCGATCGTGCTGGCGCTGCTGATCGGCGTGCCGCTCGGCATGGTGTCGGCCTCGAAGGCCAACTCCCCCAGGGACGCCGTCGGCCAGGTCGTGAGCCTGGCGGGGTTGTCGATCCCGGCCTTCCTGCTGGCCACCACGCTGCTGTCGATCTTCGCGGCGTCCTTCGGGTTCAACCCGAACGGCCAGGGCTTCGCCACCCTCTTCGCGGATCCGCTGCTCAACCTCGAACAGATGCTCCTGCCCGCGCTGGTGCTGGGCTTCGGCATCGCGGCGCCGATCCTGCGCACCACCCGCACGGCGGTGCTCGAGGTGCGCTCGAACGACTTCGTCCGCACCGCCCGCGCCAAGGGCGTGCCGGAGCGGCGGCTGCAGGTCCGGCACGTGCTCGGCAACGCGCTCGTGCCGATCGTGACCATGACGGGCCTGCAGTTCGGCTACCTGCTCGGCGGCGCCGTCGTGGTCGAGCAGATCTTCTCCGTGCCCGGCATCGGCCGGCAGGTGCTCCTGGGCATCCAGCAGAAGGAGTACGCGGTCGTCCAGAGCACGGTGCTGGTCATCGCGCTGGCGTTCGTGCTGGTCAACCTGCTGACCGACCTGCTCTACCGGGTGATCGACCCGCGGGTGGGGGCCTCATGACCGCGCTGCTGCGGCGCAGCCCCAGCGGGCTGGCCGGCTCGGTGATCCTCGTGCTGCTGGCCGTGGTCGCCGTGTCGTCCTTCTTCGGGCTGCTGCCCTACGACCCGATCGCCCAGCATCCGCCGTCGCGGTTCCTGCCGCCGTCGGGCGAGCACCTGTTCGGCACCGACCAGTTCGGCCGGGACGTCTTCTCGCGGGTGGCTGCGGGGGTGGGCAACTCGGCGCTCATCGCGATCGTCGCGGTGGCGTTCGCGACCGTGGTCGGCACGCTCGGCGGCCTCGTGTCCGGCTTCTACCGCGGCTTCGCCGACGGCGCGATCGGCGGGGTGACGAACGTGTTGTTCGCCTTCCCGCCGCTGCTGCTGGCGCTGTCGCTGGCGTCGGTGCTGGACCGCAACTGGTTCACCATCGCCGTCGCCATCGCCGTCGTGTACGTCCCCATCTTCATCCGCGTCACCCGGGGGCCGGTGTTGTCGCTCAGGGAGATCGAGTACGTCAGAGCGGCCGTCTCCACCGGCCAGAGCCGCTGGCAGATCATGCTCCGCCACGTCCTGCCGAACATCACCTCGATCATCGTCGTCCAGGTGGCGCTGTCCCTGTCGTGGGCGGTGCTGACCGAGGCCTCGCTGAGCTTCCTCGGCCTGGGCACCCCGCCCCCCGCGCCGTCGCTCGGCTCGATGATCTTCGAGGCGCGCAGCCTGGTCTTCGTGGCCCCGTGGACGCTGATCGCACCCGGCGCCGTCGTCGTGCTCCTGGTGGTGGGACTGAACCTGCTCGGCGACGGCCTGCGTGACACTCTCGACCCGCGAAACCGAGGCAAGCGGTGAATCTCTCAGAACTGACCACAGAATCGGCCGATCCCCGCTTCGCCGGGATCGACACCATGAGCGTGGGCGAGCTGGCCGCGACCATGAACGCGGCCGACGCCACGGTGCCCGGCGCGGTGGGCGCGGCGCTGCCGCAGATCACCGCGGCGATCGAGGCCACGGCCGCGCGCATGCGCACCGGCGGCCGGCTGGTCTACCTCGGCGCCGGCACGCCGGGGCGGCTCGGCGTGCTGGACGCCTCCGAGTGCCCGCCGACCTTCGGCACGCCGCCCGAGCAGGTCTTCGCCGTCATCGCCGGCGGCGCGAGCGCCATCGTGTCGCCGTGCGAAGGCGCGGAGGACGACGAGGCGGCCGGCATCGCGGCCGTCGACGGGGCCGGGATCGGCCCGCTCGACACCGTGGTGGGCATCGCGTCCAGCGGGCGCACGCCGTACGTGGTGGCCGCCGTGCGGCGGGCCCGCGAGCGCGGCGCGCTGACCGTGGGGTTGTCGTGCAACGCGGGCGCCCCGCTGAGCGAGGTGGCCGAGCACGCCATCGAGGTGCTCGTCGGGCCCGAGGTGATCAGCGGCTCGACCAGGCTCAAAGCGGGCACGGCGCAGAAGCTCGTGCTCAACATGTTCTCGACGATCGTCATGGTCCGGCTCGGCAAGACGTACGGGAACCTGATGGTCGACGTGAAGGCCAGCAACGGCAAGCTGCGCGAGCGGGCCGTCCGCATCGTGCGCACGATCACCGGGACCGAGCGCGACCAGGCCCTGGCCGTGTTGCGCCGGAACGGATTCAACGTCAAGCAGGCGGTCGTCGCCTCGCGCTTCGACCTGTCGCCGCAGGAGGCCGCGGCACGACTGGCCGGAGCCGGCGGGCGGCTGCGCACAGCTCTGGGGGAGCAGGCATGAGAGTTCTCGGAATGATCTCCGGCACGTCGCACGACGGGATCGACGTGGCCGCGGTGGACTTCGCCCTGGCCGGGGGCGTGCTGGAAGGGCGGGTCGGCTACACCGCGAGCACGCCGTACCCGCCGGAGCTGCGCGCGCGGCTCGTCGCGGCGCTGCCGCCCGCGCCGACCACGCTGGCGGAGGTGTGCGAGCTCGACACGCTCATCGGGCAGAGCTTCGCCGCCGCGGCGGCCGCGGCGATCTCGCTGGGCGGGCCCGTGGACCTGATCGTGTCGCACGGGCAGACGGTCTTCCACTGGGTGGAGGGCGCGCACGCGCTCGGGACGCTGCAGATCGGCCAGCCCGCGTGGATCGCGGAGCGGACCGGCGTGCCCGTGTTGTCGGACGTGCGCATCAGGGACATCACGGCGGGCGGGCACGGGGCTCCGCTGGTGTCGGTGCTGGACGGGATGTTGCTGGGGGCCCGCGAGGGCGGCGCGGCGGCGCTCAACCTGGGCGGCATCGCGAACATGACCGTGATGCGCGACGGTGAGCTGTTCGCCTATGACATCGGGCCGGCGAACGCGCTGATCGACGCCGTGGTGACCAGCCGCGGGCTGAACGATCTGGGGTTCGACGAGGGCGCGGCCATCGCGGCGTCCGGGCGGGTGGACGAGCGGCTGCTGGCGGTGCTGCTGGACGAGCCCTACTACGGGCTGGCCGCGCCGAAGAGCACCGGCAAGGAGCTGTTCCACCTGGCCTACGTGGAGTCGGCCGTCGCGGCGGCCCGCCAGAACGGCGGCACCGGGGCTGGCATGGACGGGACGATCTCCGACGCCGACCTGGTGGCGACGCTCGCCGAGCTGACCGTGCGCACGGTCGCCACCGACGTGCTGGCCGCCGGCGTGGGCACGCTCGTCGTCTCGGGCGGCGGCACCCGCAACCCGGTGATCATGCGCGGGCTGCGGGAGGCGCTGCCCGGCGTGGCGGTGACGCCGTCGGACGACTACGGCGCGCCCGCCGACGACAAGGAGGCGATCGCGTTCGCCCTGATCGGCTGGCTGACCGCGCACGGCCTGCCGGGCACCGTGACCGGCGGGACGGGCGCAGCCGCCGCCCGCGTGCTCGGCACGCTCACCCCGGGCGCCGGGCCGCTCGTCCTGCCCGCGCCGGTCGCCGAGCCGCCGAGCGCGCTGGTGCTGACCCGATGACGCAGGCCCAGCAGGCCGAGCCGGCCGAGCCGGCCGCGCGGGTGGAGCCGCCGGCCGGGATCGTCATGGCCGCGCGCACCCCGGAGTTCGATCTCACCGAGGTGGCCGGTCACCGGAGCGTGCGCTGGGCGGACGGCGTGCGGGCCGGCGAGGCGCCGATGACCCTGGACACCCACCACGACCTGGCCTCGGTCACCAAGGTCGTGGCCACCACGACGGCGCTCATCCGCCTGGTGTCCGACCGCCTGGTGGACCTGGACGCGCCGCTGCGCACGTACCTGACGCGCTCCTATGAGGCGATCACCGTCCGCGACCTGCTTCTGCACCGGGGCGGCCTGTGGGAGTGGTGGCCGCTCTACGTCAAGGCGGGCATGCCGCCGCCGCGGTACCGTCCCGGCCGCGCGCGGCACTACTCCGACCTCGGCTTCATCCTCCTGGGTCAGGTCGTCGCGGCCGTCACGGGATCGCGGCTGGACCGCGCCGTGGCCGAGCTGGTCACCAGGCCGCTCGGGCTCACCTCGACCACGTACGCCCGCCCGACCGGCGCGGAGGTCGCCACCAGCGCGCTGGACGACCGCGTCGAGATGACCATGCTCGACACCGGCAGGCCGTACCCGGTGCCCTACCGCAGCGGCGACTTCGCCCGCTGGCGCCTGGAGCCGGTCACCGGCCAGGTCGCCGACGGCAACGCCTTCCACGCGATGGACGGCGTGTCGGGGCACGCCGGGCTCTTCTCGACCGTGCCCGACCTGCTGAAGTACTGCGCCGCGATGTCCCGTTACGAGGAGTACGACCGGCTGTGGCGGCCCGAGGTCGCGCGCGAGTTCTTCGCCCCGGGCCCCGACGCCGGGCAGGCGCTCGGTTTCCGCCGCTACGACCTCACCCTCGGGGACGAGACGGTCACCGTGCTCGGCCACCCCGGCTACGTGGGCTGCGCGATCGGGTTCGTGCCGCGCCGCGACATCTCCCTGGTCCTGGCCAGCAACCGGCTCCTGGTCACCGGGACCCCGGCGTCCACCGACGCCCTCTGGCACGACCTGCTGCAGGTCACCACGCAACGATCGAGGACCGCATGAACCCCCTTCTGGAGATCCGGGACCTCTCGGTCGCCTTCCGCACCCGCCGGCAGGACGTCACCGTCGTCAAGAACGTCTCGATGCGGATCATGCCGGGCCAGACCGTGGCGGTCGTCGGCGAGTCCGGGTCGGGCAAGTCGACCACCGCCGCCGCGGTCAACCGGCTGCTGCCCGACAACGGCCGCATCACCGGCGGCGAGGTGCTGTTCGACGGCCGTGACCTGGCCAAGGCGAGCCGGCGGGAGATGACCGCGATCCGCGGCGCGGGCATCGGGCTGGTCCCGCAGGACCCGATGTCGAACCTCAACCCGCTCATGCGCATCGGCGACCAGATCGCCGAGGCCCTGGAGGTGCACGGGGTGGCCGCCGGCCGGGCGGCCCGCGCCCGCGTGACCGAACTGCTGGACATGGTGGGCATCCCGGACCCGGAGCGGCGGGCCGGGCAGTATCCGCACGAGTTCTCCGGCGGCATGCGGCAGCGCGCGCTCATCGCCATGGGCCTGGCCTGCCGGCCGAAGCTGCTCATCGCCGACGAGCCGACCTCCGCGCTGGACGTGACCGTGCAGCGGCGCATCCTCGACCAGCTCGGGCAGCTCACCGCCGAGATGGGCACGGCCGTCTTCCTCATCACCCACGACCTGGCGCTGGCGGCCGAGCGGGCCGACATGGTGGCCGTGATGTACCAGGGGGAGATCGTCGAGACGGGGCCGGCCGCCCGCATCCTGGCCGAGCCCGGCCACGAGTACACCCGGCGGCTGCTGCGGGCGGTGCCGAGCCTGTCGTCGGTCCGGGTCAGCGAGCCGCCCCGGGCGGCCGGTGACCTGGTGGTGGTCGAGAACCTGCGCAAGGTGTTCCCGATCAGGGGGACGGGCGAGGAGTTCACGGCGGTGGACGGGGTGTCGTTCAGCGTGCCGCGCGGGCGTACCGTGTCGATCGTGGGCGAGTCGGGCTCGGGCAAGTCGACCACCGCGAACCTGCTGCTCGGTCTGGACGACCCCACGTCGGGCGGCATCCGCTTCGACGGCACCGACCTGGCCGCGCTGGGGCGGCGGGAGTTGTTCGCGTTCCGCCGGCGGGTGCAGCCGGTCTTCCAGAACCCGTACGCCTCGCTCGACCCGCGCTACACGGTCGGCAAGTCGATCGCCGAGCCGCTGCGCGTGCACCGCGCCGGCACCGCGGCCGAGCGCGCGAAGACGGTGGCCGAGCTGCTGGAGAAGGTGGCGCTGCCCGCGTCGCTGGCCGAGCGGCTGCCGCACGAGTTGTCCGGCGGCCAGCGCCAGCGGGTGGCCATCGCCAGGGCCCTGGCCCTCTCGCCCGAGCTGGTCGTGCTCGACGAGGCCGTCTCCGCGCTCGACGTGCTCGTGCAGGCGCAGATCCTGGAGCTGCTCGCCGGGCTGCAGCGGGAGCTCGGCCTCAGCTACCTGTTCATCAGCCACGACCTGGCCGTGGTACGGATGATCTCGCACACGGTGCACGTCATGCGGGAGGGCCGGATCGTGGAGAGCGGCACGGCGGAGGAGATCTTCGACCGGCCGTCGGACGACTACACCCGCGAGCTGCTCGCCGCCATCCCGGGCGGCGGACAGCGGACCTGACCGCGGTCCGTGCCGCCCATCGGCCACAGTAGGAAGAGTGAAGATCCTCCTGGTTCAGCCCCCTCGCTGGTCCCCCGACGGTCACGCCAACTTCGACGCGATCGAGGAGCTCGTCCCCGGGCGGACGGGCGAGGTCATGCTCCTGCCCGAGCTGGCCGGCTCCCGCCTGTCCCGCCCCGACTACCTGGCCCGGGTCCGCGCCCTGGCCGAGGGCTCCGGGATGGCGGTCGTCGGCGGCTCGCACTACGACGGCGCGGTCAACCGGGGCGCGGTGTACGACGCGGCGGGCACGCTGCTGGCCGAGTACGACAAGGTCCACCCCTACGGCCTCGAACTGCGCTCCGGCATCGTCGCGGGGCTGCCGAGCCCGGGGTTCGAGCTGCACGGGCGGCGGCTGCACGTGCTGCTCTGCGCGGACCTGTGGTATTCGGCGAGCCTGGCCGGGCGCGACGGCCTCGACGCGGTCCTCGTGCCGGCCTTCTCCGTCACCCGGTGGGACGGCCCGGCGCCGGCCCGCGCGTTATGGCAGCACATGAGCGTGGCGCGGGCGTACGAGTTCATGACGTACGTGGCGGTGAGCGACTGGCACCACGAGACGACCTACCACGGCCATCCGTGCGCCGGGGTGACGGGCCTGGCCAATCCCTGCCCCGAGACCCACACCGGCTTCTTCACCGGCCCGCCCGACGCGCCCGTCTCCACCCACGATCTCGACTTCGCCCGCCTGGACGCCTTCCGGCGTGACCGGTCGGACCGGGGCTTCGTCCGGTAGGGCTGTCCCTACCATGGAGACGGCTGTGGGCAGGGTCGTTCGGCGACTTCAAGGCTCGTAGCGTCGTGGGCATGAGATCCCTCCAGCGTCGCCTCTTCACCGACACCCGCTACGTCCTGCTCGGCTTCCCGGCGGCGGTCATTCTCTTCGCCGCCGTCGTCGGCGGCGTCGCCGCGGGCCTCGGCAGCGCCGTCGCCTTCGTCGGCCTGCCGATCCTCGCCGCGACCGCCGCGCTGGCCAGAAATCTCGCCGACATCGAGCGCGTCATGCTCCCCGGCGTGCTCGGCTACCCGGTCGGCCACCCCGGCTACACCCGTGCCCCCGCCGGCGCGAGCTGGTTCCGCCGTGTCATGAACCCGCTGACCAGCGGCCAGGCCGTCATGGACCTGCTGCACGGGATCATCGCCTTCCCGTTCGCGGTGGCCTCCTTCGTCCTGGTGACCGTGTGGTGGGCGGGCGCCGTGGCCGGTCTGACCTTCCCCCTCTACGGCTGGGCCGTCGCCGCCATCCCCGGCTCCGAGGTCTCCCTGCCCGCGCTCTTGGGGATCGGCGACGACGACGTGCTGTTCGTGGGCTTCTACACCGTGGCCGGCCTGCTGTTCGCGCTGACGCTGGTCCCGGTCGTGCGGATGGCCGCCCTGCTGAAGGCGAGTGTGGCGCAGGTCCTGCTCACCCGCGCCACGCCCGCCGCCGTTCAGCGCACGGCGTAGGCGCGGATCACCTCCTGCGTCAGGGTGGCGCCTTCGACGTCGGAGGCCCGCAGCCGCAGCGAGACGTAACCGGACGGCGACCGGCCGAGCGTCGTCTCGTAGGACCCGCCGCCCTTGTTCCGCAGGCGGGCCGGCTTCCAGACGGCGCCGTCGTCGTAGGACACCTCCAGCGACACGTCCTTGATCGCGCTGCCCCGCGAGCCCTCCTGGTGGTAGAGGGACAGGCCCAGCTTGCGCGAGCCGGCCTGGTTCTTCAGGTCCACCGGCGCGTCGAACGTGGCCAGCAGCAGCGGGATCACCGTCGTCTCCGCGGCCCGCTCCGAGGGGAACGTCCACACGCCCCTGGTCCGGGTGGACAACCGCGCCCACGCGGCCTCGTTCGCCACGTCGTACTCGATCCGGTACGTCGCCCGCTCCGGCGCAGCCGTGCCCGCCCCGGCGGGCAGGTAGTTCGTCTGCCAGAGCAGCGTGTCGTCCTGGTAGAGCCGGAAGTCGGTCTTCAGCCCGTGCTCGAAGTCGCTGGTGTAGGCGTCGCCGTAGTTGCGGTCGGCGTCCACGAAGCCCTGCATCGACACGCGCAGCCGGTCGCCCTCCCTGCGCAGCGGGTTGCGCGGATTGATGCCGGGCAGCAGCGGCTGCTTGAACAGCGTCCTGCTGACCCGCTCCCCCGCCTCGTACGGCCGGAAGTCCGGCGACGCCATCGCGATGCGCGGCGTGTCCTGGTGCGGCCACATGTTGTTGTAGGAGCGCTCCGGAGTGATCGCCGACGAGCTCCACCGCAGGTCGGGGTCCGGGGTGACGTAGTCGACCCGGGTCCGCGGCGCCTTGGCCATGGGGAGGTTCGTGGAGATCGACAGGGTGTCCCACGGCTCGAAGACGAAGCGGGACTCGTTGACCGTCACGTCGTCGGAGAGCTGGCTGTGGTAGCCGGTCTCGATCTTGGCCTGCGACTTCGCCCTGACCACGTAGGTGAGGGAGTCGCGTACCCGGCCCTTCTCGCGCAGGTACAGGTCGTAGACGTACGGGCTGGCCACGATGCCCTTGGCCAGGATCGGCACCGGCAGGCGGCGCAGCCGCTCGACCAGCTTCAGCCCCTGCTCGTGCGACAGGCGCACGGTCGGGACGGCCAGCTTGACCGCGCTCCCGCCCGTGGTGACGTCGGCGCCCGGCTGGTCGCTGTAGACGGCCACCATCGCGGCCCCGGCCGCCGCGGCGGCGTTGGCCTGGGCCGAGACCGGCACGCCCGCGGTGCGGCGGATGACGGCCAGCCTGCCCCGCAGGTCCTTCGCCTTGATCTCCGCCGCGCTGCCCCGGCCGGCGTCGGCGGCCGGCAGCAGCCGGGTGCCGTCCAGGCGCGGATACTCCGTGGCGAAGTCGCTGAAGGAGACCGGATCGACGTACTCCGGCTCCAGTTCCAGGCCGAGCGTGGCGAAGGCGATGTCGGGGGCCTTCAGCCGCCAGCGGGTGGCGACGACGAACGTGCCCTTGGTGACCTTCCTGGTCGGCTGGACGAACAGCCGCTCCT
This sequence comes from Nonomuraea sp. NPDC002799, assembly GCF_053592075.1. Lineage (NCBI taxonomy): Bacteria > Bacillati > Actinomycetota > Actinomycetes > Streptosporangiales > Streptosporangiaceae > Nonomuraea > Nonomuraea sp. NPDC002799. Next base: position 42,683 of record NZ_JBSFVA010000052.1, read on the forward strand.
CGACCTGCCCGCCGGGCGAGATCGTGGTGCCGCCGCGCAGCGCGGTGCCCTGCTCGCCGGCGCGGTACCACATGAGGGCGGCGGCGGCGCCGGTGTTCCGCTTGGTCTTGTGGTCCGGGGTCTCGATCTTGACCTCGACGGCCTTGCGGGCGTCCAGCACCACCTCGGTGTCCTCGGTGATCGTGATCTCCGGGTCGCCCAGCAGGCTCTCGTTGAGCGGCTTGCCGCCGGTGGTGCTGTCCTGCGTGGCGGGCATGGTGAAGAGGTGGCCGAGCACGGAGTAGGTGCCGGGGTGGACGAGCAGGCAGGTGCCGCTGCCGTACTTCTGCTCGGTGCACGGCTGCGCCGGGTCGCCCGGCAGCACGCGGCCGACCAGGGTGCCCTCGTCGAGGTTCAGCACGGTGAAGCCGCCGCGGCCGGGCCGGCCGTCCCTGGCGATGCCGCGGACCCGCAGCTCGACGCGCTTGTCGTCGACGCCGGCGGTCAGCAGCGTGCGCACGGCCGGGCCGCCCGCGACGGTGGCCGTCAGCTCCTCGCGCAGGCGGCCGGGCTCGGCGGCCTTGAGGGTGACCCTGGCCTCGGCCGTGCCCCCGGCCGGGATCGTCAGCGTGGCGGGCTCGACGGTGAAGCCGGCGCCGCTCGCCAGAGCCAGCTCGGCGGGCGCCTGGCCGAGGTTGTGATAGCCGATCGTGAGGCTCTTCTCGTCGTTCCTGACGAGCTTGCCGAAGGTGAGCGAGCCCAGCGTGGCGACGACCGAGCCCTTGAGCGCGGCGGCCACGTCGATCCGGCCCGCGCCCTGCGCGTCCACCGCGATGTCCTGGCCCGGCTTGGCGCCGGCCATCAGCAGCGACTTCAGCTCCGCGCCGGTGATGCCGGGGCGGGCCTGGCGCAGCAGCGCCGCCGCGCCCGCGACGTGCGGGGTGGCCATGGACGTACCGGACATCGCGACGTGGCCGCCGCCCGCCTTGGCGGCGTTGATGGCCACGCCGGGCGCGGTGACGTCGGGCTTGACGGCCTCGTCCGCCACGATCGGGCCCCTGCTGGAGAAGACGGCGAGCCCGTCCTGCTTGTCCACCGCGCCGACGGTCAGCGCCTCGGGGGCGTCGCCGGGGGTGCCGACGCACTGGTCGCAACCGTCGTTGCCGGCCGCGACCACGAACAGGGTCCCGTACTGCTGGGTGAGCCGGGTGACCGCCGAGGTGAGCGGGCCGCCCGCGACGTTGTCGCCGAGGCTCATGTTGACGACGTCGGCGTGCTCCTCGCCCGCCGCCCACTCCATGCCGTCGATGATCCAGGAAAGCTGGCCGTAGCCGTCGCCGGCCAGAACGCGGCCGTTGAGCAGCCTCGCGCCCGGCGCGACGCCCTTGCCGCCGCCCGGCGAACCGGCTCCGGCGATCGTGCTCGCCACGTGGGTGCCGTGGCCGTGCGGGTCGCCCGCGACGTTCTCGCCGGTGAAGTCGCGCTGACCGGCGACCTTGCCGGTGAGGTCGGGGTGCGTGGCGTCCACGCCGGTGTCGAGCACCGCCACGGTCGTGCCCGTGCCGTCGAAGCCGGCCGCCCACGCCTCGGGCGCGCCGATCCGCGGCACGCTCTCCTCCAGCACGGGCTCCACCTTGCGGTCGAGCCAGATCTTCGACACGCCCGCCAGCGGGCCGGCCGCGCGCGCCTGCGGGGCGGCCAGCCTGGTCAGCTCGGCGCCGAACGACGCCGCGTCCGCGGCGGCCACCGTCACCCCCGCGCCGCCGATGCTCTCCAGCGTGCGGACCTGCTTGACGGACGGGAGCGCGGCCTTGGGCGTGTTCCCGGCGTAGGTGAGGATCAGCGGGATGGCGGCGCCGTAGCCCTGCTCGGCCAGCGCCGTCACGTTGAACAGCTCGGTGTCGAGCCGCCCCGGCACCAGGGTGGCGACGTCGTCGGGGATGACGCTCACGCCGTCGCCGCTCTCCAGCACCTGGAACGTCGGCACGAAGCCGTCCGCCCGGGGCGCCGGAGTGACCGTGACGGTGTGGTGCCCGCCGTCGACGGCCTGGATCCGCACCTGGTCACCGGTGATGAGGGTGATCTCATCGCTCGCCGCCCCGGCGGTGAACGTCGCGGGCGGTGCGGTGGTCGCCTGCGCGGCAGGGGCCGCGAGCAGCGAGGCGGTGACGGCCACCGTGGCGGCCGTCACCGTCCCCCGCCGCCCCCGCCCCCGACGCCCTGATCCACGCAGCATGAACGACCTCCAGACAATCGGTAAGCACGAGTACCGCTTACCTAAGCCGTCCTGAGCTGCCACTGTCTATGAGGTTGCGGTGGCTAGATCCCGACTTGTCGTGAATCCGCCACGGGCCGGAGCCCAGGGGCGGCCGGAGCCGCCGCGCCGGGCCGGCCGCCCCGGCGAAAGAGGGCGGCCATTCTCCGAAGCGTCCGGCGCGGCATTCAACCGGCCGGCCGCATTTACCCGGACAACGTCAATCGAAAGAGTCACGGGAACGGCCGGGCGGGGCCTGGATAACATCACTGCAATGGACACTGGAATGCTGAAGGTTCCCGGCGCGGAGCTTTACTACGAGGTACGCGGATCAGGGCCCGCGCTGCTCGCCATTCTGGGCGGCGGCGCGGACGCGGCAATGGCGGGACCGCTGGCCGAAGCACTTTCCGGCCGCTACACGGTCATCACCTACGACCGGCGCGCGGCCACCCGCAGCCCGCTGACCGGGCCGCCGGCGGAGCAGCGCGTCGAGGAGCACGCCGACGACGCCTTCCGGCTGCTCAGCGAGGTGGACGCGCCCGGCTACGTGTTCGCCAGCCATTCGGGCGCCCTGATCGGCCTGGACCTGCTGGCCCGCCATCCCGAGCGGGTGCGGCGCCTGGTCGCGCACGAGCCGCCGGCGTTCGACCTGCTGCCCGACGCCGCCCGCTGGCGGACACTGGCGCAGGAGGTGGTGGACCTCGGCGAGCGCGAGGGCACCGGCCCCGCGATGCGCAGGCTCGGCGACGAGACCGGCGTGGCCCCGCCGCCCGGCCCCAATCCCGCGCTGCCGGCCTGGGTCCGCGACATGCTGACCAGGATGAACAGCAACATGGAGACGAGCCTGCGCTACGAGGTACGGTCGTTCGGCCGGTTCGTCCCCGACGCCGCGGCGCTGCGCGGCGCCCCGCTGGTGCTGGCGCACGGCGCGGACACCCGGGGCGCGCTGATGCACCGCTGCACCGTGGCCGTCGCCGAGCACGTCGGCGCCGAGGTCGTGGAGGTGCCGGGCGACTACGTGGGCTATCTCAGGAGTCCCGCCGAGTTCGGCGACGCGCTGCACTCCTTGCTGAGCTGATCAGGCGGCGGCCGAGCAGGCCCAGATAGAGCAGCCAGCCGGCGGCCACCAGGGCCAGCGTGGCCACGGGCTGCCAGCCGGGCGGCTCCGCCAGCGCCTGCCTGCCCACCGCGACCGTGATCGGCACCGTGTAGAGGGCGAAGAAGGCCAGGCCGAGCACCCGCCCGGCCACCACGAACCAGGCGTAGACGCGGACGCTGCGGCGGACCCGGCCCGCCGGCGCGCCCCTGAGGTACGCCTGCGCGTCGGCCATGAGGTTCTTGTTCCCGCCGGCGTTGGCGAAGGCGTAGTAGACGTCGGTGCGCATGAAGAACAGGAACTGCCAGGCGATCTGCGACAGGCAGATGAGCGTGACCAGCCGCACCAGGGGCAGGTCGGCGGCGTACAGGAGGCAGACGCCCGCGCAGAGGAGGAACCAGTCGACCCGCATGCCCGCCAGGTGGGCCCGGTACCGCGCCCGCCTGGGGACGGCCCAGATGCCGGTCATCCTGGTCTGCACGACGAGGAAGTGCAGGCGGGTGCCGAGCGACAGCTCGGCGCGCACGCCCAGGGACCTGGCGGCGGCGATGTGGCCGAGCTCGTGCACCAGCACCAGGAGCCACGAGCCTGCCAGGAACGCCAGCGTGAAGGTGAGGCCGTCGGACCACACGAGCGCGGACGGGTTCGGCAGGACGCCCGGCTCGGCCAGCGCGGCGGCCACCGCGCCCGCGGTCAGGAGCAGCAGCGCCAGGTCGGCGGGCCTGGAGAAGAACCAGGCGACGTGCCGGGGGCGGATCCGGTCCCACAGGTTCGGCGGGCGTTCCGGGCGGCGCAGCAGGCCCGCCCCCTCCAGCCCGGTGACGAACCCGGCGACGTCCACGTCCACGCCCCGTTCGGCCAGCACCCGCGCGCGGGCCTCCTCGGCGCTCCTGGTGCCGTCGAGCGCCGCGACCACGGCCGCCGCCACTCCCGGCACGTTGACGAACGTCTCGCCGTTGCCGATCACGTAGTCGTCGGGGCCGTCGGCGACCACGCTGAGGAAGGACAGGTCGGTCTTCACCCGCAGACCTCGCAACCGGGCAGCCGGTCGTACTCCCAGGCCGTGGTGGTGAGGGTGAGCAGGTCCAGCCAGACGCTCCGGCCCTCGATCGCGGGCGCGCCGGTGCCGGTCAGGTAGCGGATCACCTCGGAGGCGAGCATGCCGGACACGACGCCGCACAGCGGGCCGAACGACGGGATGATCCGGCCCGCGTTGTCGGCGACCGGCAGCTCGGCCGCGTCGTACCGCCCGGCCAGGGCGCGTTCCTGGCAGGCCAGGCAGCCGGTCTTGCCGGGCACCACGAGCGGCCCGAGCAGGCCGGTGTGCTGGTTGAAACCACCGGTGACGAACGGGGTGCCCGCCTGGACGCAGGCCAGGTTGACCCAGCGGCGGATGTGCGGCTGCGGCGTGTCCACGGTGTTCACCACCAGGTCGGCGTCCGTGACCACGTCCTCGGGGCCGGTGATGCGCCGCTCGACCTGCCGGACCTTCAGCTCGGGGCAGTGGTCGAGCAGGGTACGGGTGGCGGCCGCGGTCTTGGGCGCGCCGAGGTCGCGCACGGTGTAGAGGTGCTGGCGGTGCAGGTTGCTGAGCTCCACCCGGTCGTCGTCGAGCAGGGTCAGCCGGCCCACGCCGGAGGTGGCGAGCTGGAGGGCGACGTGGCCGCCGACCGCGCCGGCGCCGAGCACCGCGACGTGGCTGCCGGCCAGGTCCGCGAGCGCGGCGGAGGCCCGGCCGGCCGGATGGAACATCGACAACCACAGGGCGAACCTGGACCGGCCGGCGTCGGCGGTAAGCTCGTCCAGCTCGTCGCCGGTGACCAGGATCCGGGCGGCCCGCAACTGGCCGACGGCCGCGTCGATGGCCTCGGGGGGCACGTCGCCGATGAGCGCGTACAGGTCGCTCTGCTCGACGGGGGCCCGCGCGCACAACCGGATCAGGCGGCGCAGCGGCGGCGGGGCGGGCTCCAGCAGTTGGGCGGTCGGCGGGAAATCGCCGAGGCGCACCTGTTCGCGCGCCTCGTCAATGAAAAGAGGAAAGGCCGGATTCACTTGAATCCTCGGCATGAAAAGACTCCCGGGCGGTCCGGAGGCGGCCTCCTGCGGGTGGGTGTCCGCAGGAGGCCATGCGGGCGGTCAGCAGCTATTGCTGTTTCCGGTGGTCTCGACTTCTTCGACCTTCTTGATCTCGATCGTCATGCGCGATCCTCCCGTCGATCTTGATTGGCCGATGTGATCGTAAGGAGAACGCGAGAGAAAAGCGAGGCCCAAATTAAAGAAATCGCGTTATATCCGAGTGAGAGAAAAGTCGCACACCCGTTTCCACATGAGCGTCGCCATGAGCGTTGCCGACTCGCCGCTCGGCCCGCGCTCCGATCCGGCGCGAACGACGCTCGATCTCCGCCAGGCCGACGGAGGGTCACCGGCGTGCCGGCCGGACCGGCGTCGCGCCGGTCGGACCGGCGTTGCCTGGTCGCGATCAGCACCCCTAACGTGCTAAAGGCTGATTTGTCACCTTTGCTAGGGAGTTCGCTGATGCATGATGACCGCAACCTGGTCGAGGCCAGGCTCAGGCGGGTGCTGGACGAGCGTGTCCGCCCAGCCGTGTACCCCGAATCCGTGCCCCTGGAGGTGGCCGTCTGGCACGCGCCGGGCGAGCCGGTGCCGGTGGCCGAGGGGCTCGCGGCGACGCCGGGGCCGATCGCGCCCGGCGACGCGTGGGGCGCGCCGTGGGGGACGAGCTGGTTCACGGTCACCGGCACCATCCCGCCGCGGTGGGCGGGCAGGACCGTGGAGGCCCTGCTCGACCTGGGGTTCAACGACAGCGGCCCGGGTTTCCAGTGCGAGGGCCTGGTCTACCGCCCCGACGGCACCCCGGTGAAGGGTCTCAACCCCCGCAACCAATGGGTCCGCCTCGCCGCCCCCGCCCAGGGCGGCGAGCAGGTCCGCCTGCACATCGAGGCCGCCTCCAACCCGGTCATCCTCGGTCATCCCGCGTTCCGGCCGACGCCGATGGGCGACAAGGAGACGGCCGGCACGGACCCGCTGTACCGGCTGGCCCGCATGGACCTGGCCGTCTTCGACGAGAACGTGTGGCAGCTCGTGATGGACCTGGAGGTGCTGGGTGAGCTGATGCGGGAGCTGCCCGTGGACGGCGCCCGCCGCTGGGAGCTGCTGCGCGCCCTGGACCGGGCGCTGGACGCCGTCGACCTGCAGGACGTCGGCGGCACGGCGGCGGCCGCCCGCGCCGAGCTGACCGGCGTGCTCGCCTCCCCCGCGGCGCCGTCGGCGCACCGGATCAGCGCGGTCGGCCACGCGCACATCGACTCGGCCTGGTTGTGGCCGCTGCGCGAGACCGTGCGCAAGGTGGCCCGCACCGCCTCGAACATGACCGCGCTGCTGGAGGACGAGCCGGACTTCGTGTTCGCGATGTCGCAGGCCCAGCAGTGGGCGTGGATCAAGGAGCACCGGCCCGAGGTCTGGGCGAAGGTGACCAAGGCGGTGGCCTCCGGGCGGTTCGTGCCGACGGGTGGCATGTGGGTGGAGTCCGACACGAACATGCCCGGCTCCGAGGCGATGGCCCGGCAGTTCGTGCACGGCAAACGCTTCTTCATCGACGAGTTCGGCATCGACAACGAGGAGGTGTGGCTGCCGGACACGTTCGGGTTCGCGGCCGGGCTGCCGCAGATCATCAAGGCGGCGGGGTCGAAGCGGCTGCTCACCCAGAAGATCTCGTGGAGCCAGACGAACACGTTCCCGCACCACACGTTCCTGTGGGAGGGCATCGACGGGACGCGGATCTTCACGCACTTCCCGCCGGTGGACACCTACAACTGCTCGATGAGCGGCGGCGAGCTGGCGCACGCCGCCCGCAACTTCAAGGACAAGGGCGTCGCCCGGCACTCCCTGGCCCCGACCGGATACGGCGACGGGGGCGGCGGCACGACCCGCGAGATGGTGGCCAAGGCGGCCCGGCTGCGCGACCTGGAGGGCTCGCCGGCTGTCACCTGGGAGCCGCCCGCCGCCTTCTTCGCCAAGGCTGAGGCCGAATATCCCCATCCGCCCGTCTGGGTGGGTGAGCTCTACCTGGAGCTGCATCGCGCCACGCTCACCAGCCAGGCCCAGACGAAGCAGGGCAACCGGCGCAGTGAGTCGCTGTTGCGGGAGGCCGAGCTGTGGGCGGCGACGGCGGCCGTACGCGTGGGAGCGCCCTACCCGTACGCGCAGCTCGACCGGATCTGGAAGACGGTGCTGCTGCACCAGTTCCACGACATCCTGCCCGGCTCGTCGATCGCCTGGGTGCACCGGGAGGCGCGGCGGACGTACGCGGCGGTGGCCGGGGAGCTGATCGCGATCATCGGCTCCGCCCAGCGGGCCCTGGCCGGCGACGACGACGGCACGCTGGTCTTCAACGCGGCCCCGCACGCCCGCCACGGGGTCGCCGCAGGCGGCGCGGGGACGGTCGCCGCGGCTGATGGGGTGAGCGCGCGGCCGCGGCCGGAGGGCGGTTACGTGCTGGACAGCGGCCTGCTGCGGGTGGAGATCGACGACCGGGGCCTGATCGTGTCGGCCTATGACGTGACGGCGGACCGGGAGACCGTCGCCCCCGGCCAGGCGGCGAACCTGCTGCAGCTCCACCCCGACTTCCCGAACAAGTGGGACGCCTGGGACGTGGAGGAGTTCTACCGCAACACGGTCACCGACCTGGTGGCGGCCGACGAGGTGCGCCTGGCCGGGGACGCGGTCGTGATCACCCGTTCCTTCGGCTCCTCACGGGTGACCCAGACGCTCACCCTGTCCGGCCGCCGGCTGGACATCGAGACCGAGGTCGACTGGCACGAGAGCGAGAAGTTCCTCAAGCTCGCCTTCCCGCTGGACGTGCAGGCCGGCCGGTACGCCTCCGAGAGCCAGTTCGGTCACGTCTTCCGCGCCACGCACACCAACACGAGCTGGGAGGCCGCCAAGTTCGAGGCCTGCAACCACCGGTTCGTGCACGTGGCGGAGCCCGGCTGGGGCGTCGCGCTGGTCAACGACTCGACCTACGGCCACGACGTCACCCGCACGAGCACGACCACGACGCTGCGCGTGTCGCTGCTGCGTGCCCCGCGCTTCCCCGATCCGGAGACCGACCAGGGCGCGCACCGCTTCCGCCACGCGCTCGTCCCCGGCGCCACGATCGGCGACGCGGTCCGCGAGGGCCATTTCATCAACCTGCCCGAGCGCCGCGTGCCCGGCTCCACCCCGGTGGAGCCCCTGGTACGGGTGGACGACGACGCGGTCGTGGTGTCGGCGGTCAAGCTGGCCGACGACGAGAGCGGCGACGTGGTGGTCCGCTGCTACGAGTCCGGCGGCGGCCGGGCCCGCGCCACCCTCACGGCGGCCTTCCCCGTCGCCGAAGTCGTGGCCACGGATCTGCTGGAACGCCCAATCGCCCAGCCGCAGGCGCAGGGCGGCACGGTGTCCCTGACGCTGCGGCCGTTCGAGCTGGTCACGCTCCGGTTCAAGCGCGGATAGCCACCCGCGCACGCCACCCTCGGCGACCCCGGCGCGCCCGCCGCTGAGCGGCGCGCCGGTCGCCGACCTCCGGCCCATCGTCCTCAACGTGGCCGTCAACAAATACCTCGCCAGCTCCTTCGGTTTCGCCGGCTCCGTCAAGGGCTGGCCCAGAAAGCATGGGCGGGAAAGCTCAGGCCACCACGGACTGTGACACGGGACGAGATCGGGGAACGATCACAAATAAGTGATCGTCAGCTCACGTTGAGTTCATGATCTCGGGGGGCGAACATGTGTGAATTTCCACCGTCCGCGTTCATCCACAGCGCACCGACCAACCCCAGACGAGTTCGCGGGCCACTCTGCATGGTGCTCGCCTTCGCCGTAGCCACCGGATTCGGCGCCGGTCTCGGCTTTTCCGCCGGCCATGCCGTCCCACCAGAGCCTCTCCTCGCCAGACCCGCTCTGGCACAACCGGTTCCCGTCGTTTCCGCACCTGTGCCGAGGCTGGTCGCGCAATCGCAAGCGACTGTCCCGCACCAGACACCCGCCCGGCAGCTCAAGCAGCCGGCAACCCACAAGAAGAAGCGCATACGACACGCCAGAGCGCACCGGCCCGTAGCGAAACTGCACAGGCCCACGCTCAGAACGCATCAGCCCGCCGCACAAGTGCACCGGCCTGCCGTAAAAGTGCACCAGCCTGCCCTTAGAACGCACCGACCCGCCGTAAAAGTGCACCGGCCCGCCGTCACAACGCACCGACCTGCCGTAAAAGTGCACCGGCCTGCCCTCAGAACGCACCGGCCCGCAGAAGCGCACCGGCCCCCTGCCGTCAAGAAACATGCCTCTGCCGAACCTTCGCAGCGCCTGAAAATCGACAGGCTGCGAGAGCGCATCCGCCGGGAGATCTATGCACGGGTGCTGAAACACCTGCGGGCGGCCCGCCAAGTGGCCGCCTCGTCAGGGCGCCCCTCTGGCCGTGCTGCCCGCCGCTAGGTATGGGCGATGAGCGCATAACGCTCGTCATTCACCGGCCCGCCCCACAGATCGGCATCACCGCCGAGCTGTTCGACCCGCAGCCCGGCGACGAGCGGCCGCACCGCAGCGGCCAGGTCGGCGGCGCGGACGCCACCGTTCCACGGCAGCGTCTCGGCTCCCGGCACGTAGGGCGGCCCGGCCTGCTCGGTCTCACCCCAGCGTCCTTCGATGAGCACCAGCCGGCCGCCCGGGCGAAGGCGGCCGGCCCACTCGCGCAGTGCCGCCGCCGGATCGGGCAAGGTCCACACCAGGTGCCGGCACAGCAGCAGGTCGAACCTGTCCGCGCCGGTCGGCGGGTCGGCGGCGTCGCCGACGAGAAACCGCCCGGCGAGCCCGGCGGCCGTCAGCTTGACCCGGGCCCGCTCGATCATCCGCGGTGCGAGGTCCACGCCGGTCACCCGGTGCCCGGCCGCGGCCAGCAGCACGGACAGCGAGCCGGTGCCGCAGCCGACGTCCAGCACGTCGGCCGGATCGGGCGGCGCCCACGCGCGCAGGAGACGATCCCAGGCGGCGCGCGTGTGCTCGGCCCGCAGGCCGTGGTCGGGCTCCTCGTCGAAGGACGAGGCGGTGGCATCCCAGTAGCCGGCGATCGCCGTGCTGAGTTCGCTCATGGCCCGATCCTCTCAACGGCCACCGACAATGCCGCTCGGGCACGGCTCCCCGTGCCCGCGCGGCCCGGCCGCGGACAGCAATCCGTGCCTTACCGGAGATAGTTGAAAGGCGTACGGTTGGGGCATGGCTGCGACTCCGGATCGGGTGCACTGGCGCGGCGTGCACCACCTCGCCCTGGTGACCCCGGACATGGACGCCACCGTGCGCTTCTGGCACGGCGTGCTCGACGCCCGTCTGGTCACCACCATCGCCGTCCCCGCCTTCAAGCACTACTTCTTCGAGGTGGCGCCGGGCAACACCGTCGCCTTCTTCGAATACGCCGACCAACTCCTCGACAGCTTCGCCAAACCGGCCGGCGTCCCGTACGCGAAGGCGGCGCAGTTCGACCACCTGGCGCTGCACCTGCCGGACGAGGACGCCCTCATCAGGATGCGCGACCGTCTCAAGGCGCACGGCTGCGAGGTCACCGACGTCATCGACCACGGCTTCCTGCGCTCGATCTACTTCAGCGACCCGAACGGCATCGCGCTGGAGGCGTCTTTCTGGACGATCGATCCCACGGGACGGCCGGTGGACTACGCCGACGAGCGCCTGTTCGCCGACCCGGACCCGGTTCCGGCCGTACGGGAGCTGCGCGAAGAGGGCCGGCTGCGCCACACGCCCGGCACCCGGCTGGTGGACGGCATCATCGAGGACCTCGGACGCGAGGGCATCACGCTGGAACCCTGACCACGTACTTCGAGAAAGACGACGGGATCGACGACGTCACCTACGTGCGCCGACGCTCCCGTATGGCCGCCTCGAACCGCAGCGCCACGCCGATCATCGCCGTCACCAGGCAACAGAAGACCAGGGCCATCGGCGGGTGGCCCTTCTCGACCATCAGCGCCACGAAGACGACCGCGAGGCTGATGATCGACGTCCACATGCCGGCCGTACGCAAGTAGCCGAGAGAATCCTCCTCCCCGCTCGCCGGCCCTTCGTGGAGCACGGGTAATGCCGGCCCGCTCGTCTCCTCATGCTGCGACATGGCCGTGATCCTGGCATGTCCAGGCTTTTCGCGAAAGCCACCGCCCCTGCCCCACTCACAACCCAACCGCGCGGCACGTCTGGTCTGTCCCATTTCCCCGAGCACCGGGCAATCCGTGTTCACCTGGCCGCGCTGGTTGGCCCGGACCCGCCGCCTGCGACACCCGCACCAGCGAGCCCAGGAAGTCAGAGGGACGCCTTGCGGGACCGGGCGTTATGGATGAGAGCCGCCTGCCAGGCCAGCGTGGTCGCGATCGCGATCGCGTCCTGACACTGGATGAACGGCAGGACTCCGGCCGTGGCCTCCTCCAAGGTGATCTGGTGGCCGAGCCGGGCCGTCCACCACATCCGGCCGGTCGAGTCGGGCTCATATGCGATGCCCCATCCGGGGTAGGTGTTGCGCAGCACCGAGAGCTGCCTGGCTCGTACTTCGAGCTGCAGCTCCGCCTGCGTCAGAAGATGGCGGGCATGCTGGTCGGCGGCTGCAGCGAGCGCGTGCGACTCCGGGTCGAACAACGGCACGTTACACACCGCCCGCGAACACGAAGGAGCCGCTCGACCGGCGCAGCGCTCGGGTGACCGGCCGCGAGGTCAGGTAGTCAAGCGGATGCGCATGATCGAAGCGGACCGGCCGGACGTCCCCCACAGCGCCAGGCAACACGTCGAGCATCGCGGCAAAGAGCTGCACCGTGGCGCGGGGGCCGTCGTCGGTGACGCCGGAGATGCTCGGGCTGACGCCGTCCCGCGCCGTCCCGGAGAAGAACGTGCGGGAGTGCACAGGATCGCTCGAAGATGATCGCGACGTCGGATATGTATTCACTGGCCCTAACTCGCCTTTCTGATCCTGGATCTTCGATGTGATCAGCGCATCCGGGTTCTATTTCCCAGAGCGCAAACACGCGCTGGTGTCATAGTGGAGACAGGTCAGGGATCGTCGCCAGAGAGTTGGCGTGGCGCGACAGAACACGCCACGGACGCCACGGAATGCGAGGACGCGAGATGGGAATACCATCAACGCCAAGAGACGCAGACTCCGTGTGGGCCCTGTTCGGGGCCTTCATACGCCTGCATCGCGAGAAGGCTGGACTCGGGCTGCGAGCGGTCGCAGCGGCTGTCCCGGTCGACTATTCGCAGGTAGGTAAATGGGAACGGGGTGTGCACCGGCCACCCTCCAACGCCATTCGAACCATTGACGCTGCAGTCAACGCCGATGGACGGTTGACTACTCTTTACGACACTCTGGCAGAATTGACCGAATTGCGGGTGCACGACACCAAATCGAACATCTCAGCCGGTAGTGAGGAAATGGACGCAATACGGAGGCAGCTCCTCGGGGGGCTCGTAGCGCTCGGGGCAACGGGGCCCCTGGCCGGCATCCTCGGCGGCATGGACAGACTTCGGGACCTTGTGGACGACCGGTTGAGCACATCGCAGCTCGCCGACTGGGAGGACCTCGCGTGGGAGTACGCCCTCACCGTGCGGGACCGCACGGACGTCATCGAGGATCTGGCACAGGATCTGCTGGCCCTGCAGCGCCTGACCTTGACCGCACCCGGCCATGAGGCGCGCGATTGGGAGCGCGTCAACGCGCGCATGACCTTCCTGCTCGCCTTCGCGCTCGGCAGCGCGGGCAGCGCACGGGAGTCGCGCCGCTGGTGGGCCAGCGCCCGCCGGTCCGCAGCCCGTGCCGATGACACTGAGCTACTCGGCACCGTCAATGCTGTCGAGGCGGTCCAGGCGCTCTACGAGGAGCGTCCCCTGCCGGTCATCATGGCCAGGATCGAGGAAGCCCTGGCAGTGTCGAAGAATCAGCCCTGGCGCGCGCCTGTGTCGGCCTACGGCGCCAAGGCTCACCTGCTGGCCCTGCTCGGCGACCACGCAGCGGCAGCGGCAGCGCTCGACGACCAGGCCCGTGCCTTCGAGCGTCTCCCGAACCACATCGTGCAGGACACCGCCTCGCTGTACGGCTGGCCGGTCGAGCGCCTGCTGCACTCCCGTTCCCTGGTCTACACACTGGCCGGCCATCCTGAAGCGGACGCCGCTCGGCGCGAGGCGATGGCCGCCTACCCAAGGACGGAGCCGCGTCAGGCCGCGCGCGCCCGCCAGATCGCGCAGGTCGAGCTGCACCAGTCGATCGCCGAAGTACGCAGAGGCGACGTCCTCAGCGGCCTGGACCACGCCCGCGACACCCTCGCCGCGCTACCCCCAGCGGACCACAGCCGCTACGTGCGCCGCGTCGCCGCCACCGTGCTGGAGTCCCTGCCGGAGGTCGATCGGGAGCGACCGGCCGCCGTCGAATACCGCACATACCTACAGCTTCCTCCCGGGAAGAGGGCATGACCGTGGGGCTCGTGCTGCGTCACATGACCGGGGAGCACGCCAAGGCCGTCCTCGAAGCCCCGTACGTGGACATCTACCTGAACATCAGGAGCGAGCCGCCGTACAACGCGGGGCAGCTCTACTCCCGCGAGCGCTTCATCGAGCGCACCCGTGCCCAGACCGACCTGCCTGGCTTCGAACTGGTGGCCGCCGAGATCGACGGCGAGCCGGTGGGGTTCGCGTTCGGATTCACCATGGCCGCCGGCCGCTGGTGGGGCGGAGACGCTACGCCGCCACCCGCCGCTGTGCTGGATGCGCCCAAGCTCGCCGTCGTCGAGCTGGACCTCCTCGCCGCTCATCGCGGGCAGGGACTCGGCAAGCGGCTCTTGGCCGCACTCCTCGATGGCCGCACCGAGCTGTGCGCGACGTTGCTGTCGCGGCCGGACACTCTGGCGCACGCCATGTATCAGCGGTGGGGCTGGACGATCGTCGGCACCGTGCGGCCTGCCCCTGAGGCGGTAGTGACGGACGCGATGATGATCCGGCTCCCATAGTAAGAGGGGATCTACTCGCGGACTCACAAAGTTCAGGGGCGATGACCTGCCGCCGGTCAAAGCGGCAGGCCGAAAAGCTAGTACTCCAGCCGCACTTATCGATCTTTGAGGCGTTGACGCTGGTAGTGGCTTCGACGGGCGCGGGCCTGATGGCGCCGTCGCCAGTATGACC
>NZ_JBSFVA010000053.1:0-54639 GCF_053592075.1 Nonomuraea sp. NPDC002799
GCCGAGTCAGGCCAAGCCCGCCGCGGGGGGGCGGGGCGCGGCCCCGCCCCCCCGGGGGGGGCCCCCGGGCGGGGGGGGGGGGCGGGCGGCCCCCACCCCCCCCCCCACGCCCCTTTTCGTCAGGGCGCCGGCAGCGGGCTCGCCGGGACCAGTCCCCGGCGCAGGACGTCGAGCATCGGCGCGCAGTCGTGCATGAAGAAGTGGTCGCCCGGATAGACGTGGAACCCGAACCCGGCCGCGGCATGCTCGCGCCACCGCTCGACCTCCTCGGGCGGCGCGTTGGTGTCGTGCTCGCCGGCGAACGCCGTCATCGGCACCGGCAGCCGCACCCCCTCCCGCGCCGACGAGTCCTCCGACAGCCGGAAGTCCGCCCTGATGGTGGGCAGCAGCAGGTCGACCAGGTCGCGGTCGTCGAAGAACTCCGGCGGGGTGCCGTTCATCTCCTTCAGCCCGTCGATGAACTCATCGTCGGGCAGCTCCCCCATCCGCCGTCCGGCGGGGATGGGAACGGGGCCGCAGCCCGACACGTACAGGTGCACGGGCATCCGCGCGCCTTCCGCGGACAACCGCCTGGCCAGCTCGAACGCGACGAGCCCGCCCATGCTGTGGCCGTAGATCGCGAACGGCTTGGACATGGTCGGCGCCAGGCCGTCGAGCAGCGCGGGGACGAGGTCGGCCAGCCGCGACAGCGGCGGCTCCGCGATGCGGTCCTCCCGCCCGGGGAGCAGGATCGGGCAGACCTCGACCTCCTCGCCGAGCCGCGCGGGCCAGCTCTCGAATATCCGGGTCCCCCCGCCCGCGTAGGGCAGGCAGTAGAGCCTGACATTCGCCGTGGGATTACGGTGCCGCCAGGAGATCCAGCGTGGTCCCGTACCGTTCATTCGGTCCTCCTCGAAATTCTTGCCGATGAAAAGCCGCCGATAATGAGCGGAAATCCGGGGCGGCTAGATTCGTTTCCGTGCCGGTGATAAGCGATCCGCTCCAGTACAACGCGGAAAACGTCTATGTCGATCTGCGGCCGACTTTCGGCCGCCGCCTCTACCTGAAGTGCGAAGGATTCAACTTCGCCGGATCGGTCAAATTGAAGGCGGCCGCCGAGATGGTACGGGCCGCGGAGCGGTCGGGACGGCTGCTGCCCGGCTCGACCCTGGTGGAGTCCTCCTCCGGGAACCTGGGCCTGGCGTTGAGCCTGGTCGCGGCCAGCAAGGGCTACGGCTTCGTCTGCGTGACCGACATCCGCTGCAACGCGCCGGTGCGCGCGATGATGGAGCTGTACGGCGCCCGCGTCCACGTGATCACGACCCCCGACCCGGTCACCGGGTTCCTGGGGGCGCGCATCGACTACGTGCGCCGGCTGTGCGCGCACGACGAGCGTTATGTCTGGCTCGATCAGTACTCCAACCCGGGCAACTGGCAAGCCCACTACCGCCGCACGGCCCCGGCCATCGCGGCCGACTTCCCCGGCCTCGACGTGCTGTTCGTCGGCGCGGGGACGACGGGGACGCTCATGGGCTGCGCCCGGTACTTCCGGGAGCACCGGCCCGGGGTGCGCGTGGTGGCCGTGGACGCGGAGGGGTCGTCGGCCTTCGGCGGCCCCGCGCTGCCGCGGCTGATCCCTGGACTGGGCACCAGCGTGCGCCCGCCCCTGCTCGACGAGTCCTACGTCGACGACGTCCGGCACGTGGGCGAGGCGGACACCATCCGCGCCTGCCACCGCATGGCCGCCGACGGCTTCCTCTTCGGCGGCTCGACGGGCACGGTCGTCAGCGGCGCTTTGCGCTGGCTGGCCGAGCAGCGCGCCGGGAAGGAGGTGACCGCCCTGGCCATAGCTCCCGACCTGGGAGAGCGCTACATGGACACCATCTACTCGAAGGCGTGGCTGCACGACCACTACGCCGACGAGGAGTGGATGTCCCCGCACTGGGAGCTCGACGACCTCGCCGAGCCCGCCCCCACCGTCCCGACCGCGTGAAAAGGGAGGATCCACCATGACCAATCCTTTCGAGAACAACGACGCCGACTACTACGTCCTGACGAACGACGAGGGCCAGCACTCGTTGTGGCCGTCGTTCATCGAGATCCCCGCCGGATGGAACAACGTGCACGGCGCGGACAACCGGCAGAGCTGCCTGGACTACATCGAGGCCAACTGGACCGACATGCGGCCGAACAGCCTGGTGGAGATCATGGAGAACGCCGGCAGGTGACGGACGGTGCGGTGGGCGGGCATCGTGCCCGCCCACCTGTCGTGCTATCCGCGCACATCGACCGGACGGGGCACGTCGGCGTACACGTAGTGGCCCTTCTCCTGCGCGTACTCCGCGAAGAGGCCGGGCGTCCGGTACACCGGCTCGGGCCCGGCCGTCGACAACTCCAGGAAGCCCGCCTCGCGCAGCTCCTCCAGCAGGTCCTCGGCCTCGTCGGGACCGCAGCCGAGCAGCCGCGCGGCCGTCCAGGGCGTCACCTCGGGGAAGTCCAGGCTCCCGAGCCTGTGCAGCGCCATGGACGGGCCGGGTCTGAGCCCGCGGTAGCTGAGCGCTATCCGCTCGCGCATGTCCCACACGCCGTGGCTGATCTCGCTCAGCCGGCCGCCGGGGCGTTCCAGCCGGACGATGAAGTCCTTGAGCAGCCAGTGACCCCTGGCGCCCAGGCGCATGGCCGCCCCCCACAGGGCCAGGGGCATCTGGTCGCACAGCTCGGCGAGCCGCTCGACCGCGTCGGGCTCGCCGTCGGTCCTGGCCGCGCCGACGAGGTCCCGCAGCAGCGAGACCGACTCGGCCTGCTCCAGCGGCGTCACGTGCCCCTGGACGTTCCCGTACGCGTCGGGCAGGCTGCGGCCGGTGATCAGCACGCAGCAGGTGCTGCTGCCCGGGATCAGCGGCCGTACCTGGGCGGCGCTCCTGACGTTGTCGAGCAGGACCAGCACCCGGCGGCCGTCGAGCAGGCTGTTGTAGAGCGGCACCTGCTCGTCCACCCGCGCCGGGATCTCGGCCGGTGCCACGCCGAGGTCGCGCAGCAGCCGGCTGAGCACCGCCGACGGCTCCGCGGCGAGATATTCCGAATCCCAGCCGCGCAGGTCGGCGAAGAGCCGGCCGTCGGGGAAGAGCGCGGCCGAGCGGTGCGCCCAGTGCAGCGCCAGCGCGGTCTTGCCGACGCCGGCCTTGCCGGTGAGCACGCCCACGGCGGGCGGCCCGCCGGGGCCACGGAGCCCGAGCAGCCCGTCGAGTGCGTCGAGCTCCGCCTTCCTGCCCGTGAAGTACGGCGGCGCGGGGGGAAGCTGCGCGGGCACCAGCCCGGTCAGCACGGTGGCGGCCGGCCGGCCGTCGCCCTCCGAGAGCCGGGGGTCGTCGTTGAGTATCGCCGCGTGCATGTCGCGCAGGATCGGGCCGGGTTCGAGCCCGAGCTCGTCCACGAGCCGGCGACGGCCTTCGTTGAAGACCTCCAGCGCCTCGCTGCGCCGCCCGGCGCGGTAGTGCGCCAGCATCAGCGCCGCCCGCGCCCGCTCCCGCAGGGGATGCTCCCTGACCAGGGTGGCCAGTTCGGGCACGAGGTCGGTGTGCCGGCCCAGCTCGGCCTTGCGCGCGAGGCACTCCTCGGTCGCGGCCAGCCGCCGCTCCTCCAGCTGGAACGCCTTGGCGGCCAGGACCCCGCTCGGCATCCCGGCCAGCGCGTCGCCGCGCCACAACTTGAGCGCCTGGTCCAGCAGGGCGCCCGCCACGGACGTCCGGCCTTCGCGCAGCGCGGACTGCGCCTGCCCGGTCAGCCGGGCGAACTCTTCGTGATCGATACGGCAGCCGGCGGAGTTCAGCTTGTAGCCGGGTGACACGGTGGCGATCACTTCGGGGTAACCGGCCGCGGCGAACATCTTGCGCAGCGCGGTCACGCAGATCGCGATCTGGGTACGCCGGGTCACCGGTGGATCGTCGTCCCAGACGGCCTCCACCAGGGTGTCGACGGACACCACACAATCCGGAGCGAGGAGAAGCATCGCCAGGACGACGCGCTGGCGCGGGCTGCTGACGGGGAGCTGGCGGCCACTGGCCACCACCTCCAGAGGACCGAGAAGCCTGAATTCTAGCGATTTCTGGGTATTTCCGGACAGCTCACTCACGAACCCCATCGTCGACCCCGCCCATCGCGGCCCCTCGTCACCCCGGCAGGATCTCGATAGGAGCTCAGGCGTGAACCTTTCACCAAGCCGCCGACCTCGCCTCCCAGGCGCATACCGCAGTATGCTGGTCCACGGCGGACACGACGCGCATCACGGTGACCCTGCCGAACGACCAGGTCGCCGAGCTCCGGAAACTCACCGACAACGTCTCCGGCTATGTCGCCGAAGCGGTGGCCCGCCAGCTTCGGCACCAGCTTCTGGGGGCCGAGCTGCTGCGCCACCAGGAGGAGCACGGAGAGTTCACCGATGAGGAGCTGATCGCGGCGCACGCCCGGATCTTCGGCGAGGCGAGCCCCGGCGCCGCGGCGAGCGCGGTGTGATCGAGCACGTAGAAACCGTCGTGCTGGACTCCCAGGGGCTGTCCGCCTGGATCGCGCAGGACCGCGACGTCCTCGCGATGTTCCACGTCTTTCACACCATGGGCGCCGATCTGGTGATCGGCGCCAACACCATCGTGGAGGTCAGCCATGGGCGGGTGAACACGCCCCGGTTGCAGTGGGTGCTCTCCCGCGTCAAGATCGAGCCGGTGACCGAGCAGGCCGCGAAGGCGGCCGCGCATCTGCTCAAGACGGCGGGTCTGCACGGCCACCAGTACGCGATCGACGCGACCGTCGCCGAGATGGCGCTGCGCCGGCCCGGTCCGGTGGCCATGCTCACCTCGGATGTCGCCGATATGGCGCGGCTGTGCGGCCATCGTGTCCGGCTCATCGGCATATAGGTGCTCGCCGACGCGGGGATGGCTGCGCGCCTCACCTACTGTCGGCGCCCGCCCTGATGGCTGCGCGCCTCACATGTTCTCGGCGCCTGCCCTGATGGCTTCGCGGATGCGGAAGTAGGTGCCGCAGCGGCAGATGTTGCGCAGGCCGTCGAGGTCGGCGTCGGTGATCCCGCGGCCTTCGGCGGCGGCACGGCGGACCAGCGCCACGGCGGCCATGATCTGGCCGGGCTGGCAGTAGCCGCACTGGGCGACGTCGTGGTCGAGCCAGGCCTGCTGCATGGGGTGCAGGTCCGCGCCGGCCGTGGCCGCGAGTCCTTCGATGGTGGTGACCTCGTCGGCCGGCTGGAGATCTTGGACGGGGATCGCACAGGGGTTGATCGCCGCGCCGTTGAGGTGGCTGGTGCACGCCTTGCAGACGTTGATGCCGCAACCGTACTTCGGGCCGGTGACGCCGAGGATGTCGCGCAGCACCCACAGCAGCCGCACGTCGCCGGCGACGTCGACGGTGACCTGCTCGCCGTTGACGCGGAAGGTGTACTCGGGCACGCGGCTCTCCTCGGTTCAGCGGGCGTGGTCCAGGCCGTCGGCCGGGGATGGAGGGATGGGAGGGATGGTCGGTTTGGGGGTGAAGGAGAGCGTGCCGTGGTTGATGGGGAAGCTGGTGGGCATCGTTCCGGTCGCGCGGCCGTACGCGCAGGCGACCGCGGCCATCGACGCGGCGACGCCCAGCTCGCCGGCGCCGCCGGGCGACTCGGAGGTGCTGGGCATGACGATGATCTGCAGCTCGGGCGGGGTGTTCCACTGCCGGGTGTAGAAGTAGTTGTCCCAGCTCGCTTCGAGGAAGTAGCCGTCGCGCAGGTGCAGGCTGGAGGTCAGGGCCAGCGCGATGCCGTCCATGATGCCGCCCATCATCTGCGCTTCCAGGCCGCGCGGGTTGACGGCGAGGCCGACGTCCACGGCGAAGACGACCTTGGTGACGCGTGGCCCGCCCACGCCGTCGCGGATGGGGCGGTTGACGGTCTCCGGCCGGCAGTCGATCTCCACCAGGGCGGCGCTGACGGACTTGTACTCGGCGTGGAACGCCATGCCCTGCGCGGTGCCGTCCGGCATCGGGCGGCCCCAGGCGCCGGCCTCGGCCACCTTGGCCAGCACCGCCCGCGCGCGGTCGTCGCGCAGGAAGTCGTGCCGGAACCGGTACGGGCTCTTGCCCATCTTCGCGGCGAGCTGATCGACGATGAGCTCGCGGGCGCAGGTGACGTCGGGCGAGTAGACGTTGCGCATGCTGCCGGTGTTGAAGCTCTTGTCCGTCTCGCTGAGCGACTGGCTGGTGACACCGAAGTCGTAGGACATCTCCTGGCTGAGGTGGAAGAACGTCTGGGAGAAACCGATGTCGCCCACCGGGAGCCGCGCGGCCAGGGCGGTGATGATCTCGCCGAGTCCGTGGCCGAGGTCGGTGGAGACGCCGGTGTGCCGCTGCTTGTAGCTGAGCACGGTGCCGCCGAGGTAGGCGACGCGGACCCGTGAGGTGGCCATCGGATGGGCGCGGCCCTGGCGGGAGTCGTCGGCGCGGTGCCACATGAGCTTGACGGGTTTGCCGATCTGCTGCGACATCTCGGCGGCTTCCAGCGCGGCGTCGAAGAACAACTTGCGCCCGAAGGACCCGCCGCCTTCGGCGACGTGCACGGTGACCCGGCCGGGCGGCAGCCCTAGCTTGGCGGCGATGGTCTGCTGGGCGACGATCGGCGATTTCAGCGCCGACCAGATCTCGGCGCGGTCGGCCCGTACGTCGGCGATCGCGCAGTTGGGCTCCAGCGCGCTGTTGCTGCGGAAGGCGAAGGTGAACTTGCCTTCGACGGTCGGAGTCGGCGGTCTGAGCCCGAGCGGCAGCTCCGCGGCTTCCAGCGCCCGCAACACGCTCTCGTCGGACTTGCCGGCCGCGGTGCCGGGTTTCCAGGAGACCCGCAGCGCGCGTACGGCGTCGATGCACTGGCCGAAGGTCTCGGCGCGCACCGCCACCCCGGTGGAGATCACCACCGCGTCGGTGACGCCCGGCATGGCGCGGACCTCGGCGAGGTTGGCCACCGAGCCGACCTCGCCGTTGATGGTCGGCGGCCGGCACACCATCGCCGGCTTCGCGCCCGGGACGTCGAGGTCCATCGTGAACTTCTTGCGCCCGGTCACCGCGTCCAGCGCGTCGATCCGGTTGTGCGCTCTGCCGATGACGGCGAAGTCCCGGCGGGGCGTGAGCTCGACGGACACCTGCTGGGTCCTGGTGCCGGCGGCCTTCTCGGCGAGGGCGCCGATGCCGACGCCGCGGCCGGCACGATCGGTGATCACTCCCGCCTTCAGCGTCAGGTCGGCGGCCGCCGAGCCGAGGTGGGCCGCCGCCGCCGCCATCAGCCGGAGCCGGGCGACGGCGGCGGCGACCCGGATCGGGGTGTAGGTCGCGATGGTCGTGTTCGACCCGCCGGTGAGCTGGTTGAACAGCAGCTCCGGCCGGGCATCGGCCAGCGTGACCCGCACCCGGTCCAGCGGCACGGCCAGTTCCTCCGCGATCAACATGGCCGTCGAGGTGGTGATGCCCTGCCCCACCTCGGCCCGCGGCAACGCGAACGACACCGTGCCGTCCTGGTGCACCACGACCGAGATCAGGCCCGAGGTCGGCAGCGCCGCCGCGGTCATCAGGTCGTTGAGGTCGAGCAGGTCGGTGAGCTGCTGCGAAGACACCTGGGCGCCGGCCGCCGGCGCCGGATGGAGCTCGGCGGCCGCCACCAGGGTGGGTGCCGCGAGCACGTATCCGAGAAAGCGCCGGCGACCGATGGCCTCGTCCACATTCGATCCCGTCATGTGCGGCTCATCCAGGTCGGTTGGTCGTGGGGATCTCTATCTTGGTCTCCTTGCCCTTGGTGAGGAAGAACAGGATGTAGCGGCGTACGGCTTCGTCGATGACCCAGGCGACCTCGGGCACGAGCGGCAGCGGAACGAGACCCTCGCGGAACTTCACCAGTTTCGGCCAGGCGGTGGCGATCAGCGGGTCCCACAGCGGCTCGCGCCTGATGCCGTCCCAGTCGGCCACCTGGTTGCCGGCCAGATACCGGGCGAGCGCGTTGCACAGCGGCCGGCTGACGCTGCCGGGACTGGTCTGCTCGGCGAGCTGGCGGAGCAGGACGTCGGTCAGGATCACGCCCTCGGGCGTCGGGCCCATGTTGCGAGGGAGGATCTGGTCCGACTGGGCGTTGCACGCGTCCCAGGTGGCGGGGATGTACTCGTCCTTGATGCCGAGCAGGTGCGCGGTCACCTGCCACACGTGCAGATACGCCTCGGAGTCGGCGGCGCTGATCGGGACCTTCCATTCGCGCATCTTGCGCATGGCGAAGGTCGGCAGGGTGTGCCAGGTGACCAGCATGTCCTCCTGACTGATCGGGATGTCGCCGCTCCAGTGGGGAGACTGCTGCAGCAGGTGCCGCACCGCCGCGTGCACCAGCCGGGTCTTCACGGCATCGACCACGCAGGTGCCGTCGGGCCGGTAGGCGTTGAGCGATCCGACGGCGAAGCCCAGGATGCTCGTCTTGGCGACGCGATCCTCCATGTCCGCGCCACCCTTGGAGTAGTAGACCGCGCGGGCCTCCTTGGGAATGGCGGTGCTCAGCATGCCGCCGCCGACGCCGTTGAGCAGATTGAGGTAGAGCCCTCTGGACTTGTTGAACTCGGCCGCGGCGCTCAGCTTGCCGTGGTCCGCCCATGACGGCAGCTCGCGGGCTTTCTCGATGAACGCCCGCAGATCCTCCGGCAGCCCCTCAGGTAACGGCTGATCGTTGCGGGTCCAGTCCCACAGCAGCCGGTTGACCTCGGGCACCGCGCCGCGATCGAGCAGCGAGGCGACCAGCGGGTCGGCCTCCTCGTCCCAGACCCACCGGGGATCGGCGCCGGCGCCCGCGCCCGCGATCGAGCCGGTGGGCGCCCAGGTCCAGGGCGTCATGGGGCGCGCCTGAGCCGGGGACGCCATCCCGAGTGCGCCGGCGGCCCCCAAGGCCCCGCCTGAGATCAGCATCTTGCGTCTGCTCAGCTCCGCCATGCTCCGAACTCCTTCCGAGTCCCCGTGGGTCCTATCTTCGGCCGCCCGGTCAGGACGGGCGGTTGGTATCCGGAATCTCGATCCTGATCGGCCGCGCTTCGGACAGGAAAAGCAGCGCGGCCTTGCGCAGGAACTCGTCGAAGAGCCAGTAGGCCTCCGGTGCCAGCGGGAGCGGCAGCAGACCTTCGCGGACGGCGATGAACGGCCGCCAGGACAGCTTGAGCAGCGGATCCCAGATCGGCTCCCTGGGGATCTTCAGCCAGCCGGCGATCTGGTCGCCGAGCATGTAGCGGGTGAACGCGCCGAGTATGGGCTTGGACAGGATGCCGGCATCGACCGGGGAGCCCAGGTTGAGCAGGATGTCGGCCAGCTTGACGCCCTCGGCCGTCGATGCCAGCACCGGGTCCAGGACCTCCTTGGCCTGGGCGTTCGCCTCGGCCCACGAGGCGGGGATGTACTCGTCCTTGATGCCGAGCAGGTGCGCGGCCAGCTGCCACGAGTGCAGGAAGGCCTCGGACTCGGCGGCGGGGATGGGCACCTTCCACGCGGTCAGCTTCTGCATGACGGTCGTGGGCAGGCTGTGCCAGGTGACCATCATGTCGCGCTGGCTGATCGGGATCTCTTCCTCGGCGACCTCCGGCCAGTGCGGGGACTGCGGCAGCAGGTGCCGCACCGCCGCGTGCACCAGCCGGGTCTTGACGCAGGTCACGATCATCTCGCCGTCGGGCTGGTAGGCGTTCCGGGTCCCGACGTCGTAGCCGAGTTTGGCGGTCTTGGAGATGCGGTCCTTCATGTCCGCGCCGCCCTGGGAGTAGTAGACCGCGCGCGCTTCCTTGGGGATGACCGTGCTCATCATGCCGCTGGCCAGCCCGTACAGGACGCCGAGGTAGAGCCCGCGCTTCTCGTTGAACCGGAACGCGGTCGCGAGCTTGCCCTGGTCGGCCCACGAGGGCAGCTGACGGGCCCGCTCCATGAAGTCCCGCAGGTCCGCCGGCAGTCCGGCCGGCAGCGCCTGGCCGTTCTTGGTCCAGGTCCGTAACAGCTCGTTGACCCTGGGCACGTCGCCCCGGTCGAGCAGCGCGGCGACCAGCGGGTCGGCCTCCTCGTCCCACACCCATCGCGGGTCGGTGCCCGCCCCCGCGCCCGCCACCGAGCCCTTGGCCGACCACGTCCACGGTCCCTGCGCGTACGCCGGCGCCGCGACGCCCAGTGCGCCGAGCGCGCCCAGCGCCCCACCCGCCTTCAGCACGTTGCGCCTGCTGGGTCTGTCCATGCCTTCGTTCCTCCTCCTTGCCGGAGTCTCCTCATCGGAGCGAAGCACTGGTTGATACGGTGAAACACGCTGTGCTTCTGTGTATCATCCATCATGACAGCACACTGTGAGGGGGATCACAAGCCCGCATCGGCGGCTGTGCGGGAATGAGGCAGAATCGACTAACAGGAGGTGATCGTGGAATCTGCGCTGTCCGGGCTCATGACGCCGTCGAGCTCAGAGTCGTTGCTGGAGCGCGCCTACCTTGATGCCGTCGGACAGGTCGACGACGCGGACGAGTTGCGGGCCCGCATCCTCGACGCGGCCCATGAGCAGTTCTGCCGCATGGGCATCCGGCGGTCCACCATGGAGGACGTCGCCCGGCGGGCCAAGGTCTCGCGGATCACGGTCTACCGGCGGTTCGCCACGAAGGACGCCCTGGTCGAGCACGTCGTCCGCCGAGAGTTCCGCCGCTACTTCGACCAGTTCCTCATCGACATCGAGCAGGCCGGCACCGCCGCCGATCGCGTGGTCCTGGGCTTCGTCAGCTCGCTGCGCGCCATCCGGAACAACCCGCTGATCGGCGGTCTGATCGCCGCGGAGCCTGACCTGGTCGTGCCCTCCATGATCGCCGACGGGGGCCAGACCCTCGCCACCGTGCGCCGGTTCGTCGCCGGTCAGCTCCGCCACGAGCAACGCGCGGGCAACGTCTCCGGCGATCTGGACACCGACCTCGTGGCCGAGATGATGGTCCGCATCTCCGCCTCCTTCCTGGCGACGCCCAGCCACATCATCGACCTCGACGACGACGGGCAGATGGCCGCGGTGGCCCGGCGGTTCCTGGTGCCCATGCTGAAACCGACCGGCTCCCCCGGCTGACGGTGATGGGCGGGGCAGGTCGCGCTACGCCTCGTCCCGCGCGGCGGCGCGGGCGGCGGGCTCGGGTGCGGTCAGGTCGAGCAGCGACATCGCGTCGTGGTCGGGGGTGCCGGGTTCGGCGACGTAGACGCCGAGGCGCTGGCCGGGGGTGCCCTCCAGGTTCATGGACTGGGCGCTGAGGGTGATGACGCCCACCTGGGGGTGGTGGAAGGTCTTGTGCACGTGCTTGCGGCCGGTCACGTCGTAGCGCTCCCAGAGCTTGGCGAAGTCGGGGCTTTTCAGCAGCAGCTCGCCGACGAGGCCGGCCAGGTCGGGCGCGTCCGGCGCGGTGCCGGCCTGGGCGCGCAGCCGGGCGACACAGCCGCGCACCTGGTTGGCCCAGTCGGGGAACAGGTCGCGGGCGGCAGGGTGCAGGAACAGGTAGCGGGCGAGGTTGCGCTGCTTGAGCGGCCAGTCGTCGAGGCCCGCGTACAGGGCGAGGCCGCCGGGGTTCCAGGCCAGGACGTCCATGCTGCGGCTGACGATGTAGGCGGGACTGGGGCGCATCGTCTCCAGCAGCAACTTCAGATGGGGACGTACGGTGCGGCTCGGCGGAGGCGGCGGCTCGGCGGCGTAGCGGGCGGCCCGGGCGGCCAGCTCGCGCAGGTGCTGATGCTCCTGGTCGTCGAGCTGAAGGGCCCGCGCGAGGGAGTCGATCACCGAGGGGCTGGGCCGGGTCTCCTTGCCGCGCTCCAGACGCACGTAGTA
Source organism: Nonomuraea sp. NPDC002799 (assembly GCF_053592075.1). NCBI lineage: Bacteria > Bacillati > Actinomycetota > Actinomycetes > Streptosporangiales > Streptosporangiaceae > Nonomuraea > Nonomuraea sp. NPDC002799. The sequence goes on from NZ_JBSFVA010000053.1 coordinate 11,843, forward strand.
GTCGATGCTGATCCCGGACAGGGTGGCCAGCTCTTCGCGGCGCAGCCCCGGCGTCCGGCGCAGGCCCGTGCCGATGGTCAGGCCCACCTGCTCGGGACTGGTCTGAGTACGGCGGGCGCGCAGGAATCGGCCCAGCTCCGTGTCGCTGGTGGTGGGCTGTGGTGCCATGTCTTCAGTCTCACACCTCGCCGGCCTGCTCCGTGCCCAGGTGGGGGGCCGTGTCGTTACCCCCGAAGGCCACACCCCTGCATGACCCGCCCTGGCACCGAAGCCGGGAGAACGCGAAAGTGGATGACGGCTTCCCTTTCAGAAACGGAGAAAAACCCGTATGAAGCACATCAAGCTGGGCGGCCTGGAGGTCTCCCGCATCGGTCTGGGCGCGATGGGGATGTCCCATGGCTACACCGGCTCCGGCACCGACGAGGCCGAGTCCATCCGCACCGTCCACCGGGCCCTGGACCTGGGCGTCACCCTGATCGACACCGCCGAGATCTACGGCCCGTACACCAACGAGGAACTTCTCGGCCGGGCCCTGAAGGGCCGCCGCGACCAGGTGGTGCTGGCCACCAAGTTCGGCCTCGTCTCGCATGCCGGCGCGGGCCCCTGGAACATCGACAGCAGCCCCGCCAACATCCGCACCGCGGTCGAAGGCTCACTCAAGCGGCTCGGCACCGACCACATCGACCTGTACTACCAGCACCGCGTCGACCCGGACACCCCCATCGAGGACACCGTCGGCGCGCTGGCCGACCTCGTGCGGCAGGGCAAGATCCGCCACATCGGCCTGTCCGAGGCGGGCCCTGAGACCATCCGCCGCGCCCACGCCGTCCACCCGGTCACCGCCGTCCAGTCGGAGTACTCGCTGTGGACCCGTGCGCTGGAGGAGCGGGTGCTGCCGCTGCTGCGCGAGCTGGGCATCGGCCTGGTGCCGTTCTCGCCGCTGGGGCGCGGCTTCCTGACCGGGAAGATCCGCTCCACCGACGGCTTCGCCGAAGACGACTTCCGCCACGGCAACCCGCGTTTCACCGGCGAGAACTTCCAGCGCAACCTGCGCATCGCCGACGAGGTCGAGGCCGTCGCCGTCGCGGCGGGCGCCACCCCGGCCCAGGTCGCCCTGGCGTGGTTGCTGGCCCAGGGCGACGACATCGCCCCCATCCCCGGCACCAAGCGCGTCGGCCGCGTGGAAGAGAACACCGCCGCCGACGGCATCCGGTTGACCGCCCGGCAGATCGACCGGCTCTCCAGTCTCCCGCCGGCCGCGGGCGACACCCACACCGAAGCCGGCCTGCGGATGATGGAACGCTGACCCGAAAGCCCAAGGAACGATCCCATGCTGAATGTCACCCTGAACAACGGCGTCGAGATGCCGATCCTCGGCTTCGGCGTCTACCAGATCCCGCCGGAGCAGACCGAGCAGGCCGTCACCGACGCCCTCGCCGCCGGTTACCGGTCGCTGGACACCGCCGCCGCGTACCGCAACGAGGAGGCCGTCGGCCGCGCCATCAAGAACAGCGGCATCGCGCGCGAGGACCTGTTCGTCACCACCAAGCTGTGGGTCCAGGACCCGGGCGAGGACAACACCAAGCGCGCTTTCGACGCCTCGCTGCGCAAGCTCGGCCTCGACCACCTGGACCTGTACCTGATCCACCAGCCCTTCGGCGACGTCTACAGCGAGTGGCGCGCCATGCAGGACCTGCACCGCCAGGGCCGGATCAGGGCGATCGGGGTCTCCAACTTCCACCCCGACCGGCTCGTCGACCTCATCGGCCACCACGACGTCACCCCCGCGGTGAACCAGGTCGAGACCCACCCGTTCTTCCAGCGGGCCGCCGACCACGAGGTCATGCGCGAGCACGGCGTCCAGATCGAGTCGTGGGGCCCGTTCGCCGAGGGCCGCGACAACCTGTTCGCCCACCCGCTGCTGAGCGAGGTCGGCGACGCGCACGGCAAGTCGGTGGCGCAGGTGGTGCTGCGCTGGCTCATTCAGCGGGGTGTCGTCGTGATCCCCAAGTCGGTCCGCCCCGATCGTATGGCGCAGAACATCGACGTCTTCGACTTCGAGCTCAGCGACGACCAGATGGCCCGCATCGCCACCATGGACACCCGGAGCTCGCTGTTCTTCGACCACCGCGACCCGGCCATGGTCGGCCGGCTTGGACAGATGCGCGTTGACGGCTGACGCGCACGCACCCACCGGGAGCCGGTGATGACGAACCACGGCGACGCCGCCTTGGAGCGGCGCTCGTTCCTGCGCGACGCGTTCCTGGCAGGAGGGGCCGTGCTGGCCGGTGTCCCGATCATCGGGTGCGCCGCGGCTTCACCGCGCCCGGCCGGTCCCGCGCCGGCCGGTCCGGCCGCGAAGTCCGTCCTGCTGGCCTACTTCTCCCGAGCGGGCGAGAACTACTGGTACGGAGGCCGCCGCGACCTCCAGGTCGGCAACACCGAAGTGCTGGCCCAGATGATCGGTAAGCGCGTCGACTGCGACGTTCACCGCATCGAACCCGCCGATCCCTACCCCGACGACTACGAGGAGACCGTCGCGCGCAACGTGCGCGAACAGGAGGCCGACGCCCGTCCGGCCATCACGGGCCCCCTGCCGTCGATCGACCGCTACGACACGGTCCTGCTGGGCAGCCCCATCTGGAACGTCCGGGCGCCCATGATCATGTCGACGTTCACCGAGGGCCTCGACCTGCGTGGCAAGACCGTCGTCCCGTTCACCACCTACGCCATGAGCGGCCTGGGGAGCACGGCGCGCGACTACGCCGCCTCCTGCCCGGGCGCGACCATCGCCGACGGCCTCGCCGTCCGCGGCGAGGAGGTCAACGAGGCCGGCGCCGACGTCGACGCATGGCTGCGGCCCCATCGTCCGTCCTGAACCGACGCCCCCGGTGGAAGGCCGGGATGGAAGGCGGCCGTCAGCGGTGCGCGGCGCCGAGGGTGGCCGCCGGCAGGTTCGGCGAGGCGGAGATGGCCGCCAGGGCGATCTCGGTACTGGTGTGCAGGCGCAGGTGTTCCCCGACTCTGGCGATCTCGATGAGACGGGCGGGCGAGCCGCGCAAGCCGGTCAGGTGGATGGCGCCGCCGTGCTGCTGAGCGAAGGCGAAGGCGTCCAGCAGCACGCGCAGGCCGCTGCTGTCCACGAAGGTGACCTCCGTCATGTCGAAGACCAGGTGGTCGTCGGGCGTCTGACGGACCTCACGGATGAATTCCTGTAAGAGGGGGCTGCAGGCGATGTTGATCTCGCCCGCCAACGTGATCACGGTCACACCGACGTGGTGCTGGTGGTGCATGCGTAGCGATGACATGGGACCTTCTCGGTGGGGGATTACGGGCGGTGGCGCGTCAGCCGACGGGGGTCAAGCCCGCAGTGGCCTCCTTCGAGGTGCGGTTGACGCCGACGGCTCGCATGCGGCGACCTCCGCGAGTTGATCGATCCGAACTGGCTTACGCTCCTTACCCGCGCGCCACGAAGTAAACGGCAGATCATCGGCGGCGGCTCGGGGACCGGCCGGAGCAGGCGAACAGGTTCGTCGGGCGCTCTGGAGGGTACCGAGGGAAAGCTCGCCGGGTTCAGGGGATCTCAGCCGGATCCCGGAGGCCGCGAGAGCGACGACGTTCTGCTGACGACATTGGAGCGGGCACCATGGCGACCGACTATGACACCCCACGCAAGACCGACGACGACCTGCGAGAGGACGGCGTCCAGGAACTTCAGGCACGGCGCGGTGACAGCTCGGCCGGTGGCGTCGACATCGACGAGACCGACCTGGCCGAGTCGCTTGAGCTGCCCGGTGCCGATCTGTCGGACGAAGAGCTGTCCCTGCGGGTGATCCCCCGTCAGACCGACGAGTTCACCTGCTCGCGCTGCTTCCTGGTGCACCACCGCAGCCAGGTGGCCGCCGTGAGCGAGGGCGAGCAGGTCTGCCGGGAGTGCGCCGCCTGACGACCCCGAGGTGATCCCACTGTCACCTTTGGATAAGAGTAGGCCGGCCCGGGGCGGGCAGCGCGAAGCGAAGAGGTCCAGCAGAGGGCTTCGTCTCGCTAGTGGTGACGAGGCGCGCCCATGTCTGGACTGTTCTCCTGCACAGGACGCGCCATTGCACCTGGAAGCAGGGGCACGGCATGATCGTCGAAACTGCCAAGATCACGGACATGACTGCCGAGGAACTTCTCGTGGACATGGTCCGTACGGATATCTCCGAGCAACGCCGGACCCGGCTGCGTGAGCGCCTGGTGGAGCTGCATCGCGCGCTGGCGGTCGAGATCGCCCGCCGCTACCGCAATCGCGGCGAGCCGGCGGAGGACCTGCTCCAGGCCGCCTACCTCGGCCTGGTCAAGGCCATCAACGGCTTCGACGCCGGACTCGGGCACGACTTCCGCGGCTATGCCGTCGTCACCATGACCGGCGAGGTCAAACGTCATTTCCGGGACCGCACCTGGGCCATGCGGGTGCCGCGCGTCTATCAGGAGCGGCGCTCGGAGCTGAACCGGCTCACCGGCGAGCTCACCCAGCTCCTGGGCCGCTCGCCGACCATCGCCGAGCTCGCGGCCGGCATGCGGCTGTCCGAGGAGGAGGTGCTGGTGAGCCTGGACGCCTCGGCCGCCTACAGCACCCTGTCCCTGGACGCCCCGGTCGGCAGCGACGACGGCGACGCCCCCTGCCTCGGCGATCTCATCGCCGACCGCGACGAGTCGCTGACCGTCCTGATCGACGCGCAGGCCGTCAAGCCGCTCATCGACGCCCTCCCGGCCCGCGAGAAACACATTCTGCTGCTGCGCTTTCACGGCAACCTGACGCAGGCCGAGATCGCCGTCGAGTTCGGCATCTCGCAGATGCACGTCTCACGGATCCTCCGGGCCGTGCTGCACCAGCTGCGCGAGCGCCTCGACACGCCCGCCGGCCCCGAGTGCCGGGCCACGGACCCGCCGCTCCCGTCCCGGCCCCGGACCACCCGCCCTCTCAGGCCGCCGACCAGCCGCCGTCCACCGGCACGATCGCCCCGTTGATGAACGAGGCGGCGTCCGAGGCGAGGTAGAGGGCGGCGTCGGCCATCTGCTCGGGCTGGGCCAGGCGCTCCCCGAGGGCGAGCACGGGGCCGAGGCGCGTGGCGCCCGGCCGGGTCGAAGGCGGTGCCGTTGGCGGGCAGCACCGCGTGGGTGACCAGGAACGTTCCGGTGAGGTTCACGCGCAGGACGCGGGTCCACTGCTCGACCGGGATGTCGGCGGGCAGGGCCATGGTGTCCATGATCCCGGCGTTGTTGCACAGCACGTCGATCCGCCCGTACGCGCTGATCGCCGAGTCCACCAGCGCCGTCACCGAGCCCTCGTCGCCGATGTCGGCGGCCACGGCCAGGGCGGCGTCACCGATGGACTCGGCGGTCTCCCGGGCGCTGTCCTCGTTGACGTCGCAGGCCACGACACGGGCGCCGGCCTTGGCGAAGGCGATGGCGGTCCAGGGGTGCGGTCAGAGCGCGGCCGGGACGGGCGCCGTGGGTTGCGGGGTTCGGGTGCTGCGGCGGTCGGCGATGAGGATGAGCAGCAGGCCGGCCAGGACCCAGCCGGCCAGGGTCAAGGCTGGGGCGCCGGCTCCGGTGCCGTCGAAGAAGCTGATGGAACGGACCAGGCTGCCGGAGGCGCCGGGGGGCAGGAGCTGGCCGAGGGTGGCCCAGCCGCTCGGCAGCCAGTAGGGGCCGGTCATGCCGGACAGCGGGTTGCCGATGAGCATCATCACGGCCGCGCCGGCGCCCAGGCCGGCGAAGCCGAGCAGGGATTCCAGCGCGAGGAAGGGGATCGACAGCGCGGCCATGCCCCCGGCCCGGCGCCTTGACCGCGCCGAACTAGGACACGGTGTCCTAATTAAGACAAATTTCATGTTGCCGCTGATCTCTCAGCGGCTGGAAGGCACTGGAGGGACACAGCGGCTCTCTAATGTGCGGCGGGTCGTCATCTATGGAGGACTAATGATCACCCGCACCCGCCTCGGCGTCTTTCTAGCCGCCACCCTGGCCACGGTTTTCGCCGGCGCCGTTGCCCCGGCCGCCGTCTCGGCGCAGCAGTCGACCCGGACCGCGACATCGGCGAGTGCCACGGCAGACTCCGGCAAGATCCGGATGAACCAGATCCAGTTCATGGGCGCCCACAACGCCTTCCATCGTGAGATGCAGGGCGTCGAGCTGACCGAGTCGATCAAGATCGACTCGGGTTACCCGTCGTGGGGCTTCTACTCGCACGCGTCCATCGCCGACCTGCTCGGCCGGCAGAACGTCCGCGCCCTCGAACTGGACCTGCTGCCCGACCCCCAAGGCGGTCTCTATCAGCATCCGCTCGCGCGCAAGCAGGCCGGCCTCGGCCCGATCGACGACCCGGCCATGGCCGCCCCCGGCATGAAGGTCATCCACGTCGCCGATCAGGACTACAACTCCACCTGCCGGACCCTGGTGGTCTGCCTTCAGCAGGTGAAGACCTGGTCGAAGGCCAACGCGCAGCACGTGCCCATCATCATGCAGCTGGAGCTCAAGCAGACCGACGATCGCTGGGAGCGGCTGGGCGGCGCGGTCAGCGCGGCCTGGGACGGTTCGCTGCTGGACGGCATCGACAAGGAGATCCGCTCCGTGTTCTCCGAGTCGGACCTGATCACCGCCGACGACCTGCGGCGGCCCGGCCAGACGCTGGAGCAGTCGATCCTGAAGAACGGCTGGCCCACCCTCGACTGGGCGCGCGGCAAGGTGATGTTCTTCTTCGACAACGGCGGCCCCGGCACGATCCGCGACATGTACCTGGACGGGCACCCCAGCCTTCAGGGCCGCGCGGTCTTCACCCGCGGCAACCCCGGCGACGCCGACGCGGCGATCACGATGGTGAACGACCCGCGCGGCGCCAACGAGGCGGCCATCCAGGACCTGGTCAAGCGCGGCTACATCGTCCGCACGCGCTCGGACGAGCCGCTGAAGACGGTCATCACCGAGGAGTTCAGCCGGGTCCAGACCGCCCTGGCCAGCGGTGCGCAGATGGTGACGACGGACTTCCCGAGCGTCGGCATGGCGGCCCGCTACGACAGCGACTTCGTGGCCGAGCTCCCCGGCGGGGAACCGGTTCGCTGCAACCCGGTGAACGCGCCGCGGGGCTGCGACGACGACAAGCTGGAGTCCTCCCACCGCCGATGAAGGCGCCCTGAACAGGTGGCCGTCCGTGAGCGGACGGCCACCTGGTCGCGCGGAATTTCACGCGCGGAAGGTTCTCAGACGCACACCACCGCGGTGTGCGCGTGCCCGCGGCTGCCGCCGACCTCCACCTTGACCGCGCTCTTGGACTTGCGCACGCTGCGGTCCTTCTTCTCGACCGATTTCACCGGCCAGGGCAGCGTGATCTTCACCTCGCCGGCGGTTCTGGACGGGTCGGAGACCGCGAGCCGTGCCCGGTCGTGGGCGCGGTGGATCAGCAGCGTGCAGGGGCCGTCGGCGGCGAGCGGCCCGTACGCGGTCTCGACGGTTCCCGCCCGCCAGAAGACGGCGGCGAGCACGTTGTCGCGGGCGATGGCCTGCACCGCTCCGGAGTTGGCGAGGATCTCGATCCTGCCGGCGTAAGCCGCGGTCTGCGCGATGGAGGCGTCGGGCAGGACGGCATAGGCGTAGCGCGCCTTACGCGGATCGACGCCGTGGTCGATGAGGATCGTGGTGTAGTGCCGGGTGACGGGGGTTCTGTCGCCTCCGGTGGTGGCGCCCTGGTCGATGTCCCGCCAGCGGCCGGTGCGCTTCTTGCGGATCACCTTCGCCTCGCCGCCGTCGAGCAGCGCGTAGCCGGCCGCACCGGGCAGGTGGACCCAGCCGTCGCCCCGGGTCAGCGGCGGATGCCGGTCGTGGGTGTTGCGGTTCTCCATGATGGTCTCGATGCGGCGGCCGTCGGAGGCGGTGATGCCGGTGCCGAGGGCGATCACCGCGTCATCGAGGAGGAACCACGCCTTCTTGGCCCGCAGTGAGGAGCCGCCGGCGATCAGCTTCATGGCCGCCACGCCGTACTCGCCGTCGAGTGCCACGCCGCCCGCCCACGGGGTGGCCGGCAGGCGGCGCCGGCCGTGCGGAAGATCGGCGCGTCTGCGGGTGTCGACCGTGGTGCCCGGCAGCCGGTACGGGTCGATCGTGGGCCACAGGTCATCGTTCCAGTGGGTGAGGTCGCCGGTGTAGAGATAGGTCATGCCGTCGGCTGTGTACCAGCCGTGCAGGTTCTCCCGGTTCATGGCCTCGGCCGCGCCGATGCGCTCCGAGCTCATCGCGATCGCGTAGGCCCAGGTGGGACGGCGGTGCACGACCCGGTCCATGTCGGCGAAGACGTACGTGCCCGTCGTACGCGGGCCGACCGGCACCGACGGGTCCTCCAGCAGGGCCGTGGCCCGGGCGATGCTCGCCAGCGGTGCGAGCGTGTCGTAGGGGATGGCCTGGTTGCGGGTGAGCCAGCCCTTCACCAGCGGTCGCCACTGCCGGGCATGGCGCTCGGGCGCCGAGTCCAGCAACGTGAGGATGGCCTCGACCGCCTTCTGTCCCGAGTGGTAGTCGCGGTGGCCCTGCACCGAGATCTGCCGGCCGCGTACGCAGTCCATCATGAGCCCGTCGAAGATGAACGGCGTGAAGGAACGATCCACGATGTCGTAGACGTTCCCGATTCCGGCGATCTCCCACGGTGACCGCGCGAGCATGGCGATCAGCTTGGCCACGCTCTCCAGGTAGTCCACGCCGTAGCTGCCGGTGTAGGGGTACACGTCGTGCTGGATGAACGACCCGTCACGGTAGAAGCCGTCGCCCGGCCCGGCGGTCGGCCGCAGCAGGTCGGAGACCGCGTTTCCGGCTCGTTCGAGCAGACGGGCGTCGTGGGTGAGCAGGCCGCGCATCGCCACCGCCATGGCCTTGCCCGCGCGGTTGGCGCCGGTCTCGACGACGCCGGGGTGGCTGACGCGGCGCTCCGGGTCGGGGCACCAGCGGCGTAAGGGACGCAGCCAGCGGTCAAGGCGGTCCTTGGGCAGGCCGTCGTACAGCAGGGCACAGGTGTCGGTCAGCGAGCGGGGTACGCCGATCTCCCACCAGTACCAGTTACTGCCCCGCCGATCGAGCCCTTCGTGGTAAGCGTGCTCGTACAGGAAGTCCAGTGCCCTGACCGCGGTCTCGGCGACCTGACCGTCCCGGTGCAGGGCGGTGCCCGGCGTGGCCCAGCCCAGCGCCAGGGTGCGCATGCGGTTGTAGGCCCGGTTGAAGTTGCCTGTCCCGGGGTTGCCGAGCGGCAGGTCGGGCCAGAGGCTCGGGCGATCGGGGTCGGGCTTCAGCTTGCGCAGCACCGCGTTGGCCGAGCCCTCGACCGCCTGTGTCCTGTCGGTGTGGGCGGGGTCGTACGACGCGCCGGCCAGCAGGCTCACCCACCGCTCGCGCGCGGCGTCGAACGCGGCGGTGCCGGCCGCCTCGGCCGGCCTGTCCCCCAGAGCGAGGCCGGCCACGGCCGCGGCGCCCAGCAGGGTGGAGCGCCGGCTGAGGGGATGGGTCATGGCGGCCTTCCGACAATCAGGCAGGTATCAGATGAAAGATCATATGTGGAACAGGCGGGTGGTTCCTTTCGACTCTGCGGCACGCGGGCCGGCTCTGCGACACGCGAGCCGGCGCCCGAAGGTCGCCGGGCGACGCGACCGGCGCGGCGCGGCGGGCGACCGGCGCGGCCGGCCGCGATGAACGCGTCAGAAGCGCTTCGAGTAGCGGGTGCCCCGGTAGTAGATCTTCACGCCGTCGGGCTCGGAGGCGCCGTGCCCGAAGGAGTACTTGCCGATGTTACGGCGGCTGGTCTTACCGGCGGAGACCGCCACATAGCCGAAGTCGGACTGGTGGTCGCGCACGATCGAGTACTTGGTGGTGTGCGAGCAGCGGTTGGACACGGTGACCTGCCATTTGGGGTCAGACCAGCCGCTGTTGTTCAGCTTGGTGCGGCTGGCTTTCACGCAGGAGGGCCAGGCGGCGGCCGAGCTGGTGGCGGCCTGCGCGGCCACGGGGGCGGCGAAGAGGAAAGCGGTGCCCACAGCCAGGATGGGGAGGATTCGCATCGGGTTCCTTCCGGAGTGGTGGGTTTCATCAGGAGACAGCCTGATCATGTTGATCTATCCCTATCAGATTGCTCCTTGTTGGGCATTTCCTCCCAAGTCGTCCCTGCCTCGATCGGGTCGTTCCCTGGCAGACGACAGCGCGCCCCGCGATCGGCATGATCGCGGGGCGCGCTGTCGTCCGGAGGTGCGATCAGGTCGTCGCGGTGACCAGCCAGACCCCGGCGGGGAACCGGTAGCCGACACCGGGCTCGCGGAATCGTTCGAACAGCCGGGCGACCGCCGCACGGGCCGCGGCCCGGCCTGACGCCGCGGCGGCGCGGTAGGCCGCGCCGGCCGGACCCATCTCGATGAGCCACTCGGCCGCCGTCTCGCCGTCGTCCGGGGCGTCCAGGGTGACGTCGTGCGGCTGGACCGTGACGGCGTCGAAGCCGGCGGCGGTCAGGATGCGCCGCACCCTGCCCGGGTCGGCGAACGCGAACGGGCCCGGCTCGTCGCCCATCGGCAGCGGCGGCAGCGGCCCGACATGGGCTGCGGCGCCGAGCGTGGCCGCGAACATCCACGGGTTGGCGCTCCCGTCGCGGAACACGGTCGCGGCCAGGCGGCCTCCGCTGCGGAGCGAACGCCGAATCGTCGTACAGCCCGCGACCGGGTCGGCCAGCAACATCAGCGCCATGCGGGAGAACACCGCGTCGAACGGCGCGCCCGGCACGGCCTCGACCGTCTCGATGTCCGCCGTGACGAACCGCAGGCCGAGGTGCCGATCGCGCGGGAACCGCCGCCTGGCGGCGGCCACCATCGGCTCGGACAGATCCACCCCGACCACCGCACCGCCCACGCCGGCCAGATCCACCCCGGCCACCGCACCGCCCGCCCCGACCGCCGCACCACCTGGCCCGGCCACCGCCGCCGCCAGCTCGGCCGTGGTGCCGCCACAGCCGCAGCCCACGTCAAGGATCCGCTCACCGGGCTCTGGCCGCAGCCACTCCATCGCCGCCGCGCCCAAGGGCCGGCCGGCCTCGTCCTGCCGGTCGGCATGACGGATCCAGCCGGGCGCGGCCTGCGCCCAGAACTCGTGGTTGCGGGCCCGCAGAGCGTCGGTGCCGGGCATCAGAACGGCATCTCGGCGCCGGCGACGTGGGCGAGCAGACCGGGAGGACGATCCGGGCCCAGGTGCTTCTCCACCTGCCGGTACTCCGCCTCGCTGACCTCGGGCATCTCCTGGAGCACTCCGAACGGCACCGCACCCACCCCTTAGTTGAATAGAGTATACCTCTATCCAATAGAGCACTACAGTACGTGCATGGCTGTCAAGAGGCGGTATCAGTCGGCACGCAGGCAGGATCAGGCCCGCCAGACCCGGCGGGCGATCCTGGAGGCCGCGGGCAAGCTGTTCGTCGACCCCGGCTACGCCGCCACGCCGCTGACCGCCGTCGCCGCCGAAGCCGGGGTCGCGGTCCAAACCGTGTACGCGGTGTTCGGCAGCAAGCGCCAACTGCTGTCCGAGCTGGTCGACGTCACCATCGCGGGCGACGACGACCAGCGCAGCCTGCCCGACCGGCCCTTCGTCGCCGAGGTCAGCGCCCTGGCCGACCCCCGCGCCAAGCTCCTCCGCCTCGCCCGCCACCTCACCGAGACCCACGCTCGCCAAGCGGAGGTGATGCTCGCACTGGCCGGCGCCGCGAGCGCCGACTCCGACGCCGCCGCCATCTGGCACAAGAACCTGCAGGACCGCCGGCGCGGCATGGTCATGCTCGCCTCCGACCTCGCCGCCGCCGGCCTCCTGCGGTCCGACCATGACATCGACAGCGCCGCCGACGTCCTCTGGCTGGCCATGGACGTCCGCAACTACGACTGGCTCGTACGGCAGCGCGGCTGGCCGCCGGAGCGCTACCAACGCTGGTATGCCGACACCGTGGCCGCCGCGATTCTCAACAGCTCACCCTGAAGGCGCCTGCCTCCCGGCGATCGTCCGGGTCGAGACACGCCATACCGACGGAAGGGCGGAGCGGTGCTCACCGACATCGAGGCGCACTATAAGGACCTGGTCGAGCGGAATATCTTTCTCGGCGAGCTCTGTATGACGTGGTGCCGGGCGGGCTCGGCCGATGAGGTCATCCGGGCTCTCGACGTCGACGTGCTCGACATCACCACGAGTGGCTTGAAAGGGCTGTCCGCCGAATCGTACGAGGAGCAGAACGAGGGAAGATTCGGCGGGTTCCTGCTGCTCGGGAAAGAGCCCCCCTGGTTTCTCGCGATGGAGTACACCGGCGATCGGGCTTTCCGGGCGCTCGAACGGCTCTCCTCCGGCGGCGAGGCGATCTGCCTGATCGGCAGCGCGACCCTCTGCCGGTTCTCGGTGTTCTACGCGCGCGACGGCCGGAAACTCTGCAGATTGGACTACGGGGACGATGTCCGGGGCGAGACGGCGGCCATCGAGGAGCCCCTCGCGGGCCTGTTCCATCTGCACGAGCGATACGCCGACGTCGAGGCGGGCCGTGTCCCGGGTGAAGGGCTGCTGGACGACTGGCGGATGCACGCGTTCGTTCTGATGGAGCGGATCACCGGGGTCCGCCTGTCCTTCGACTGGCTGGCACGCGGGCACGCCCTCCATCGTTTCCGGGTCTGACGCTCAGGAAGCAGGCGGGCCGTCCCGGAACCGTGCCCGGTACGTCGACGCGTTCAGGCCGTAGTGGGCCTTGAACCGGCGGGCGAAGTTGTTGGCGTCCGGCCAGCCGACCGCCTCGCCGATCCGCGTGATGGACTGGTCGGTGTGCAACAGCAGCACCGCCGCGAGCTCCACCCGGAACCGTGACAGGTGCGCCATCGGCGGCAGCCCCGTGGTCGCCTTGAACAGCCGCACCAGGTAACCGCGCGTCAGGTGCAGCTCCGCGGCGAGCTCGGCGAGCGTCCAGTGATGATCGGGCGCCGCTTCCATCAGGCGCGTCGCGCGCACCACCGCGGGGTGGTTCGGGCCGGTGGGGCCGAAGGTGTCGCCGCGCTTGCCGGCCAGGGAGCGGGCCAGGCAGCCCAGGAACAGCAGGAGCCGTCCGATGACGTCGCCACGATGCAGGCCGGGCGGCTCGCGTCGGAGCCGGTCCAGCGCGTCGAGATGCCCGGCGCATTCGGCCAGGGCCTCCGGCGGCAAGCGGATGGTCAGCATGCCGCGCCGCTGCAGCGAATAGGGCCCGGTCCACAGCAGATGGCTCAGCAGCGGGTCCTCGCGGATCCAGCCGAGCTCGCGTTGCAGCATCTCCGTCGAGAAGCAGCAGTTGTACAGGTCGAGCCGGCGGCACTCCTCGTAGCCATGCCAGACGCCGGGCCGCAGCAGGATGACGTCCCCGACGGCCAGCCGCCGCTCCCCGGCCAGCGACACGTGCACGCCCTCTCCCCCGGTCACCATCGCGATCTCGAAGAAGCTGTGCGTGTGGATCGGATGGCTGCGTTCGTGCAGGTAGTGGCCGGCGTAGGCGAGCGTGCCCGCGGTGAAGTGCAGCAGTCGCCCGGACCGGTCGACGGGTGGCTCGGCCATGCTCGCACTGTATTGCGCGCCCGCCACGGCGGAAGGTGCATTTCGTGCTATCTCTGGCGTATTTCGGCCTAGCTCCGGCCATCCCAGGAACACAGGATTTGAGCAGGGCGGAAACTCCTTCGCCCATGGATGGACGCCTCAGCACGACCCCCGGAATTCCGCGCACCTTCGGAGGCCCACCTTGGATCCACGCTTCGGTCCTCGTCCCTCAGCCGCCGTACGCCGCGCCGCGTCGATCGCCGTGTCGCTGGTGCTGCTGACACCCGGAGTCCACCTGATCAGCACGGTCGCCGACGCGGCGGCCGACCCGATCGACTGTGCGACCGTGCCGTGGATGAACAGGTCGAAGTCGCCGGAGCGGCGGGCCCGCGCGCTCCTCGCGGCGTCCTCGCTCGACCAGAAACTCCGCTGGCTCGACGAGCACTCGGCCAACGACCCGGCGCGCACCACGTTCACGACCGCGGCTCCCCGCGAGCTGCCGCCCGGCGAGTTCGTCCCCGTCACGTTCACGATGCCGCCGCAGGTGCCGTGCACGCCGGCCATCCAGTACACCGACGCGCCGTCGGCGATCGCCGGCGCGGGCGCCGGGGTGACGGTCTACCCGGCCAACGTGTCGCTCTCCTCCTCCTGGGACACGGCGCTCGCGCGCGAGAAGGGCGCCGCGATCGGCCACGAGGCGTGGCGCAAGCAGCGCAACGTGCTGCTCGGCCCCGGCCTGGCCGGCGGGCGTGACCCCCGGAGCGGGCGTACCTCGGAGTATCTCGGTGAGGACCCGGTGTTGTCGGGTCTGCTGGCCGGCGCGTACAGCAAGGGGGTCGGGGCGAACGACGCCGAGCCGGTGCAGGCACAGCTCAAGCACTACGTCGCGAACGAGCAGGAGACCGATCGCAACAACAGCTCGTCGAACGTGGACGGCCGCACCCTGCGCCAGATCTACACCCTCCCCTTCGAGATCTCGATCGACCGCGGCGACGTCGGCTCCGTCATGTGCTCCTTCAACCAGGTCGACCACGATTGGGCGTGCGGCAGCGACCGGGTGCTCGGCCAGATCCTGAAGAAGGAGATCGGGTTCGGCGGATGGGTGGTGACCGACTTCGGCGCCCGGCACTACCTGAGCGAGGATCCGCCGTCGCTGAAAGCGGGCCTCGATCAGGAGCTGAACGCGTGGCGCTACTGGACACCCATGGCGATCAAGGAGCAGATCGCCCAGGGCCGCCTGCGCGAGGCGGACGTCGACGAGGCGGCGTACCGGATCGTGCGCGCGCACATCGCCTCCGGCCTGTTCGACGTGCCGCGCCTGAACGCTCCCGACGCCGACGTCGCCACGCCCCAGAGCGAGGCGCTGGCCCGCAAGCTGGCCGAGCAGGGCTCCGTGCTGCTGAAGAACACCGGCCTGCTGCCGCTGTCCCGATCGGCTCAGAAGATCGCCGTCATCGGCCCGTCGGCCGCCGGCACACCGGAGCCGGGCGACATCGACGCCTCCAGCGTCTGCCTGCACACCGCACCGAACATCCCCTGCACCGCCAAGGCGCCGCTCGACCACATCACGGCTCGGGCCCAGGCCGATGGCGGCACGGTGACCTACGCGAACGGCGCCGACCTCGCCGCCGCCACGGCCGTGGCGAGCGCGGCGGATGTGGCCATCGTGTTCGGCTACTACCGGGAGGGCGAATTCGCCGACCGGCCGAACCTCTCCCTGGACGGCGGCGGCGACGCCCTGATCGGCGCGGTGTCGGCGGCCAACCCCGACACCGTGGTCGTGCTGCAGACCGGTGGCCCCGTCGTCATGCCGTGGATCGACTCGGTCAAGGGAGTTCTGGAGGTCTGGTACGCCGGTGAGGAGATGGGACCGGCGATCGCGTCGCTGCTGTGGGGAGACACGGCTCCGAGCGGCAAGCTCACCCATTCCTTCCCCAGGTCCGAAGCCGACCTGCCGACGGCCGGCGATCCCCGGCGCTACCCCGGCACCTTCTCGGACGGGTCGATCGTCCGCGCGCCCGGCAACACCGAGGCCCGGCAGGTCGAGTACGAGGAAGGGCTCAAGGTCGGTTACCGCTGGTACGCGGCCCAGGGTGTCCGGCCGCTGTTCCCGTTCGGGCACGGGCTGACCTACACCACCTTCGCCTACGACAGGCTCCGCGTCACGCCGGCGAGCGCGAAAGAGGTCCGCATCCGGTTCCGTCTCACCAACACCGGCCGGCGGACCGGCACCGAGACCGCGCAGGCGTACGTCGAACTGCCCGCTTCGGCCGGTGAACCGGCGAAGCGGCTGCTCGGCTGGCAGAAGGTCACGTTGCGGCCGGGTGAGTCGCGCGACGTGCAGATCGCGATCAGCGCGGCCGACCTCGAAGATCTGCATCTGCTGCAGTACTGGAACCCCCGCAGTGGCAGGTGGGCCACCGCCAAGGGCACCTACCAGGTCAGCGTCGGGACGTCCTTCGACACTTCCCTGGAGAGCCGTTTCACCATCCGCTGACCGGCGGGGGACGTGTCATGACACGTCCCCCGGTCAGTGCGGGTTCCCTTCCTCGGAGTGGCGCCCTTGTCCCCTACAGCAGGGGATGCGCGCTGAGCCAGGCGGCCGCTCTGCGCACCGATGCGCGGGACAACCACGCCTCCTGGACCACCTCGGCCAGCTCGCGCCGGGTGAGCTCACCGATCCGGCAGGCCCGCAGCAGCACCGACGGGTGGCCGTTGAAGTGCGCGGTGGTGAAGAACGGCGACGCCGCGTCCTGGACCAGCGCCTGCTTGTCCGCCTGGGACTCGACCCAGAAGACGATCACGTCCGCATAGCGCTCCCCGGTGTCCGGGTCGGCCGCGTCCGGTCGCGGGTTGCGGAAGAAGACGAACGACTTCCCGCCCACCTGGTAGATCGGATTGTCGCCGGTCCCGTGCTCGACGGTCACGTGCGGCATGGCCAGGGCCAGCTCGTGCACGTCCTCGACACGGGCGGGCCGTCTTCCGTCATCGTCGGGCACACCCCACAGCGTAGGCGGCATCTCCCGGAACCGCCGCTCGACCACCCACGCGGCTTCGCGGGTCGCGGCCACGCCTGAACGGCCGCACCGAGACATAACCGACCGGCCACCAGGATGGCCATTCGGCATTCCGCTCGATCGCGCCTATGAGTCTGCGGTCAACGGCCGGGGCATACCTGATCTCGACATCGAGGAGGAGAGCGTCGAGCGAGTTCGCCGGCTCCTGCGACGCGGTGTGGCGTTCGCGTGGACCGGCGGAGTTGGGAGCCGACGGAGATCCAGGGCATCCTCACAAGCGATGAGTGCACCCAGACCGCTGCCCGGCATCCGCCGTCATGCCGAGTGACCGGGAGCGGATCGACCGAGCACGATCAGATCTCGGATCTTTCATCAACCGCCCGTTCCCGAGGTTGCCCGAAGGTGCTGAATGCCGCCGAACCTGAGAAAAGATGCCCTGGCCGCCGTGAAAGCGGCGCTGACCGGCGCCGGCTTCGCGGCCACGCGTTCGCGCTATATGTTCGTGCAGCGACGCACGCCAGGTGTGCACGGCTGGCTGGGCCTCAACGACAATGACACCCATCTGCCGGAGCTTCTCATCATCAATCCTGTGGTCGGAGTGATCCACGAACGGATACAAGAGACGATCTCGGAGCTCAACCCCGAGTTCGATCGGCGCGGACAGCCTGTCGTAAGCTGCAATCTGGGCTGTCTCACACCCGAAAAGACCTATCGCACCTGGGACTTCCATCGGGGCGGGGATCCGCGTGGCGTGGCAGTCGACCTGGCAGAAACTCTCTCCGTCCACGCCAGAAGCTTCATCGACCTCTGGGCTGATTGGTCGGAACTGTCAGAGCGGATAGCAGACACCGATCTGCTGGTTGACGATGAGAAGTACGTCGTCGTTCCGGTCGTGAGAGCACTCAATGGCGAGGTGGCGAGTGCGTTGCGGATGATTGACGAGAAAAAGCGGCAGGTCGCCGATAGCCAAGATGTTTACGCTTCGTTCTACAGGAAGTACGCCGAATCGTTTCAGGGAAGGTTCTCCTAGCGATCTTCGGTCGCTAGGAAGCACCGTCGCGCAGGGTGCTCACGATCTCCTCGGCGGTGAGGCGGCGGGAGCCGACGTAATAGAGCACGGCCCCCGCGGGCAGTTCGGTTCCCCAGCCCGGGTTGACCGTCAGCACGTCGCCGGCCCGGGCGGCGAGCATCGTGGCGCCGTGGCGCCGGCCGAGCACGGTCTGGCAGTGGTCGACCAGTACCGGGCCCAGAGACTCCGGCAGCCGCACTGAGTAGGTGTCGGCACCGCCGTGAGTCATCAGCTGCGTGTAGATCTCGGTGATGCCGGGGTCCTTCAGCTCCTCGGTGATCATGTGCGTGCTGTGCCACTGGACACAGCGCACGGCCTCATCGAGGTAGCGGAGGTGCCGGACCCTGCTGAGGTCGCGTAGCGCCACGACGAGATGGGCGCTGCCGGCGACGTGGCCGGCGGTGATCGCGACCGTCAACGCCTCGTTGTCGTCGCGGGCGTCGACCAACACGCTGTACGCCCGCTGGACCCCAGCCCTGCGCAGCACGCCCTCGTCGGTCAGGTCACCGCGGACGAACGCGACGTCGCGGTCCGACATCGGGTGCGCCGCCACGTCGTCCCACGCGCAGAGCACGAGGCCGCTCGAACCGTCGGCGAGCAACTCGTCCACCATCTGCTCGGTACGTCCCGGCGTGTAGCCGAGCAGCACGACGTGACCTGACATCTTCACCGTGACCACACCCCGCATCCTTCGTCCCTTGGCCTTCTCCAGCGACGTCGCGAGCCTGGCGAACACGGTCGTCAGCGTCGCGATGCCGCCGACGATGACGTACACGCCGACGGCATGGCCCGCCGCCGACTCCGGGTACAGGTCGCCGTAGCCCACGGTCGCGGCGGTGACCACGAAATACCACCAGTAATTGGCCGGGTCGGCGATCGCGCTGCCCGCCGGCTCCGCGAGGGCCATCAGCGGCCAACTGGTCACGAACACGAGGCTGAGGACGAGGACCGGCGTCCACCAGGTCCCCAGCAACGTGATCTGGGCCAGCAAGCGAGCCAGATAGAACTGCACGCTTCCTCCCGTCCGACACGCTCAGGTGCGGGACACTCTAACCGGACAAAACCCATAAAGCAGCACTAAGAGGGTGTTGCTCACGAACGTATCGCCAGCCCGACAAAAGCTGACGATCACTCGTCTACCGCGGCTCCGGCCGACCGGCCACGGCGCCGGCGGAGACGCGCCTGTGGGTGCTGAAACTCGGCCTTCCGGACCGACCTGAGCCTCGGCTCTCCAATGTGAGCCCACACCGGGCGGCGCCGAACACCACCAGTGCGCCCGATCGCGGGCTTTCAGCTTGAGCATCGCCCGGCTGACGTGGGTGCGCGATCGCGGCGGGGGCGCGCCGGGAGAACTGGGAGATCACACTGCGGGTGATCGAGGGGGACAGGCCGTCGATCTTGCCGAGGGGTTGTCGGTGTCGACCGGGCTTCCCGACGCGCCTGAGGCTCACCCCAGTAAGCGATCAGATCGACGATCGGTCCTGGCGAATCATGACATGTCGTCGTACGCTCGCGAGCGGCGGTCGAGATTCCCGACCGCTCTACTGTTACGGGGAGTACATGTTCATGAGCCGACTTCGGCGTGCTCTGCTCTGCTTACCGATGGCTCTGATCCTGGCCGTGCCGCTCCACGCGGGCCCGGTCCAGGCGGAGCCGCCGCCTCAGCAGGAAGCGGGAGCACTCTCCTACACCGGCAAGCTCACCCTCGACGACCAGGGCAAGCTCGGGGTCGAATCCGACCTCAAGAAAACCGGGGGACGCGAGCCCGATCTGACCTACCGTGACCCGTTCGCCACCGCGGCCGCCTCCGGGCCGCGCACCCCGCCGGCCGAGCCCACCGGGCCCGACGTCGAGGACTGTCTCAGCGGCGACGATGCCAAGGACTCCACCGGCCGGGTCTACAACCGGTTCATGTGGTGCCAGCGGTACCAAATCTCCGCGGGCCGCGTGGTCGGCGGCCGGCTGATGTCCACGGTGACCATGGACTTCGACGCCGTCGCCTACGGCCGCGACGACCGCACCCGCGGCGTGACCGTCTTCTTCAAAGCCGGCAAGGCCGTCTACTGGCCTACGACCAAGGGCTACATCCGGCCCGAATCCATGCTCTTCCAGCGCATCAGCTGCCTGGGCGGCTCCAGTGGCTGCGAGCAGAACTACGCGCACACCGGCAAGCAGCTCAAGGACTGGGACGACGGCTGGACCTCCTGGTCGATCACCTCGCTGCCGACCGTGGGCACTGACCAGATCGCCAGGCACGAGTGGGCCTTCGACGGCTACATCATCGACTCCTGGAACGTCATGCTGCCGGGGCTGCCCGCCGAGAAGCACAACATCCGCTGCGACTCGGCCGACTACTTCGGCAAGATGCGGCGCGGCGCGTGCATCTTCGACGACGTGATCCCGCACCTGCAGTACTCGGTCCAGGACTCCAGGGTCGCCGAGGTGGCCAGGCACATCCAGTGCGCGCAGGCCGAGCCGTTCTGCGTGCGGGACGGGCAGCCGTGGCAGACCTATCCCAAACAGGACGGGGCCAAGCTGATCCCGGGCAAGTTCCACCCCGGTAACCGGGACGATCTGCTCGCGCTGCACCGCGTGCCGTACCAGGGGCCGGTGTGGACCGCCAACGGCCGTGCGAAGGACAGGGCATGCGCGCAGATCCCCAAGAGCGACTACGACACCTCCATAGGGCAGGAGTGCGACGAGTATCCCTTCGCGACCACCGTTGAGGGCGCGTCCAACCCCAACTGGGACTTCTCCGTCCTCGGCGTGCAGAAGACCGTGAACGGATGCGCGGGCAACGCGCTCAAGCGGTACTACCGCGACGACCGGATCCTCTACCAAACCGACGGCTTCTACGTGCACATCAAGGACACCCCGCCGGAGGGCGCCGACGCGTGCGAGGCCGTGCCGCCGGATGAGGACGAGCCTCCGGGCGGTGGCGGCACTCCGCCGGTCAACCTGCCGCCGACCGTCAACGCCGGGCCGGACATCTCCGGCAACGAGGGTGCTTTCACCGCACTCCAGGGCAGCGCCAGCGACCCCGAGTCCGGCACGCCGCACGTGAGCTGGAGCTTCACCCCCGGTCCGGGTGTGGATCCGGGCGCGACCTGCTCCTTCGGCAACGCCAGCAGCGGCGCCACCTCGGTGGCCTGCACCGACGACGGCACGTTCACCGCGACGCTGACGGCCAGCGACGGGATCAACCCGGCGGTGAGCGACAGCGCGACGGTACGGCTCAGCAACGTCGCACCGGCCATGAGCCCGCGCCCGGTGATCGCGGCCGACGACGAACCCACCACTCCGCCGGACACGCCGGGCATCCACCAGCCCAAGCCGTGGCAGGTGTTCCGCGCGGGCACCCCGGTCACGCTGCAGGCCGTCTACAGCGAGCCGGGCGCCAACGACACCCACGCCTGCGTGACCGACTGGGACGACGGCACCAGCAGCACCTACGCCGGAGCCGACCTGACCTGTGAGAGCACGCACACCTACGCCCACCCGGGCATGTACACGATCAAGACCGAGGTCACCGACGACGACACCGGCACCGACCTCAAGGACGTCATGGTGATCGTCTACGATCCGGACGCCGGGTTCGCCACCGCGGGCGGCCAGCTCGACACCCCGGACGGCAAGGCGCACGTCCAGTTCAACCCGAAGTACCTGCCACACGACGAAGGCCCCGCCCCGTCGAACGGCAAGCTCTCCTATCGGGTGAAACAGGACATCGACCTGGACTCGGCGTCGCTGGAGTGGCTGGTCGTCACCCCGGACGACAAGATCGCCTTCAAGGGCCAGGCAGCGGATGGCCGCGGCTTCGTCGCCTACGCCTACGACGGCTCGCCCGATGCTTTCCGGGTGGTCATCTGGCCGCTGTCGGCAGGCACCTACCCCGAGTCGTCGGTGGACTACGACAACGTCAAGGGAGCAAGCTACGACCTGGACGCCGCACGGCCCCAGGAACTGGCGCACGGCTCGGTCCAGGCGCATAACTAGTAACCATGGCGAACCTGCTGAACCGGCTGGAGACCACGGTCCTGGTGGACCACCAGAGCTTCGACCTGCTCGACGACGGTGGCCCCCAGGAGGCCGTGCCGGTCTTCGGCGACCCGTCCCGCTGGTTGTTCACCGGGCGCAACGTCGTCACGGTGGTCAGCCAGGACGGGTCGCCGCACGACGCGGCGGTCGTGGTCGAGCTCTGGGACGCGCCCCCTCCGGGGCCGTCACAGGACGAGGCGCTGGTACGGCTGGACAGCGGGGAGCTGGAGGTCAACCCTTTGGTCGAGCCGGACGCGCCCTGGCTCGACCTCGGCGGCCCGGGGACGTACCGTCTGCGGGCCCGCCGGACCGGCGACCGGTCCTACCTTTTTCAGCTCTGGCCCCTGGCGGGCTCGGAAGAAGGGGAGAACGACACATCGGGCGTCTGACCATGTGACCAGCTTCGAGCCGGGCGCGGGCCCCGCGCGGGCGCAGAAGCCACGAGTCGATCGGCGGCAGACCTCGCGTTCCAGCTCGACGTCTGCCGCTTGCGGGCGCGGCGGCCAGGAAGGTCATCAGCCGTCAGCCGTACCGTCGTGAGGCATTCATCCGCCGGACGGAGGGAGCTTCTAGGTTGCCCACGCGCGAAGACCCACACGCGTGCACCTACTTAGAAAGTTTCCCCATGCAACTTCCAGGGTTCATCGTCAATCGGCTGCGATCGGCGCTCGTCCTCTTGACCGCACCGGCCGCCGTGGCAGTGATGCTCGTCGCCACCCAGATCTCTGCCGCGGACGCCTCGACGGCAGCTGCGCCGGCACCTGAGAGGGCATCGGCCACCGGCGCCGGACCGGGTGCCGTCCGCCACGCGAACCGCGGCGGGCCGGTGGTCTGGTCGCACCGAGGCGGCTCGAAGAACGCGCCGGAGGAGACCACCGCGGCGTACAAGCGGGCCCTGGCGGATGGCGCCGACGTCTTGGAGGGTGACCTGGCCCAGACCAAGGACGGCGTGCTCGTGGTCATCCACGACAACACTCTCGCGCGGACGACGAACGTCGAGGAACTCTTCCCCGACCGCGCTCCGTGGAACGTCATCGACTTCACCCTGGCCGAGATCAAGCAGCTCGACGCCGGCTCGTGGTGGGACCCCGCCTTCGCCGGGCAGCGGATCCTCACCCTGCGCGAGTGGTTTCAGCTCACCAACGGCCGGGCGGGTGTCGCGCCCGAGCTCAAGTCGCCGACCCTCTACCCCGGCATGGTGGAGAATCTGGTCCAGGAGCTTCGCGTCTGGGGTTACACCCACGATTTCAGGGCCAGGAACGGCGCTCCGCAGATCTGGGTCCAGTCCTTCGACGAGGCCGCGCTGCGCCAGTTCCACGCGCTGCTGCCCGAGGTGCCCACGCTGCTGCTCCGCAGCGGTTACCCGTTCATGACGGCGACCGATGAGGTGCTCACCGAGCTCGCCACCTGGACCACCGCGATCGCCGGCAACCCGGTGCAGACCACCGCTTCCCAGGTCGCCCGGGTCCAGTCCTTCGGGCTGGAAGTCGTCAGTGAGGTCGAGGACGGTCCGTCGATCCTGAGCATGATCGAGCGTCAGGGCTATGACCATCTGTTCACCAACGTGCCGGACGTCGCCAAGGCCGTGCTCGCCGGCAAGAAGCCGTTGCGCACGAACGGCGACGTCGTCATCGACAGCGTGGTGTACAACCCGGATGGCGACGACGTCGCGCCGAACGGGGGCGAGTACGTCACACTCCGCAACACCACCGACGAGCCGATCGATCTCAACGGCTACACCCTGCGCGAGTTCGGCAACGCCCTCCTGCGGGTGGGCGACGGCGCCGTCATCGAGCCGGGCAGCCTCTACAAGGTGTACGTCGGCCCTGGCACGGACCGGCCGAACGCGCACTTCAACGGGCTGACCGCGGGGTTGCTCGCCAACACGGTCACCGATCACGTCTACCTGTACAACGCCGGCCGGGTCATGGAGGACCTGTACTCCTACATCGCCTCCTGACCGAGCCTCCGTTGCCTCCGCCGGCAGTCGTGGTGCGCCGGGATCGCCAGGATCGCCAGGATCGCCGGGATCGCCGGGATCGCTGGGCATGGCGGGGGCAACGTCGCGACGGCTCGTCGCAGGAGGCGTTCGAGCACCGTGATCTTGTGACGCAGGGCGGGAATCTCGACGTCCTTTGTCCCGATCGACCATCGGCAGCTCGCGCTCGGCTCCCGGATTGTCGGTGCCCGTTGATAACTATGGCCCCGTCACGTTGACCGACCGACGACGATGGAGCCCCCCATGGCCACGGCCACTTTCATAGACGCGAGCGCCACCGGCAGGTGCTCAGCCGAGATCCCCCTTCCCGCTCGGCCCGACGCGGGCCCGGCGCGCGAGCTCATCCGCCTCGTGCCGCGGGTCGGAGGCTGACATGGGCGTCCTCGACGACTTTCCCCAGGCTTACGGCTACCTGCTCAGACACCGAGTCGAAGGGCTGCCCCACGAGCTGTTCGACCGGTACGACGCGGGCGGGCGGCCCGGCGCCGACGAGGCCGGGCGCAGGGCGTTCGGCATATGGGCGCAACTGCGGCTCAGCCTGGGCGACAAGGGCGGCCACGAGCACCCCGGGGAGGTGCTCCGGCTGGTGCGCGAGGTGGCCGGCGGCGACATCCCCTGGACGTTCGAGGACACGCGTTCCCTGTGGGAGATCGCCGACGCGCTGTCGAGTTGCGGTCACACCGGCCACACGGAGCTGTACCGGATTCCGCTGGCCGCCATCGCGACGCTCGGATACCCCGAGCGCCGTCAGGTCCTTGGTGACGCGCCGCCGTGGCACCCGGCCCACCGCAGCCCCGGCCGGGCCGCGTTACGCAAGGACCTGGAGCGCGTCCTGACCGAGCCCCCGGAGCACGGGGCGGCCGGGGTCGTGCGCAGCCTGGTCTGGGACGGCGACCCCATCGCCCGTGCCATGGCAGGGAAGTACGCCGCCCGGCTGGCCCACCCCGCCGTGCTGCCCCTGCTGAAACACTGGCGCAAGGCCAAGGCCAACAGGCCCAGCGAACCCTGGCTCGCCAAGGTCCGCACGCTGCTCACCGACGACGGCGTGGCGGTGCTGCGCGAGATCCTCTCCCGCTTGGCCACGCACCGCGAGAGCCGCGAGCCCGGCGGCAGGGTCTTCCTCGCCCGCCACACCGCCCTCCCGCTGCGCGGCATGTTGTGGACCTGCGAGGTGATCGACGCGCCCTGGGTGTCCACGCTGCTCGGCGACGTCGCCACCAACTGCGGCATCGGGCGCAACGGCACCGGCGGCGCCGCCGTCTGCCGCAACGAGAGACTGGCCAACGCCGCACTGAACGTGCTGGCCAAGCGGGGCGGCCTCGACACGGTGGGCGTGCTCGCGCGCGTGCGAGCCAGGCTGCGCAGACCGGCCCTGCTGGCGAAGGCGTCCGATGCTCTCGACGCGGTGGCCGTACAAGAGGGACTGAGCCACGAACAGCTCGTCGACCGGACGGTCCCGGCCTTCGGGCTCGGCCCCGACGGGGTCCGGGAGGAGCAGGCCGGCGACTGCGTCGTCCGGCTCGACGTCGACGGGCCGGTGCTGCGGTTCGTCAACGCGTCCGGGCGCGTCGTCAAGTCGGTGCCCCAGTCCATCCGCGAGGATCCCGTGCTCGCCGATCTCAAGGCCACGCTGAAAGACCTCAAACGCACGCAGGCGGCCGAGCGGCTGCGCCTGGAGCAGATGCTCATCGTCGAACGCGAGCTGTCCTGGCAGGAGGCCGAGCAGTACTTCTTCGACCATCCGGTCACCGGCCCCTACACCCGCGCCCTCATCTGGCGGCTCCCAGACGGGTTCGCCGGGCTGCCGGCCAGGAGCGAGGGCGGCTGGGCGCTGGCGGACGCGAGCGGCAGATCCGTGCGTCCGGGGGCCGACACGCCCGTCCGGTTGTGGCACCCCATCCAGGAGAGCGCCGAGGGGGTGCGCGGCTGGCGCGACCACCTGCTGGAGCGGGGGATCAGGCAGCCGTTCAAGCAGACGTTCCGCGAGGTCTACCTGCTCACCCCGGCAGAGGAGCGCACCCGCACCCACTCCGACCGTTTCAAGGGCCACGTCGTGCGTTACGGGCAGGCCAAGGCGCTGCTGGAGCAGCGCGGCTGGAGCGGGCTGTCGATCGGTCACTGGGACTACGAGAGCGGCGGCGACGTGGGGGCGGCCGTCAAGACGCTCGCCGGCTGGCAGGCGAGCTGGGACCTGCGGGTCGCCTCCGACCCCCAGCAGGACGCCTGGGGCACGGCTTCCTGTGCCGCCACCGACGCGATCCGGTTCCGCCACGCGGATCTTCCCGGCGACGCGCCGCTCACCGAAGTGCCGCCGCTGGTGTTGTCGGAACTGCTGCGCGACGCCGACCTCGCCGTGGGGGTCGGGTCCCTGGGGCTCGACCAGCAGGCGGCGGCCGGACACGACGGCTACTGGCAGTCGTACGGGTTCGGCGAACTGAGCGAGACCGCTCGTACGCGGCATGACGCGCTGGCCCGGCTGCTGCCCCGGCTGAAGATCGGTGACCGGGTGGAGCTGACCGACCGGTTCCTGCGCGTGCGCGGGCGACTGCGCGCCTACCGGATCCATCTGGGGTCGGGCAACATCCTGATGGAGCCGAACGACGCCTACCTGTGCATCGTCCCCAGACGCGACCGCTCCGTCTCATCGGTGTTCC
The DNA here is from genome assembly GCF_053592075.1 of Nonomuraea sp. NPDC002799. Taxonomy (NCBI): domain Bacteria; kingdom Bacillati; phylum Actinomycetota; class Actinomycetes; order Streptosporangiales; family Streptosporangiaceae; genus Nonomuraea; species Nonomuraea sp. NPDC002799. The sequence goes on from NZ_JBSFVA010000053.1 coordinate 38,204, forward strand.
TGCCGTTCGAGGAGGACGGCGGAATGTTGTCGGTCATCTTGTCGAAGGCGTTCCTGCTGGCGGACGACACCAGGATCAGCGATCCCAGCATCACCCGCCAGATCGTCGCTACTCAGGCCGATGCCGTCGAGGGTGAAGGCGCGTACCCACTTGGGCCCGATGCGCGTCAAGCACAGGTCTGGTGGGACGGTTGATGAAACGCTCGAACACCCTGTGTGACGATGGCCAGTATAAGAGTGCGACTTCTTTCCGAATTCAGAAAGGCGTTGTCGGAGGAGGGATATTTCCCCCTCGACGTGCTGAGCGGCCCGGTGACCTCCGAAGCCGGGCAGCCCATGCTCCGCCATGTCGACCCTTACGGGGACACGATGTTCAACCGGGCGCAGATGCGGACCCTGCTGGCCGAGATCGACGCCCTGCTGGCCGTGGATGCCGGGCTCACCACGGACCAGCGGCACTACCTGTCGTTCCTGCGGAGGTTGTGCGTGCTGGGAGACGACGGCCCGCATCGCTACCTCTGGGTGTGGGGAGCGTAATCACGCCAGTGAGACGAGAGTTTCGCGTGTCCTGGCGGCAAGGTGCCGGGTGCGAACATGACCGCGTATCCAGCGTCTCCCAGAGGTCAGAGGTTGGTCGACTTGCTGAGGGCGCTGCCCGCCAGCCAGTCCTCCCACGATTTGGCCCACGGCGTCGGCCCGTTGCCGAACTGGAGCTTGCGCGAGGTCCCCGTGACCTCGATGATGTCGCCGCGCTGCGTGAATCGGTAGAACCAGCGGGCGTTGGCCAGGCTGGCGTTCACGCACCCATGGCTGACGTTGCGGCTGCCCTGCGCGCCGGTCGACCAGGGCGCGGCGTGGAAGAACATGCCGCTGTAGGTCATCCTGACGTTCCACTTGGTGTGAGCGAAATACTCGCCCGGCCTGCCGATGGTGGCCGAGTCCATGAGGAAGTTCGCGGCCTTCTCCTGGGCGATCATGGTGCCGGAGAAGCTCTCGTCGCCCCGCTTGCCCAGGCTGACCGGGATGGTCTTGACGACCTCGCCGTTCTTCCGCACGACCGCCCGGTGGGTCCCGTTACGGATCTTGGTGATGTGCTCCTGACCGACGGTGAAGGTCAGGCTGCGGTCCTTGGTGCCCCACAGGTTCTGTCCGGCGCGCAGGCCCGCCAGGTGCGCGACGACCGTGACCTTCTCCCCCGGCGGCCAGTACTCACGCGGCCTGAACTGCACCTCCCTGTTGCCCGTCCAGCTCCAGGCGCCCTCGACCGGCTCGGACATGTGCACCGTCAGCGAGCGCTCGACGGCGGCCCGGTCCTGCTGCTCGGTCACCGGATGCGACAGCAGGAGCTGGATCGGCATCCCCACGCCGACCCGCTCACCGTCCAGGGGCGACATGCCGCTCTCCAGCACCCGCTTCGGCTTCAGTGTGCTGAACGCGGCCCGCTTCGCGATCTGCTCGCCGTTCGTGCCGGTCGCCTGCACGCGCACCGTGTACGCCGACGACGGCTTGAACGGCCACGTCGGCCGCCACGTCCCGTCCGCGCCCGCGCTTCCGCTGACCTCGCGTCCCTCGGCGTCGGCGACGGTCAGCCCGGTGACCTTGCCGTCGGTGACCTTGACGCTGATCCCGGTGTCCGGGGAGACCTTCTTGGTGCCGTCGGCGGGCAGGATCGCCAGCGTGGGCGGCGGGGCCGGGGCCTGCTGCTTCCTGGGCGGCGCGCCGGAGCCGCCCGATGCGCATCCGGCGGCCAGGAGCAGCGCCGCCGTGAACATGCCGACAAATATGGTCCCGCGCATCGCCGATGCCCCCAGTCCCCCGACAAATAGGCATATTTCGGCCTAGGTCGCCTCTTGTAGATACGGAGAGCGTTATGCCCATTACTGAAGGTAATCATGCGGAGATGTCGTGCAGATGACGACGGGTTGCCGCTGCCGGCGGCGAGTCTTCGGCGATCACCCGTCCACGTCTGTGCCGTACGCGACAGAACCCAAGGGACGCGCGGGGCCGGCACCGCAGCGTCACCGGCCCCGCGTGGCTCAGATCTCGCAGCCGGTCTCGGTGTCGCCGGCGTCGGAGAAGCAGGTGTCGGTGCCCGTCCCGGCATTGAGCGAATCGTTGCCCCCGGCCCCGTCCACGGCGTTGAGCGTGTCGTTCCCGCCCAGGCCGGTGATGGTGTCGGCACCCTGGCCGGCCCGGATCTCGTTGGCCACGCCGTTCCCCGTGACCACGTCCGATCCGGAGCCCGCGAACACGTTCTCCACGTCGGACATGAGGTTGTCGCCCTCGCCCGCGGCCCCGTCGTTGGCCACGCCGTTGAGGGTGATGGTCAGGGCGGCCGTGCGGTTGTTGTAGGCGGCGGTGTCCACCCCGGGCCCGCCGGCGAAGACGTCGGCACCGTCCACCGGGAGATCGGCGTTGTAGATGTCGTTGCCGCCGTTGCCCGCCGTGGTGTCGTTGCCCACGCCGCCGAAGAACTGGTCGGTGCCGCTGCCGCCGCGCAGCGTGTCGGCCCCCGCGTCGCCGTGCTGGTGCGAGCTCACCGGCGAGTTGTTGGTGACGGTGTCGGCCAGGTCGCCCGCGAACACCCGGACCAGGTTCACGCCCGCGCACTCGACCGTGTTCGCGTTGATCTGGGTGCACCCGGCACCGGCGCGGACCGCGTCCGCGGTGTCGTTGATCACCACCTGGCCGGACCCGTTGATGCTGATCGTGATGTTGTTGGCCTTGCCCGCGGCCGCCGAGACGTTGAGGTTGCCCAGCGTCACGTTCGTCAGCGTGTCGGCGTGGGAGGGCACCGCGAACATCGTCTGGAGCCCGATCGCCGCCGCCGCGAGGGCGGCCACGGCCAGAATTTTGCGCATGGTCTCCGCCTTTCCTGGAGGTTGGCTCCAGTAGCCCAGGACTCGTGCCGCGGGAGTACGCACAAAGGCGCACCCGGGCTGTGCCGCAGGGCATTGCGGGCCGCTCAGGAGTTTCCTGCGGCGCGGGTCGGATTCGCCCCGATCAGCCGGTGGCGAGGGGGCTTGGGTGCGGGTCCCGGCGCGCCGGCGCGATGGCGGCTCGGGGACACGCCGCGGACACGTTTGAAGGCCACGCTCAGGGCGAAGGCGTTGGCGTAGCCGACCTGCCGGGCGACCGAGTCGATCGTGGTCTCGGACGAACGCAGGAGGTCGGCGGCGAGCGCCATCCGCCAGCCCGTGACGTACGTCATGGGTGGCTCCCCCACCAGGGTGGCGAAGCGGTGGGCGAACGCCGCCCGCGAGGCGCCCACCTTCCCGGCCAGCGAGGCCACCGTCCAGGGACGGGACGGGTCGTCGTGGATCAGCCGCAGCGCCTGGCCGATCAGCGGATCGCTCTGCGCCTGGTACCAGCCGGGCGCCTGGGCCTCGGGACGGGCGAACCAGGTGCGCAGGGTCGCGATCAGCGCCAGATCCAGGAGCCGGTCGAGGACGACCTGCTGGCCGGGTCCTTCGCCGCTGACCTCCTGGGCCAGTAGTTCCATGACCGGGTCGCGGGTGCTCGACCGCGGCACCAGCACGATCTCCGGCAGGGCGTTCAGGAGCCGCTCGCTCACGTCGCCGCTGACCTGGTAGGTCCCGCTGGCCACGATCGCCGATCCGTCGGAGGTGCGCCCGCTCGTGCGCGGACCGAGCCGCAGGTCCTCGGTGATGTCGACGTTGTCCATGGTGGTCAGGCGATTGCCCGCGTGAACGATGATCTCGGGCGGGGTGGCCGGGTCGTCGCCGATCGTGTAGGGGCTCGGCCCTTTGATGATGGCCACGTCCCCGGTGCGCATCAGCAGCGGCTCGCCGTCGTCGGGCACGATCCAGGCGTGCCCGCGCAGCGCCGTGGCCAGGGCGAGCGTGGCCCCGTCGGCTATGCGCAGCGACCACGGCGGGTCGAGGATCGCCCGGCAGAACTCCGCGCTGCGGGCGCGGACGCCGTCGAGGAGGGCAGCGAGCGGGTCCACTCCTTCAGTCTAGACGGGCAGAAATGGAAAGGAGCGTATGGAACATGGATCGTCTCTCCGTGAGGGCGTTCACTGGGCTGTGACACACCACGACGACGCGCAGGAGAGTCCGATGTACGCGATCACAGGAGTGACAGGCCATGTCGGCGGCGTGGCGGCCCGGGAACTGCTGACCGCAGGGGAGCCGGTGCGGGCCGTGGTCCGCGACGCCGCCAAGGGCGAAGCCTGGATCCGGGCCGGGGCGGAGGTCTCCGTCGCCGATCTGGGCGACCGGGCGGCGCTGGCGGAGGCGTTCCGCGGCTGCCGCGCGGCGTTCGTGCTGCTGCCGACCGATCCGTCGGCGGATGACGCCGGCCATCGCAAACTGGCGGACTCGATCGCCGGGGCGGTCCTGGACAGCGGTGTCGCGCACGTGGTGCTGCTCTCCTCGATCGGGGCCGAGCTGGCTGAGGGCACCGGCCCCATCCGCTGGCTCCATCATCTGGAGAATCGGCTGCGTGAGACGGGCGTTCCCCTGACCGCGGTTCGCTCGCCGCACTTCCAGGAGAAGGTGGAACCGCTGCTCGGCGCCGCTCTCGGGGCCGGTGTCTACCCGGTCTTCGGTGACTCGGCCGACATACCGACCCCGATGGTCGCGACGTACGACATCGGCAGAGTGGTCGCCGAAGCCCTCGTGGCGGCTCCAGGGGCCGGCGAGGTCATCGATCTGGACGGCCATTCCTACACCGAGCGGCAGGTGGCCGGGGAGCTGGCGGCCGTGCTCGGCAGGCCGCTCGAAGTGGTCACCATCCCACGGCCTGGATGGGTCGGTACCCTGGTGGAGGCGGGCGTCCCGGCGCGGCTCGCCGAGGAGCTGGCCGACATGTACGACGCCGAGCGGCGCGGTCTTCTCCAGCCCCATGGCGACCGGCAACTCACGTGCACGACCGGGATCGGCGAGACGCTCCGCGGGCTCGTGCCGACCACCCGCTGAGCTCAGGCGGTCATCGTGCGGATCGAGGAGGCGGCATGCCGACGATCGTGATGACGGGCGGCACGTCCGGATTCGGCGCCATCGCCGCCGGACTGCTGACGCGGTCGGAAGACGTCCGGCTGATCCTGGGCGCGCGCCGGCCGGCCGCCGCCGGCGAGTCGATCCCGCTCGACCTGACGGAGCTCGCCTCGGTGCGCGCCTTCGCGACGTCGGTGCGCGAACGGCTCGGCGGCACCCCCGTCGACGCCTTGGTGCTCAACGCCGGCGTGATCCTGCCCGACGTCGCCACCCGGACCGCCGACGGCTTCGAGACGACGTTCGCCGTCAATCACCTCGCGCACTACCTGTTGTCGCGCCTGCTGACGCCCGTCCTGGCGGACCAGGCGATCGTCGTGCTGACCACGAGCGGCACACACGATCCCGCCACCCGCGCCGGTCTGGCGCCGCCGCGGCACGCCGACGCGGACCTGCTGGCGCACCCCGATCGCGACCCCGGCCGCGATCCCCGGCCGCGCAAGGCCGGCGAGCACGCGTACACCGCGTCCAAGCTGTGCGCCGTGCTCAGCGCACGATCACTGTCCGAGCGCCGCGACGACCGATCCCGGCGGCTCACCGCGATCGCCTACGATCCGGGGCAGGTGTTCGGCACGGGATTGGCCAAGGACCTGTCGTTGCCCTTGCGGACGGCCTGGGCACTGCTGGGCACACCGGTGCTGGGGCGGGCGCTGAGCAGGCTCAACCCGCATCTCAACAGCCGCGCCGCCGCGGGAAGGACCCTGGCCGACCTGGCTCTCGGTCTCGCGGCACCCCCGGACGGGCACGTGTACGCCTCCTTGCGGCGTGCGCGGCTCACCTGGCCGGCCCCGTCGGAACTGGCCCGCGGCGACGAACCGGCGCGGGCGTTGTGGACCGGCAGCGCCAGGCTCGTCGGCCTGCCGGACTGAGCTCACCCGCGGCCCGGCCCGGTGATGACGCGGGTGCCCACGGCCCGCACCGGCCAGGGCTACGGCCGCGTCCACAGCGGAGTGGCGGCTGCGCGTGCCGTCCGGTGATAGGGCGGCAGGTCGTCACCGGCCCAGTACACCTCGACCTGTGGAGAGTCCACCTCCATCAGGACCAGCTCGCGCTGGGCGTCCATGGTCAGCTCCCAGGCCGGGACGCCCGGTTCGACCTCGGCGAGGTAGACCCGCCGCCCGTCCTGTGGCCGCCCGCCGGACCCGAACCTCCAGGCCCGCCAGACCGCGATGACGCCGTCATGCTCGGTCAGGGCGTCGACCACGAGGGCGTCCATGAGATCGGCCGGTCCGGCGGAAACGTCCGCCGGCCCCCCGGTCAGGTCCGGAGCGGCCGGGGCGAAGCGGTGACCTGTCTCCGGGACGATGGCGCAGGACGGTACCCGCTCCATCGCGGCCGGTTCCTCCCCGGCTCCGAACGCCACCAGCACGTCACGCAGGACGCCGGCGTCGGCCGGTGTCAACGACACCGCCAGACCGGCCGCCGCGCCCGACAGCGTGTCCGGCAGGTAGGCCAGGTCGCCCTCGGCCAGCATGGACCGGGCATGGAACAGGAACTCGTCGGGGACGCGGCCGGCCAGCCGCAGCAGGAGGCGGTGCAGGCCCGCCAAGATCCGCTTGACCGTCTCTTCCTGCTCGGCGGTCATGTCGCCCCCTGTCATTCCTCCTCCATGATGAGGATGTCGTACTTATCCGGGACCTTGGCCAGTTCGCCGCGCCGGATCATCTGCTCCGCGGTCCGCTCCAAGGACTCGCGGATCCGCGCCTCCAGCTCCGGATCGTGCACCCGCCGGCCGTGCGACTGAGGCGGCAGCAGGATCTCTTCCTGCTCGGGGTGGGTGGAGAAGATGGAGATGTCCCGTCCATTGCCGCCGGTGAGCACGTAGACGACCAGTACTCCCCGCTCGCCCACCAGGTTCTTCGAAACGTACTGCACGGCTACCTCCATGCTCCGGCTCAGGCTCAGAAACTCGCGAGTCGTCCCGTGCGGGAACAGTTTCGATCCGTAGATCGGCGAATGCACCGGCGTCAGCCAGTCCCCCCGGTAGCCGAGCACGGGCCGGTCAGGGGATCCGACGGGAGGAAGCTGCATCAGCGCGTCGTGGGCCATGTCGGCGTGCCAGCGCATCTCGGCGGCCAGCTGCGGCAGCAGGCCGCCGAGGCGTTCGCGGATCTCCCGCCAGGCGGCCCGCTGGGCCCCGCGGGCTTCCCGGATCCCGTTCTCGGCCTGCTGTGCCTCCGCTGTGCGGCCCGCCGCCCGGTGCGCTTCCCTTGCGTGTTTCGCCTGTTCCCCCGTATGGGCGGCGTCGACCCACGCCTGGGCCACCGCGTTCAGCGGCGACTGAGGGGTCAGGGCGCCATCGCCCTCGTGCAGCAACGGCCGCAGCAGGAACGAGAGCGCCCGCCCTTTCCTGCCTTCGGCCAGCTCTGCGAGATAGCCGGCCAGTCGCTTCTCGACCTTCAGGCTCAGGACCTTCCGTACGGCCGCCTCGGACATGCCCGCTGTCCACAATCGGGTCCGTGTCACGTTGTTGATCAGGTCGTGGCTGGGCCGCGTGTAAACGGTCAGCGCCATCATGTGTCCCGGCGACAGCCGCTCCCCCATGGCCTGGACAGCAGCGGGGTCCAGCGGGTCGACGCCGTTGCGGCGTAGCCAGCCGGCCAGCGCCGGATCGGTGACACGCCCGCTGCCGAGCTGCTCTCCCAGCCGGCCGGCGATGTCCCGCACCACCGGGAACCGCGTCTCGGCGAACCCGCCGGGGTCGGTGGCGTGCCGCAGGTACAGGGCCTCGTGCGGGAACAGCCCGTCCTCAAGGAGCCCGGCGCGCAAGGTGTTCAGGTCCATGCCCGGCAGGCCGCGATACAGGTCGACGGCGCTGGCGTGCGTGACCGGCCAGGCCCCATGGTGGTCGAGGCCGGCGAGCTGCGCGCCCCGCATGATCTCGAACAGCGAGTGATCCCGGCCCGGCAACATCCAGCCCAGCAACGCGCCGAGAAAACGATCCGACATGACCTCGTCCATGCCGAGGAACTTGGCCGCCATCAACATCTTGGTGCTCGTCAGCGAGATGCCGTCGACCACGGAGTGGCCGTCGTCGGCGGTCCTCCTGGCCCATCGGCCGGAGGTGATCTCGTGCAGGGTCCGGCCCTCACGCCAGGGCAGCGGGTCGTCCGGGCGTAACGGGCCGTCGGCGACCCGCTCGGCGAACGCCCGCTCGAACCTGCCGAGAGGCGTGCCCAGGCCCTCGTAGCGGGCCGGAGTCGTGAACCCGAGCCGCTGCTGCTCCTCGGGGCTGCGCTCCCGCCGGTGCCCCTGGCTCTGGATCACTTCGGCGAGATCGCGGACGCCCCGCTCGGACATCATGACGACGTTGCCGGTCTCCAGCGGGTCGCGGGCGAACCGCGACCCGCCCGTCAGCCATGCGTCGAGCGTTCCGAGTATCGGCCGCTGGAAGCCGCCGTCCAGTTGCCGCCGCGCGCGTTCCAGCAGGTCCAGGTCCACGCCGGCGGCCCGGGCCGGCTCCAGGTCGCCGGTGTCGACAACGTGGAGAAGAGCCTTCGCCAGGGTGTGCGGATGGCCGTCGTTGAAGTAGGCGGCGTTGTAGAAGGCCGTCACCAGCTCCCGCAGGTTCCCGTGCGCGAGCAGCTCGTCGAGCGTGACACGGGTGCCGGCCTGGCCGGCGCTGCTGGGGGCGTCGTCGCGGAAGAACGCCTGTTCGGCCCGTTGGGTGCGGGCGGCGGGGCTCTCGTCCGGTGCCCGCGGCGTGAGCTCGGAGAGGACGTCTCGCATGCTCCGCACTGCCACGCGGGCCGCCTCCAAGGTCTGCGGATCGTTGAAGTAGTGGGCGCCCAGCCGCTGCTCGAACCGTTCGGTGCCGGCCGCCCACCGGGCGTCGGCGAAGAAGCCCTCGAAGCCGAACGGAACGCGGGCCTGGTGGTGCGCGCGCCCGGCCGGATCCGCGGATCCGGCCGGCCGCGGCCCGTGGACCGCCGCGGCGGCGGTCGTGCCGCCGGGCGAGACGTGCCTGGCCACGCCGGACGCGGGGTCGGGGACGAGCGCGCGCAGGCCGTCGGGCGGGGCGGCGCCACCATGGGGGCGACGCGTGGCGGCCAGGTGCTGGGCGGCGGCGCCACCATGGGGGCGACGTGTGGCGGCCAGGTGCTGGCCGTCGGCGCCCAGGGCGGCGGCGGTCCCGCTCTTGAGTATCAGGTCCCAGTCCAGTGGGTGACCGTCCAAGGTCAGGCTGATGGCGGAGGTCATGGCGCCCGTGACGGCGTACTGCGTCGCCTTCCCGGACAGGGTGCCCGTGAGATGGGCCAGCACCTTCTCCCCCAGGGCCGCCTCCGCCCGCGCCACCCCCGCCCGCAGCGCCGGTGTGGCCAGCCGGCCGAGGCCACCGCCCAGCAGGCCGGTCAGCAGCCCGTTGATCGCGCCGTCGCGTGCCGTGGCCGCCAGCTGGTCCCAGTCGATCCTGTCCCGCCGTCCCTCCGCCACTTCGGAGCGCTGCGCCCCGAACTCGAGCGCCGTGGCGAACGCGGTGAACACCGCGATCAGGATCACGGTGTACCTCGCGATCTCCAGGATCGTCATCCGGGTGACCTGAAGGACCGCTCTGAGGCACCACGGCGCCTGCAGGATCACCACGGGCAGCACCGCGAGCAGCAACAACACGACCAGAGTGATCATGCGCTCGGCATGCCGGATCGCCACGCCCACGCCGTTCAGCGCGATCGCCGTGTCGACCAGCCGCTTGACCAGGTCAGCCTGCCGGCCGCCCACAGTCCGCAGGACGTGTCCGGCGAACGCCTCCTGGGCCGCTCCGTCCCACTGATCTCCGACCAGCTTCGCCGTGCGGGGATCCGCGGCGGAACTGCCGGCCACCACCCGGTGCGCCGCGGCCACGCACGCGTCGGCCATCCGGAAGCAGCCGTCCGCCTGCCCCTCCGGCCAGGCCATCGCGGTCACCCAGTCCACATACGGCCGCAGTGCCTCCGGTACGACGCATCCGTCGAACGCCACCCACGATCACCGTCGACTCGTCCGGGGGGACGGATCGCCCGCGTTGCCGTACCCGGCCCATCCGGGGTGCTCGGCGGACTCGTACGTGATCGCCGCCCTGGTCAGGTCCTCGCTCGTGCCGTCGAGCTCGGTGAGATACGCGTCGAAGGCGGCGAAGAGCCCCTCCTCGATCCCGGGAAGGCGTCCTGCCAGCTCCGCGCCGTACATGTCGTCCCCCAGGGCGGCCCGGTCCCGGTCGAGAGCCTGCCGAAGGGCCCCCCTGACCTCCGCCACCTCATCATGGTGATCCCTGATGACCGAGCTCTGGCGCCGTAACGCCTGCCAAGCGACGGAGTACCCGGTCCGGCTCATGTCCGAGCCGGACAGGGCGGTTCGCCGAGCGGCTGATGACGGGGCTCCCCCACTGATGATCTACCTTTCGTGTCGGCACAACGGCGCACACAACCTAGGGAGCCCAGGTGACGCGCGAGTGACCGTCAGCCCACACATGATCAGCCATTGGATGACCACGAAGATCATCATGTACGGGGTCCGGGCGGGCGGCGGCCTTCCTTCTGGCGGGCGCGGCCGGCGGGTGCTCGCGCGAGCAGGGTCGGATCGCCCGTCAGCGCAGGTCAGCGGGCCTCTCTCGCGGGCGCCGGCCTGAGTAGGCAGGGATTACTCAGGCTCGCGGCGGGGAGTCGTCGTATGACAGGAGGAAACCGACGATAAGGACTTTCCATGAGCACCATTTCGTCATTCACCCAGCAGCGGCCTGCTTTCGGCTCCGTGCCGCGCGGCCTTCTCGCCATCGCCACCGCCGCCGCCGTCCTGGGTGTCCCGGCCCTGAGCGCCTCCGCCGCCGCGCCGGGGTGCGCCGCCGCCGCCGCGTACTACGACCGGGCTCCCACCAGCGCCAACATCACCCAGGTACGCCAGGCGGTGCACTGCCTCATCGACGCCGAGCGCGCCAAGGCCGGGCTCCCCGCACTCATCCGCAAGAGCACGCTGGACGCCGCGGCGGCTTCGCACGCGGCCGCGGCCGCGAGCCAGAGGTGGTGGCGGCCGGGCGCGGACTCACACCGCAACCCGCGGACCGGCTCGACGCCGGGCAGCCGCGTCAAAGCCGCCGGATACTGCCCGAATCCCACCTCATGGGCCTACGCCGAGACCACGTACACCGGCTGGGGCGGCTCGGGCACCCCGCGGGCCGCCGTGCGCTGGTGGGTGCACGTCAGCACGTACGGCCACCGCCAGATCGTCCTGAGCCGGACGCTGACCGACGTCGGCATCGGGGCCGCGGCCGGCTCGGCGGACCCGGCCGGAGCGGGTGCGGCGGGCGGCGGGACCTATGTGGTCGACTACGGCCGCTGCAGGCAATAATCGGCCATCGAGGCCGAAGAGAGAGGTGCGCGATGAAACTGGTGGTGCAGGAATTCCTGTCGCTCGACGGTGTCTGCCAGGGGCCGGGGTCGCCGGACGAGGACACCAGCGACGGGTTCACGCGGGGTGGCTGGTTCGTACCGCACCTGGACGAGGAGTTCGAGGGGCTGGCCGGCGCCTGGCTCGGTGAGGCGGACGCGTTCCTGTTCGGCCGCCGTACCTATCAGAACTTCGCGCGGGACTGGCCGAAGATGACCGACCACCCCGGCGCCGCCATCTTGAACGGCCTGCCGAAGTACGTGGCCTCCCGCAGCCTGACCACGGCCGGGTGGAACCCGACCACGATCCTGTCCGGCGACGTCCCCGCCCAGGTCGCCGAGGTGAAGCGGCGGCCCGGGCGGGAGCTGCAGGTGCACGGCAGCGCCCGGCTGGCCCAGTCCCTGCTGGCCGCCGGGCTGATCGACGTCTTACGGCTCGTGATCGCCCCGGTCGTGGTGGGCCGGGGCCGGCGCCTGTTCCCGGACGGCGGCGCCCCGGCCGGTCTGCGGCTGGTCAGTCATCAGACGACATCGGGCGGCCTTTCTGTGCACGTCTTCGAGTCGGCGGGGCTGCCGGAGTACGGGACCTACGGCGCCGGCGCGCCCTGATCACCGGGCTACCGGCTCGATGTCGGCTGTACGGGTTCGTGCGCCGCCGCGGACGGCAGGTGCCGTTCGAGCCAGAGGGTGCAGCCGAGCGCGGCGAGGTTGGCGGCCCCGAGGATGAGGAACGGCGCCGCGTGACTGACGCCGAACAGCGTGGTGAAGAAGACCGGGGCGATGATCTCGGCTGCGACGAAGGAGTACTGGAACGCCGCGAGGTAGCGTCCGCGTGCCTGGGACGGGGAGATCACGGCCGCGAGGGCCATGGAGGCCGGCGCGTGCATCACCTCGGCGAGGGTGAACAGGAGCGTCGAGGCGATGAGCGCCGCCATCGCCCACGTGCCCCGGCCTTGAGTGATGGCGGCGAGTGCCAGGCCCCAGCAGGACCACAGTCCCGCGGCCGCGCACAGGACACGGGTCCGCCGGTAGGGGGCGAGCCGGCGGGTGATCGTGCTGCCCGCGAGGGCGATGAGGACCGCGTTGCCGACCAGGACCGCCGAGGTCAGCCACGGGGGCCCGGCCAGGGCGGCCTTGACGAACGTCGGTAACGCGAGCCCGAGCATGAGGGTCGACAGGGCGTAGACGACGTTGAGCGCGGTGAGCCCGAGGAACGCCCGGTCCGCGATCAAGGTTCCGTACCCGGCGGAGGCCGGCGCGCGGTGTTCCGCACGGCGTGGCAGGTGCAGCAGGGCCGCGAGGGCGAGCGCCGCGAGTGCGAAACAGGCGCAGGAGGCGTACGCGATCGCGTGGTAGGTGCTCTGCCGGCCGTCGGCGATGAGGAGGCCGGCGATGAGTCCTCCGACGCCGATTCCCACGGTCCTGGCGATGTTGGCCCGTGCGTACCAGAGGTCTTTGCGGGTGGTGGCGGTGTGGTCGGCATGGTCGGCGATGAGCGTGAAGATCGACGACCAGTAGAACCGCACCCCGACCGCGCCGGCCGATGAGGCGAGGAAGATCCCGATGGGTTCGTTCACCCAGACGTAGGCGAGAAATGACGCGGCTTGGAGGAGCTGGGCCCCGATCACCAGCGGGCGCGCGCCGAACCGGTCGGCCAGCGCCCCGGCCCACAGGGGGATGGGAATGGTGACCGCGTTGGCCGCGCCGAGCAGGGTGCCCAGCACGGCGAGCGGGACGTCGGTGAGCGCGGTGAAGTACACGATCGACAGCGGCAGGAAGAGCCCGCTGCCGATGGACGCGAGCAGGAGGGAGGCGACGAGTGCGGCTCCGCCGCGGCTGGTCGGGTTCGCAGACGGCATGATGTGGCCTCGTGTTTCAGCGCAGGAGGAGACCCAGGGGCCGGCGAACTCAGGAGGGGGACCGCCCGGCCGCGGCGAGAGGGGGCCGGGACGCCGATCACCAGAGGCGCGACCGCCGAGGGCGATGTCACGGGTCATCTGACGGCCGAGCGGCACAGACCGCGGCGCTCCCGCGCCCGAAACGGCGCAGAAGCATGCGGACGAGCGCCGGCACAGGCGGCGACCGTCGCGCTAGACATCCATGAGCTGCATGGCGCGACCCTACCGGGTCCCCTCCACCGGCGGAAATCGCATCAGCCGGCCTGCGTCGTCAGCAGCCCCTTGGCGGTACGGGCGGCCCGGGCGGCGACTCCGAGGATGCCCGAGGTGATGAACGTGCCGCCTGCGGCGAAGTCGCCCACCACGTGCAGGCGCGGGTCGGCGGGGGCCAGCCCGCCTGACGGGTGCAGCGCGGCCAGCCCGTCGGCGAGGAGGGAGGTGACCAGTCGCTCGGCCGCGCGGGGCACCGTCTGCGGCGGCGGGTTCAGGGCGTTGACGACGACGTCGGCGTTCAGGTCGCCGCCGTCGCCGCGCACCCGGAACCCGCCCTGCGCCGCCTCGATCTTGCGTACGCCCGGGGCCGTGGTGAGCTGCCCGGAGTCGAACAGGCCCAGGAGGGCGGCGGCGTTCACCGGCACCATCGGCGAGGCCACGCTGGTGGCCAGACGGAGGGAGCGGCGGAGCCGTTCGCGGTCGGACTCGGGCAGCAGCCGCCACGCGTGCGGGGCGACGGTGTGGGCGCTCTGCTGCAGCACGCGCCGCCCGATCCTGGGATCGTCGACGGCGGCCAGTTGCGCCCGCAACCACCGTACGGGCTCCTGGGACCTGACCGTCAGCAGCTCGGCCGTGAAGCGCTCGAAGTCCTCGCCCTTTTCCGCCAGTTCGGCGCGGAGCAGCCCGGCGAGGTCGCCGAGCGTGACGCCGCCGTGCTCGCGGCCGAGCGCCTCCACCCGCTCGACGGTCAGGTGCCTGGGCTGGTAGCCGAGGGGGCGCTGGTAGACGTGGGGGAGCAGGCCGGTTCGCGACACCAGCGCGATCCGCCCGGTATGGCCGCGTGCCGCGAGCGACACGGCCACGTCGACGGCGGTCAGCCCGCTGCCGATCACCGCGACGTCGGCCTCGGTGTGGACCCGGTCGAGCGTGGCCGCCAGGGGATACGGGTCGCCGACGAACCCGGGGGCGCCGTCCAGGCCGTAGTGGTCCTGCGGCGTCCCCCCGCCCACGCACAGGACGACCTGGTCGGCCGGGTGCTGGTGGCCGCCCTCGGCGTACAGCGTCAGCCCGAGGCCGCGGGAGCGGGACACCGCGACGATCCGGGCGGCGATGACGCGGGTGCGCCAGCCCCGCCCGCGCAGGGTGGCCAGGGCGGTCTCTGCGGTGTCGGCCAGGTACTCGCCGTAGAGCGCGCGGGGCACCAAGGGCTGTCCGAACAGGTCGTCCATGTGGGCGGCGGCCCGCTCGGCGCCCAGCCAGGAGGAGTAGTGCCCGAAGTCCGGATGGCGGATCGACATGATCGCGGGCGGGACGTTGACCAGCACTCTGTCCAGATCCGGCCCGTACGGGCGTCCCCGCCACAGGTGCGGGGACGGCTCGAACACGGTGACCTCTCCCGCCTCCGCTTCGCTGACGGCCAGCGCGTCCAGCAGGCCGACGGCGGCGGCGCCGGCTCCGACGATCGCGATATGCATGACGTTCTCCCGTGTTTCTCGTGCAAAAGGGTCGGGCCGAGTCTCGTGCGGGCTGGGACGATGGCCCATCCCCCGCTTGCGGGGGAATCGCGGAGCATGACCCCCTCAAACGAGGGGTTGGCGAGGGAGGAGAAAACCGGCAAGCTGACCGGCGTGCGGCCCTCACGCAGGAGCCAGGGAGAACGGCCGCACCCGCTAGGAGGCTTGATGACCCACCCGCGCCGCCACACCGAGATCGTGTCGGCCGCCGAGCGGGCCGGCGACGCGCTGGACCTGTTCAGCCGGGTCTCGGCCAGGCTGCGGCGGCAGGTGCCGTTCGACTCGGCCGTGTGGGCGGCCACCGACCCGGAGACGGGCCTGGTCACCGCGCCCATGCTGGTGGAGAACCTCGGCTCCAGCGAAGGATGCGCCGACTACTGGGAGAGCGAGCTCCTGGAGGAGAACGTCCTGCCGTTCCGTGACCTCGCGCGCGCCGCCGTCCCCGTGGCCGGCCTGCGCGCGGCCACCGGCGACCTGCCCGAGCGCAGCGCCCGCTTCCGCCGCCTGCTCGGCGGTCAGGGCGTGGCCGACGAGTTGCGGGCCGTGTTGCGGATCGGCGACCGGCCGTGGGGCGTGGTGAGCCTTTTCCGCATGCGGGGCGGCCCGGCGTTCGACCCGCACGAGGTCGCGCTGCTCGCCGAGCTGTCCGGCCCGCTCGCCGATCTGCTGCGCCGTTTCGCCCGTCCGTCCGCGTCGGCCGGCGGCCCTGGCGCCTCCGCACCCGGCCTGCTGCTCTTCGACGCGTACGGCGAGGCGACGTCGATCAACGAGGAGGCCCGGCGGTATCTCGCGCTGCTGCCGGACGGACCGTCCATCCCGTCGGCGCTCGGGCTGCGGCTGCCCATCTGGTTGATCGGCACGGCTCTGCAGGCGCGGGCCATCGACCGAGGCCGTGATCGCGGCAGCGCCCGGATTCGCATCCGGACCCTCGACGGGCAGTGGCTGTCCTGCCATGCCTCATGCCTGAGCGGTGCCGGCGGGCAGCCGGGCCCGATCGCGCTCGTCATCGAGCCGGCCGCCGCCGGCGATCTGGCGGTCATGGTCGCCCAGGCTTACGGCCTGACGCCGCGCGAGTTCGAGATCGCTCAGCTCGTGGCACGGGGTCTGCCCACCACGGAGATCGCCACGGCCCTGTTCATCTCCCCGCACACCGTTCGCGGTCATCTCAAGGCCGTCTTCGGCAAGGCGGGGATCTCCAGCCGGGGTGAGCTCGTCGGCCGGCTGTTCGCCGAACCGCACCGGCCGTAGCCGCCAGAACCGGCGCAGCGGCCCCGGCCGCCAAGACCGGCGGGGCTGCCTGGGTCGCCGGGGGCCCCCGGCGCCCCCCGCCGCGGGCGGCGCCGCGCGCCGCGCCCCAGGGGGGGGGGGGGCCGCCCGGCCCGGCCCCCCCCCCCCCCCCCCGCCGCGGCCCGGGCGGGGGGGGGGGGGGGTTGAT
>NZ_JBSFVA010000054.1:0-54285 GCF_053592075.1 Nonomuraea sp. NPDC002799
ATGTTCGGCCGCGCGAACCTTGACCTACTCCGCAAGCGCGTCCTGCTGGCATAGCTCACTCAATGTGACCGCATCACGATCTTTGTGCCAGAGCCGTTTCCACATGACCGCTAACAGGCGCCTGCCAAGGTGTGGCCGACGGAGCCCGCCGCTCTCGTCAAAGTGACGAGAGTTTTGAGAGGGCCACCTTCCTGACGCTGGCGTTAGACTCCACCCTGCGACTGGGCACACCCTGCTGGTCGAGGTGGCCGCGGCATTGGATGCCGTGCCGGAGCGTGCCCACCTCGACCGCTTCACGGCAATGATCCACATCTCTAAGCTGTTGTAGCGGCGTCAAGTTCTGCAAGTTCACACCTGATACGTCAGTGATGCCGCCAGATCGCTGTGTCCGGTTGAGTGAAGGAACTGGTTCGCGCTGAAAGATCGCCTAGAGGAGGGGTACGGAGCAGTGGCGGTCGGAGACAGTAGGGGCTCGTGGAAGTACCTGTATGAGCGGCTGGGTGAAAAGCGTTTTCAGCAGTTGTGCGGAGCATTGCTCGCTCACGTGTTCCCGGACGTCACGTGTTTTCCAGTCGGGCAGCGCGACGGGGGGCGCGACGCTGTGCGCCGCGACTCTAGCCGTGGCAGCATCGTGTACCAGGTCAAATGGGCCAACGATCGAGCTGTGAAGAGCCCTGTGGCCTGGCTGGATGCGGCTATCCGGGGGGAGGCGGATAACATTCGACGCCTGGTCGCTGAAGGGGCGTCGCAGTATGTCCTGCTCACATCCGTCGCAGGGACAAGCCAACCGCGCCGCGGTTCGATGGACCAGTTGGAGGAACGGCTCGCCGAGCACTCCATGAACTTCGGTATCCCCATGACGTGCTGGTGGGAGGCTGACCTCGATGCTCGTATCGACGCGGCTCCCAAAGATCTTAAGTTCGCCTACTCCGACATGTTGGCCGGCCCCGATCTGGTGCGGTGCTTGATCGAGGACGACCGACTGCAGGCGGGAGAGAAACGCCTGCGGGCGCTGTTGCTGAAGGTCATGGCCACGCAGTGGCACGAGGACGAGAAGGTTAAGTTCAAGCAGGTCGATCTCGATTCCCACGATCTGCTGAAGCTGTTCGTCGACGTGGAGGCAGAAGAGATCTCCGAACCCATCAATCGTGGGGTCAGCGTGCCGATCACCTTCGGGCGTCGCGGCGATAGATCTGTACCGCAGCAGGTCGGCGGCGCCGTGGCCTACCTGCTGGCAGCGCGTCACCCGTTCACTCTGGTTCGGGGCGAGCCCGGGCAGGGTAAGTCGACACTGGGCCAGTTTCTATGCCAGGTACACCGCGCCGCTTACCTAGGACGCGAGGCAGACCTCGCAACAGGCATGGACCAACGCTTTACGGTGACCCGGCCGCGCTTGGCCGTGCGCGCCGATCTGACCACCTACAGCGCTTGGGTTGCAGGCGAGGATCCACTGTCCGCCGACGATCGCCCGGTCCGTGGACGGCGGCGCAGGCGCGAGCAGTCGTCCTTCGAGCAGTTCTTGGTTTACCTGTTGCAGCGATGCAGTGGCGGTATGCAGGTGACAGTGGAGATGGTCCACGAGATCGTGGAGCGGTTTCCGCTCCTGCTCGTGCTGGATGGGCTGGATGAGGTGGCGCAGTCGGCAGCGCGCAGCCGGCTAGTAACCGAAATCAGCCAGTTTGCCGCCAGGCTGACGACGAGTTCCACGGCCCCTCAATTGGTTGTGACCACTCGACCGAGCGCCATGGAGCTTGCCGAACCGTCCACCGAAACCTTTCAGATCTTGTCCCTAGTCAAATTGGGCAACGACCTGCGCGTGTCGTATCTGCGCAAGTGGTCTGATGCCCGTGGCATTAGAGGAGCGGCGCGCCGAGCGCTACAACGTATCTTCGATGAGCGCTCCAGTGAACCCCATATTACGCAGCTGGCCAGCAACCCGATGCATCTGACGATCCTGCTGTACCTGATGCACAAGCGCGGTGAAGCAGTCCCGGACAATCGCACCGACCTATACAGCTCCTACATGGAGACCTTCCTAGATCGAGAGACCGAAAAGAGCGCCTTGGTGCGCCAGCATCGGCCCAATCTTGAAGAGGTGACAGCATTTTTAGGCTGGCATCTACAGAGCAGGGCTGAACGCAACGCAACAGAGCCGGGTCTGTCGATCAAAGACATCAAGAAGGCAATCAACGGCTACCTTTTCGATGTCGGCAAGGACGTTACCCTTGCTGACGATCTGTTCACTGGCGTCACCGACCGTGTGTGGGCGCTGGCCAGCAAGGCGCAAGGCACCTTCGAGTTTGACGTGCAATCGGTCCGGGAGTATTTCGCGGCGCGTTACCTTTACGATTACGCCGCTACCCGTGGGCATGAAACACAGCGCTCCACGCTATTGCAGCATTTGCTGAGCCGCCCTTATTGGTTGAATACTGCCCGCTTTTATGCCGGCTTCGCAACAGCCAACGAGCTCCCGGGCCTGGCCGAAGGCCTCGAGGAATTGCTCGAGGGTGTCGGTCGAGCTGGCCATGTGTGGCAAGCGGCATGGACGTTGCTGACAGACGGCGTCTTCGCCGCGCGGCCGAAAACGCAACGGCGCGCCGCCGTCTTGTTCGCTGATGATCTGGCCGTTCGGCTGCTTGCTGTCGCCATCGATACCAACGAAGACCTACCAAGGCTATCGGCCGACTACGGCGGAATCGCACTAACCGATGCTCTCTGCGCCCAGGTGGCCAGCAACCCCGACGGGCCCTTGTCAGCTGAGCGCATGCGCGTTGTGGCATGGCTGGATATGGACTCGGCCTTCGACACATGGTGGAGACCGCACATCGACGCTGCCCTCGGCACGAGTACTGAGCCCGCGTGGCTACGTCTAGCGATACCGGTCAGCGGCGGTCGCCATCTGAGTGGCGGTCAGATCGAGAGGTTGACCCTTAACGCTCCGGGAGATGTGGTGTCGGCGCTGGCCGCAGGAGTGAATCCACCGCCGGGATCGGTGGTGGAGCGGCGAATGGTCGAAAGCGTGTTGAATGGCCTGTGCTCGGACCAGTTCACCGCCGGCGCGCAGGGACACGCCGCCGACCTACTCTGCGCCCTGGCGCCCCAGCACTTTTTGGCGATGGCCCGCGATCCTCTGCTATCTGCAGCGGCCTCGCCACCTCTCACGCCGCCTGCGGCCGGCCGACGCACCGACGCCTGGCGACGTCTCAGACAGCGTGATGTGCGCATGAGTCAGCTCCAGAATGCCAGTAAATTCAGCAAATGGCAGAATGGAACGACCTCGCCGTGGGGAAACACCGCGCGCGCCATCAAACAAATCTTCGGCCCATGCTGGCTGGCCGCCGAGATCGCTGTCATCGGCGCGGCGAGTTCCGACCGGCGCTGGACGACCGGCGGTGACCGCGACAGCGGCTCCGCCTGCCTCGGCGCGGATCCCGACTACGGCTATCTTCTCCAGAGCCTGCGCGGGGCGCGTCGGGACACCAACTGGTGGCTGATGCAGCTTGCCGAGCACGGTGACCCGCTCAGTCGCGCGACATGGGCGCTGGCCTTGATCAGCGTCGCCGACCCCACGGTGGTCAAGGCCTGTCTCGCCCACCTCGACGACATTGTCGTCGGTCTGTCCGCTGAGTTGGTCTCGGCCCTGCTTGGCAGTTCGAGTCGCCTGGGCATCTGGGGGACCGCACGGCGTCTCCCGATAGAAATATTGCCTATCACCACGGCCGTGTCCCCGGCTTGCCTTCTGCTAATTGCTCATCACCTCAGCGAACCCGCGGGCGATCATGACATCTACCGATTCAGTACGCAACAACTCACGCAGATGGCGAGCTTTGGGGAAGCATCGTGGCCTGTCTATAAGACACTGGCCTACCAAATACCGAACGCACCGATCGCTGAATATCTGACGGTGTTGCGAGCCCTCGGACCAACTGTGGTTCCCCTGATCCCGGCCCAGGACGACCTCTTGCTCGAACCGCGGGTCGTCGAATGCGTCCGAGAAGACTTGGCGGCGCAGATCCTGCAAGAGCCGAGCAGCTACCCCTTCCGATGGGTTGCTGTGGCCGAACATCGCAAATCCACCGGTCACGGATTGCCTCCGTTGGCAGATCTGGCCGCTGCGCAGAACTGGTTCGCAGAGTGACGCTTCCCACCCCTCGTGTTTCGCAGTTTTTCCTGATCGTCATGTATGTGGCGAGGGGGATGGTTCTGCGTGCCTTCGCTGGTCTGCGGGGCGGATATGGAGATGCCGGAGGAGCATCGGCGGTGTCTGTAACACCCTGGTAGAAGGTGAATCCGCCGATGCTCCCAGATGGCACGTTACCCTCGCTGGCCGCGTTGCTGGCGGTGTTCCGGTCCTGTGGGGCTCGAATACTCGACTCATATGGTGACCTGCAGCTATTGGCGGACACGCGGATCTTAAGGTGACCGTCTAAGCGATCGCTCAAAATGGCTTGTGCAGTCGCTCAATTCGATTGAGCGACTGCACAACATCGCTTGAGCGTCCGCTTAAGAGATGATCTTTGCTTGTCAAAGACTTGCAGGTGGGGCCGTCGGACGTGATTTTCGGCACCCACAGGCTGCGGTAGCGGTCGGGTTGCGGTGCAGGACGTTGTCATAGATCGATGACAGTTTCTCGTGCAAGAGATACTCCCCTGCATCACCGGTGCGATTTCCCCTCACTTTATGGTTCAGTCGCTGTGAGAAGAATGCATCCCTGGCCCTCAGGGTCACCGTTGCCAGAAGCGACGGCGGCTCCATTTCTCGGAAGCATCCAAGAAGGCTGCCTGATTCGGCGTGATCTGGTCCTCTCGATCACGGAAGGTCTCGCGCGCTGCCGCCAGGCGGCTGCCTCGGTACAGGTATGAGGAGTCGCGCCCATGCTGCTCCCACTCCCGCGCATCCTCCGACAACTTCCGCCACGCCAGCAGAGTTGTACGATCCTGATCGATCCACGCGCGAATCCGGGGCCAGGACCGGATCAACGCTTCATGGGCGATCTCGGCGCCGTTGTGGTCCACGACCACCAGGCGAGCGTCGACGAAATGTCCGATGACCTGCCTGGCCAGCTCGTATTCCTGCGACTTAGGATTCGGCAGCAGTTCGGCGAGGTCCACTCTACGCCGTGTATCCTCATGACCCTCGTCGAGGTACACCAGACGCAGAAGCATGCTCTTAGCTAATTGCTGACCTGCAGGATCCAGGGTGTTCAGCGTGTCCTCGGCGGCCTGGGCCAGGCCCCCGCCAAGGCCGCCGCTGGCTTGATAGGCACGGAGCGTCAGGACGCGGCCCTCCCGCCGTTGCCAGATGGCCGACAGGGCCCATGAAAGGAAGGGCAGAACCGATGGCCCGGCTGTCGTTAGATCAATGCCGAGATCGCTGAGCAGTACGTCAACCAACCCGTCCTGCAGTTCGAGACCGGCGACGCGGGCAGGTCCTGCGATGGCCTCACGGAGTTCCGCCGAGCTCATCGAGGTGACAACCTCGATGTGTTTCAACGCGGGAACAAGCTCCGGGTACGAAGCACAGTGACCCAGGAAGTCTGCTCGCAGTGCGATTACCACTGCTGTGTCGCGCGATTCTGCGCACAAGTCTTGGACGAGACGTAGGAAGGCCTGGAGTTCCTGAGTATCAGGGCTTAGGAACACCTCTTCGAACTGGTCGATGATGATGACTTGACGTGGCGGGAGCGCATGGGCGCGGAGCAGCTCCGGTGATCGGTGGAGATCGTGCTGAGAGTCGAGTCCCAGTTGCCTGGCCAGTTCGGCGACAGGATGCGCGCCCGGTCGGAAAAGGATGGGGCTACTGGGAAGAGCCGAAGTAAGGGCCGGTATCAGACCGGCCCTGAGCAAGGACGACTTGCCACACCCCGAAGGTCCGACCACGAGCAGCGGTGCTCCTGCGGAGAACTGATCGAGAACGCGCTGGACCAGAAACGCGGTGAGCTGCTCCCGTCCGAAGAAATACGGCGCGTCCTCCACGCCGAAGGGAGCCAGCCCGCGGTAGGGATTCCAGGTGACCTCCCCATCAACGAGAGCCGGTAGGCGGGCGGCGGGTGCTCGGAGGGCGGGATTCGGAGCCAGTGGGGCCAGATCCGCGAGATCGGTGGCAAGCCGTAGAGGTCTGGGCAAGCCTCGTTCAACGAGGCTCCGCGTCAGGGATCGGTAGACGTAGTCCAGCGTCAGCAGCGGAGGCCCACCGGGATCCCCCTGTGCCAGCAGCCTGATCAAGGCGCCTGAAAAGGCGGTGTGCCGCTCACCCGCAGGAGCCCATGCGAGGGAGTCCCGGCTGGCGGAGGCCAGCAGGTACATGCCGCGCCTGGCATGCGACAGCGCTCGACCGGCGAATGTGCAGTCCAGGACCATGATCACCAGCTCTGCCCTGCTGGAGCCCACGATCCGGTGCAATTCCTCGTACGGGAGCGCCTGGTACCGGCTGGAGCCCTGGGACAGGTCGCTGGTGGCCTGAGTGGCCAAGTTGAGCTCACCGTAAGCATCCACCAGGCCGTGGCCCACGTAGTAGATCAGAAGTGCGTCATTCGCTTGGCTCGCGACGGAATCCAGCGTTGCGGCGAGTTCTCCGGGGCTCGCAGGGTCCATCAGGAGAGTAAGTCGCGAAGGATCGAGCCCCGTGTGATCGACGAGGCAGCTTCCTAGGTCGCCGATGGTCGTCTCCACGGCCGGCACGCTGGGCAGTTGAGAGCTCGGCGGAAACGTCCCGGAGCCCACCAACAACACATGCGCTCCGGGCTTGGCCAGCAACAGCCGCTCGCCGGACTTCTTCGCGGCGCCGGCGCCATGCCGTGTCACCGGGGAGGGATCGGAACGCAACGGGATGGCGAGGTTGTCAAGCAGGCGGACGGCCTCAGGGCTGATCACTGCGAAGGGGGCGTCGTCCGACTCGATTCGCCCGCCGCCGGCCCCGCTGGACCGCCACGCGGTGAACGTCTCGGACGAGAGTCCCGCTCGGCGTTCGATCTCGGCCGATACCTGCCGGAGCACCCGGATCGTGTTCCATGACTCCGTCCTCGGCAGGCTCGTGAGCAGTGCTTCCCTCGCGTGATCCACGAACACGAAACGGTCATCGCTCACCGGCTGCAGCAAGCCACTGAGGAGCACCTCAGCCAGGACAGCCGGGTTCGAGCGCGGCAGCATGGTCCGCTGGACGAGGCGCATGACGGCCAGCGAAGGGCTGGCGGTCGCAAGGTAAGCGGCGAGCCGGGCTGCTTCCGGTGAGGCCGCGACCCGAAAGCGGCGAACTCTGTCGGCGACGGGCAGGGCGCTCTCGCGCTCGACCCGTTCGGCGGCGAAATGTCGTCTGACGCTGATCTGGGCACAGGAGACAGTCAGTCCCGTGGCTGCCGAGCCGGCCAGGAGCTTGGCCCAGTCACCCAGCCACGACGGATTGAGCTCCAGAATGGGCACCGGCACCGCGTCAGACCGGATGGCTCCGTCGCGGGGGAGGAAACCCAGCCCGGAGTTGGCGGCGAACGGCTGGAACGGCCTGGCCGTACCTGGGACGGCGGCCATGGCGGTGCGCCGCCACATGCGCTCGGGCAGGGGTTGTAGGACGGCGGTAGGACCAGACAGCGCCCACTCGCGCAGCATCGCCGGTGCGTGGCCGTTCCACCAGTGCTTTCCCGAGCAGTCGCTGAGCACGAGGATGATCCGCTGTCTCGCGGGGTCCAGCAAGGTTCGTGCCTGCGCGGCGGGACCACCGGGGCGCTGGCTCACCCCTTCGCCGGACAGATAGTGGACCCGCACGTCACGGAAAGCCCCGAGCCGGACGAGACCATCCCGCAGCTCGCCCGCCAACGGTCGCCACATCCTCATGGACGGGCCTGTGTCCACCACCAGCACCAGGTCCAGCCACCGCTCCGGTACTCCTGACATCGCCGGCACCCATAGGCCGGTGTCGGCGATCCGCTCGGCCGTGATGCGTTCGTCCAGCACGCGGCGCACAGGCGAGGGGCGGCGCCGTTTGAGAGGGCGAAGCGCGCGCTGGATCGCCAGCACGTTGCCGAGCATGGGCGCCAGGGGAACGACCAGATCGCCCGCTTGTGCGCCGCTCTTCCCGCCATCCCCGGCGGCGTGCAGAGCAGCGGAACCCTGCTCCGGTACGGCGGGCTTCGCCTGCGGCGGGGAGTCGTGCCGCGCCACCGGGTGCCGAGGTAGTCGCCCAGGCTCGTCGCGAGAGGCTTCGGGTGCCTCCGGAGCACGTTCGGGGGTGACGTGGCAGGCCAACCACAATGCCTCGGCGATGTCCCTGGTCGTCAGATCGGGGTCGACGGCGCGCAGCTTTCGCCGTAGCTCATGGAGAGCCTGCGCCCGCTTGTCGGCCTTCAGCTGACGAGCCCGCGGGTCGAGCGCCTCGGCGGGGTGGTCATCTGCCATCAGGCGGTCCGCCCAGGAAGGGCATGATCCGTTCAGCCAGTGCCCTACGGTCCACGGCGCCCTTCTTGGCCGCCTCGTTGGTCAGGTAGACAGCGTGCAGCAGCTGGTCGGTGGCGAGCTGGCCGAGATTTTTACGGGTCAGGAACAGGTTGATCAGGTCGTCGCTGTTCTCCGCGAGATCTCCCAGGTGCGCTTCGATGATCTCCCTGAGCTTGTTCGCGTCCGGTTCGTGCAGCTCCAGCTGAACACATCGGCGCAAGAACGCTGGCGGGAACTCGCGCTCGCCGTTGCTGGTCAGCACCACCAGCGGGAAGGCATGGCACCTGACCAGACCACCTGAGATCTGCACGGGCTCGTTACCGGCGGTGGTGACCGTGCTGGGGCCGGCATCTGTCCGGGCCAGCTCGAAGATCTCGTACTCGCCTTTCTCGAACACGGTGAGCAGGTCGTTAGGCAGGTCTATATCGCTTTTGTCTATTTCGTCGATCAGTAGCACCCGGGGGCGGGTGTAGGGCAGCAATGCGGTTCCCAGCGGGCCTAGCCGGATGTAACGGCCGATGTCGTCCGGATCGGCGGTCCGGCCTGCGGCGTACAGGCGGGTGAGCGGGTCGTACTGGTACAGGCCGTCCTTGAGCGTGGATCTGCTGGTGATCGGCCAGTAGAGCACTGGCCCGATGCCCAGTTCGCGAGCCACCGCGTAGGCCAGGGTGGACTTTCCCGTTCCGGGTCGCCCGGTGACCAGCAGCGGCCTGCGCAAGTAGAGGGCGGCGTTGACCTGCTCGACGGCCGAAGGGTCCGGGCGGTAACTGGCCGCCTGATGGTCGTGGTCCAGGCCCTCTGGGACGTGTTCGGGCGGACTGAGCGGCGGGCCGCCATTGAAATCACGCCACCTGGGAGGGGTGGGGAGCCGGGAGATGTCGCCGAGGGCGCCGGGGACACCGCTATAGATGTGCCAGTCCGACATGTCATTCCCTTTCAGGCATGTACGCAGGCGGGTCGGGCATCCGCCTCGGGTCGTCCCAAAGCAGCGTCAGGCCGCAGGCCGGCTGTCCGGAATCCTCCAACGCGGCCTCCAGGCGCAAGACGCGCACCAGTTCGGGAATTTCATCAGCATGCACCTCGCCGATCAGATGGGCGAGCTGTTCGTGGCGGAGATGCGCCGTACACGTGCCGTGATCCGGCTCAGTGCACCGCGCGCGGGGCCAGACCATCACAGGCAGGCCGGCATGCAGTTCCGAACTGAGGAGTGCATCGTCGGGCTGGGCCGCATGGACGAGTACGCAGTTCTTCTTACGCAGCAGCAGTCGCAGATAAACCCGTTTCGGGTCGTCGCCGAGGCATCCAACCAACTCCGGTGAGTTCCTGGGCTCCTGGCGCAGGTTTCTGGAGCGGACAATCCAAGGATCCCACTTGTCCAGGGCGATCAGCCGGTCGGCGTAGCGAACGACCACCTTATAGCCGACCAGCGGTGTGTCTTTCGCGAAATCCCACTCGTCCACGGGTTCATTCAGCATCGACTGCGGCAACACGAACTCGATCATCGGTTCAGTGCCTGCGACGTCCATGCGCACCGCTGCGAACCCCTCCTCGACCCGGGCGCGCAACTCCGGCCTGCTGATGACCATCGGGTTCATTCCCGGGTAGGGCTCGCCGTCCACCAAGGTGGACAGACTCAGATCATAGCCGTCTCTGACCGGATCGAGCCGGACGATGACCGAGGTCTCCTTCGCCGACGGCTGTGCTCGGACCTGCAGGTGCCGGTTGATCCAGCCCTTCAACCTGCCCTGCGTGGCCGCGTCGTCCAGCACTGCGGTGACCTTGGGAAGGAATCGGCTCATGCGGTCGTCGCCGGGCAATTCTTCGCCTACATAGCGGATCGCGTCCCATGCCGAGCGGAAATCGCGGTGGCCGCCCATTCCCGGGAAGGTCTGAGCCACCAACAGCCGCAGGTCTGTTCCCTTGGCTAGGGCCGCGTCATGGACGATCTCACGCAGTTCACGCCGCTCTAGCGCCGGCAGCCACGCAATGTCGAGCAGGTCGTCCAGCTCTTCCCAGTGTCTGCGGATAGTGGTGATCGGTAGCATGCGGCCGGTCAGCCTGTTGAGGCTCTCCGAGTAATCGGTGATCATGCCTATGACGGACCCGGTGGTCTCGTCGTAGACCGCCGCACCGCTGAAACCCCGCCTGGGCACCTCCGCATACGGCGTGGCCGCCGTCAGGTGCCACCATTCCCCGATCAGTTCGGTGGAGATCGGCGCGAGCGACAATGGTGCGCCCGCTTCCCCTTGATCCAAGGGGAAGCCGTGCGCGCTCTGCCCTGTCGTGGTGCTCGGCGATGGCAGTAGGTGGGCCGGCGCCAGGTCGACCTCGCGCTCCAGCCTGAGGACGGCCACATCACCTGGATCGTTCCTGCGGCGCCACGGACCCTTGGCGTACACGGTCGCGGGGATCTCCAGCAAATCATGCCGGTCAGCCTGGGTGAAGCTCACCCTCAGCGTCTGTCCCGGCTCGCTGACCACATGGGCACAGGTGAGCACCAAGTTGGGGGCAACCAGGAATCCTGCTCCGAGCGTTTGCCGGGACTGGTCCCATATCCCATCGATACGGGCGCGCCACACATTGGCCGGCCTAGCGGGGTGAATCACCAGGGCTCTGTCCCGACCACTTGAGCTTGACGGTCAGATGGCCCTCAAGCGCCGTCTTGGCGATCACTGCGCCGGCCTCGGTGCCCAGCTTGACCCCGAACTCGATCTCCACCTCGTCAGGGCCTGCGGGAATGTCACGGAAGGTCTGCAACGCGACGGATGCGGCGTCGCGCACGTGAACGAGCGCGTCCTGGAAGCGGACTTTCGCGTCATGGACGACGCCAAGCCCGAAGGGCGACGCCGGCGCCCAGCCGCCGATCTCGTCATCCTGGGTTTCTATCACCACCGAGCCCCCATCGATGTCCCACCGCACAAGCTGGTATGCCATAGTTCCTCTCTCAGTGTCGATTACCCTCCATGGCACCACAAATTTAGCGATCAATACGAGTAACTGTAATAGCAGAGACCGAATCTCGGGTGCCGGCGCGGATCGGACAAGGCCTCTTGGGTCATCCCCTATTGCCTTTCAATGCCTCGGTGGCGACCTTCCAGTCACAGTTCAAGCACTCTAACTTCTGCGCTCCCGCTGGCAGGCCCGGGATCGGTCAGCGTCACCTGCAACGTCGAGTCCGCGCTGTAGCGCACCTGATCGACGGCGAACGTGAACGTGGGGCCTGTCCAGTAATCGGCTCTGTCGCAGAAACGGCTCTGTCGCAGAAACGGTGGTGACTGATCGTCTGTAGATGTCACAGTGAGCGATGATCGATGCCACGGCGCTGGTGAGCACGGTGTTTGCAGGGTTGTCGCCGCTGATCGTCCAGGATGTAGCCGATGAGGACCGTGCGATACGGCTACGCGTGCAGACCCCAGATCATCCAGGTGCCTGCCCGGACTGTGGCATCACGACGAGTAGGGTGCACGGCTATCACCAGCGCATCGTTGCCGATGTCCCTGTTGACGCCCGCCCCGTCGTTCTTGAGGTGCGCGTGCGTCGCCTGGTGTGCGCGACCGCAGGCTGCAGGAGAACCTTTCGCGAGCAGATTCCTGGGCTGCTGCGGCGCTACCAACGCCGAACCGTCCGCCTGGCCACGCAGGTCGCCGCGGTGGTCAAGGAGTTAGCCGGGCGTGCCGCCGCGCGCACGTTAGCAGGTGATGGCCATCCCGCTCACGCGGTTCACGGCGCTACGCCTGCTGCTGGCGTTGCCTCTGCCGCTGGCCGCCGCACCGCGGGTTCTGGGCGTTGACGACTTCGCCCTGCGCAAGAGCGCCTCCTACGCCACGATCTTGATCAACGTGGAGACGAATCAGCGTATCGACGTGCTGCCCGACCGCAAGGCTGAAACCTTGACCGCATGGCTGCGCGCCCATCCCGGGGTGGAGATCGTGTGCCGCGACGGCTCGACGACCTACGCCCAGGCCATCCGTGACGCGCTCCCGGACGCGGTGCAGGTCAGTGATCGCTGGCATCTGTGGAACGGCCTGGGCGAGGCCGTCCGCAAGGAGGTCGGTGCTCACAGTTCCTGCTGGGCCAAGCACGGGCCACCGTTGCAGGACGGCAAGCGCGCGACCACCACGCTGCAACGATGGAGACACGTCCATGACCTGATCGATGCCGGTGTCGGCCTGCTGGAGACCGCCCGCCGCCTGCACCTGTCGCTGAACACGGTCAAACGCTACGCGCGTGCCAGCGAACCCGAGCGCATGCGGCGCGCCCCGCAATACCGGCCTACCCTGGTCGACCCCTACCGCGACCACCTTCGTACCCGGCGTGCCGAGGAACCGGCCGTCCCGGTGCAGACGCTCCTGACCGAGATCAAGGAACTCGGGTATACCGGCAGCCAGAACCTCCTCTACCGCTACATCAACCAGGGCAGAGTCGAGGCCGACCGGCCCACGATTTCCGCCAAGCGCGTCACCCGGCTCCTGCTCAGCAACCCCGACAAGCTCTCCGACGCCGACCGTGAGCTGGCCGGCCAGCTCAGCTCCAGCTGCACGGAGATGACCATCCTCGCCACCTCCGTCCGTGACTTCGCCGCCCTGCTCAAACCCGACCCCGACAATGCCGAAGGCCTCGACTCCTGGATCACCGTGGCCCGCGAGGCGAACCTGCCCCACCTCCACAGCTTCTGCACCGGCCTCGACCAGGACCGCGCCGCCGTCAACGCCGGACTCACCCTCCCGCATCACAACGGCGGCACCGAAGGCGTCAACAACAAGACAAAAATGATCAAACGACAGATGTACGGACGAGCCGGCTTCCGGCTGCTACGCCACCGGATCCTGCTCGGCTGACATCACGATCAGTCACCACCGTTTCTGCGACAGAGCCGATTACTGGACAGGCCCGATCACGTTCGATCTCCCGTGCCGATTGATTCATGCCGAGTACTGTGAGCGTCGAGATCGGATTGCTGGCCGGGCAGGGCCGCCATCGTTGAGGTGGATATGGCTCGTAGGAGGAAACGCGCTGCCGGAGTAGCGACCGGGGCTCTGGTCGTGCTCACCATCGGGGTGGGGTTACCGGTCAACGTGGTTAGTGACTATCTCCCCGATGAGATCACGGACTTCCAGATGGCCTGGATCACCGGTCTGGTTGTGGTGACGTTTGCGGCGGTGTGGTTGACGTGGCTCGCCCCCTGGCTGGCTGAGCGTCGGGTACGGGGGAGGTTGTTCCAGGTGCCGGCCATGCCTTCGGCGTGGGTTGCCCGGGATGAGTTGGATGCCACGGTGCAGGCGTTGACAAGCGCTGCTGGTGGCACGGTGGGGGTGACGACCGTACTGTGGGGGGCCGGCGGGTTCGGGAAGACGTCGCTGGCGGTAGCCGCCTGTCATGATCGGCGGGTGCGCCGGTTCTTTTCGGACGGGATTGTGTGGGCGACGATCGGCCGGGATCGGGCCGCGGCCGAGGGTGCGGAGTTGATCCGTAGTCTGTGTGAGACGTTGTCGGGAGAGTCTCCGCAGATGACGGATGCTGGGCAGTTGGCGCATCATCTCGCTGAGTTGATGGCCGAGCGGAGACGGATGCTGCTGGTCGTTGATGATGTATGGACCAGCGCCCAACTGGAGCCGTTCCTGGTGGTGGCGCGGCGTTCTCGGCTGCTGGTCACGACGCGTCGGCCGCGGACGCTGCCTGTCGGGGTGACCAAGGTGGAAGTGGATGCTATGGCGCCCGCGGTGGCTTCACGGTTGCTGGGGCGTGATCTGCCACTCATGCGCGCGGATGTGCGGCGTCGTCTGCTGGAGGTGACGGGGGGATGGCCGCTGCTGCTGGCATTGGTCAACGCCCGACTGGTGGAAGACGTGAGCCGCAACGCGCAGGTGGACGCCGCGGCGGAGCAGGCTGTTGCCCGGCTGCGCAGGGCGGGGCCCTCGGCGCTTGACATCGCCGACAGCGGTCAACGGGAGACGGCGGTGAAGGCGACCATCAATTACAGCGTGGAGGCGCTGGCCCCGGAGATGCGCGGGCGGTTCCTGGAGCTGGGGATCTTCGGCGAGGATGTTGATGTCCCGCTGGAGATGGTGGCCTTGCTGTGGCGGGGGACCGCAGGTCTGTCCGTGGAGCAGTCGCAGAGGTTGTGTGAGGACCTGGCGGGGTTGTCGCTGCTGACATTGCGGTGGGTGGGCGGCAGGCATCGGGTGGTGGCGCTGCATGACGTGGTGCGGTCGTTTGCTAGGTCCGAACTGGCTGTGGATCCGAATCGGTTGGTGGAGGCCAATCGGTCGCTGATCAGTGAGGCGCGTTCGCTAGTACCGGCTACGGAGAGGTCGGAGTGGTGGCGGCTGTCGCCGGGGCATTTCCTCTGGGATCAGCTCGCCTACCATCTGACCGAGGAGGACTGCCGTCCGGAGCTTGATCGGCTGGTGACCGATATCTACTGGATCTTGGCCAGGCTGGAGTATGCGGGTCCGTTAGCGTTGGAGGCAGATCTGAAGCACTCGACTTCAGCAGAGGCGGTGGAAATTTGCCGCTTGATCGCCCAGGTCGGATACCTGCTGGGTGGCCTGGAGACCAAGGAGTTGAGTGAGGGTAACCGCCTGACGCATCTCAGTGCGTTGCCGCATCTCCGCAGTCAGATCGAGCGTCTTTTGCCGGCGACCGGTCCGGTGCTGCTTCCGAAATTGCTGATGCCGGAGAGCCGTGACTCGGCCCCGGTCCGTACACTGGCAGGCCATACCGGAGAGGTGCAGCAGGTGGCGATTGCGCCGGGCGGGACCTGGCTGGCTAGCGCCTCCGCTGATCGGACGGTGCGTCTGTGGAACCTGGACGGTAGCGAGCGCGCCGTCCTGGCAGGCCATACCGGAGAGGTGCAGCAGGTGGCGATTGCGCCGGACGGGACCTGGCTGGCTAGCGCCTCCGCTGATCGGACGGTGCGTCTGTGGAACCTGGACGGTAGCGAGCGCGCCGTCCTGACCGGCCACACTGGAGAGGTGTTCGACGTGGTGATTGCGCCGGACGGGACCTGGCTGGCCACCGCTTCATTCGACGAAACGGTGCGCTTGTGGAGTGTGGACGGTAGCGAGTGCACCGTCCTGACCGGCCACACCGGCGGAGTGACCGCAGCGGCCATTGCACCGAACGGGACCTGGCTGGCTAGCGCCTCCGCTGATCGGACGGTGCGTCTGTGGAATGTGGACGGCAGCGAGCGCGCCGTCCTGACCGGCCATACCGGAGTGGTGTACGGGGTGGCGATTGCGCCGGACGGGACCTGGCTGGCTAGCGCCTCCGCTGATCGGACGGTGCGTCTGTGGAATGTGGACGGCAGCGAGCGCGCCGTCCTGACCGGCCACACTGGGGAGGTGTACGGGGTGGCGATTGCGCCGGACGGCACCTGGCTGGCCTCCGCCTCCGCCTCCGGCGATCGGACGGTGCGGCTGTGGGAGTCCGACGGTAGCGAGCGTGCCGTCCTGACCGGCCACACTGGGGAGGTGTTCGACGTGGTGATTGCGCCGGACGGGACCTGGCTGGCCACCACATCCGACGATCGGACAGTGCGGCTGTGGAACGTGGACCATAGCAAGCATGCCATTTGGGCTTGTCATACCGAAGAGGTGTACGGGGTAGCGATTGCGCCAGATGGGACTTGGCTAGCCACCGCTTCATACGACGAGACGGTGCGCCTGTGGAACCTGGACGGTAGCGAGCGCGCCATTCTAACCGGCCACACCGGCGCAGTGTACGCAGTGGCCATCGCCACGGATGGAACCTGGCTGGCCACAACATCATTCGACCAGACGGTGCGCCTGTGGAATGTGGACGGTAGCGAGCGCGCTATTCTCACCGGTCACAGCGATGAGGTGTACGGGGTGGCGATTGCGCCGGATGGGACTTGGCTAGCCACCGCTTCATACGACGAGACGGTGCGCCTGTGGAATGTGGACGGTAGCGAGCGCGCTATTCTAACCGGCCACACCGAAGTGGTGTACGGGGTGGCGATTGCGCCCGATGGGACTTGGCTAGCCACCGCTTCATACGACGAGACGGTGCGCCTGTGGAACCTGGACGGTAGCGAGCGCGCCATTCTAACCGGCCACACCGACGCAGTAAAAGCCGTGGCCATTGCCCCGGATGGCACCTGGCTAGCCACCGGCTCAAGCGACGGGACGGTGCGCCTGTGGAATGTGGACGGTAGCGAGCGCGCTATTCTGGCCGGCCACACCGACGCAGTAAACGCAGTGGCCATCGCCCCGGACGGCACCTGGCTAGCCACCGGCTCAAGCGACGGGACAGTGCGGATCTGGCACCTCAACTGCAACGGTAACTGCGCTGCAGTTCTACGTTCCAGTGCCACGATAAACGATGTGTACTGGCAAGCGGGGGGTCTTATAGCGGCTTGCGGAGCTTCGGGCTTCTACACGTTCGCGCTGACGGTCAACTCTCATTCACCGGCATAGCTGGTCAATTTACTCTTGGCAGCACTGATTGCGACGCCTAATGCGGCCCGAGCACGGCCGCACGCGCAGCGTGCGGCCGGGGGGCAGGGCCGCGTAGCGCCGCCCTCGGTCCTTATGCCGAAATTCGGCAGCAGATTCAGTAACGTCAATTCAGTAACGTCAAGCATCAAGTGGGATTAGACAATTCAGCAACTGAACCTTTGGTCCAGCCGATGAGGCGGGCCAGGCCGATGGCCAGGTTACGCAGGCCGGCCATGATCTGGGGTGCGGACCCGGGAGACGTTTTCGCGGTAGGTGACTGCGCCTGCCGAAAACTCCATCCGTGCAGTTCAAGCCGCATGTGAGTACTCGTGGAGGACGCCGCCGAGCCGGTTTCGTCGGGGTCGGCTCGTCAGGCGATGGGTTCCAGGGCGACTCGGTAGCCCAGGGCTTGAGTGGTGCGTGAAGGCTGTTGCCGAGGCTGTCTCTCTCGCAGAGACTCAACTGGAGACGATGGCCTGTTGTGGTCGCCGGGTGATCGCGGATAGTTCCGGGCCGTGCTCGGTGCGTGCTCGTACGCCCCGTCACGCGCCGTCAGGACCCGGCACTTCCGGACACACAAAGCGCGCGAAGGCGTCACGAACTGCCACCAAACGGCGCTGCGCGGCACTTCTAATCCGACGGTCGCAGGTTCGAATCCTGCAGGGCGCGCTTCTCCACCAGCGGAAGCCCAAGCCGCGTCGGCGCTCTGGTGCGGCATGGGGCAGATATGAGGCAAAGCTGAGTCAGCCGCCGAGCGGCCGCCCCAGCGCGGACGCGGCGGCGAGCACCAGCCGGGCCGTCTCCCGGGCGGCGTGGTGGGCCACCTCCGGCAGCACCGAGACGTAGGTGTCGGCGGTGAGCACGATGCTGGCGTGCCCGAGCATGGCCTGTACCACCTTCAGATCGGTGCGCGCGGCCAGCGCCAGGGTGGCGGCACCATGGCGCAGGTCGTGCAGCCGGACCGGCGGTTGCCCGGAGGCGGCCACCAGCCGGCGGAACCGGCCAGTGAGGTAGTCCGGCCGCAGCGGCGCGCCGTCCGCGGTGGTGAACACGTAGCCCGAGTCCTGCCAGCGGGTGCCCGCCGCCGCGCTCAGCTTCTCCTGCCGCTCGCGGTGCCGGGTCAGCACCCGCACGGTCTCCGCGTCCAGGGCGACCACCCGGCAGTTGGCGGCGCTCTTCGGCGGCCCGGCCACGACCCGGCCGTCGGCATGCACCCGCTGCTGCGTCACCGTCAGCTCCGCGGCCTGCAGGTCGACGTCCGTCCAGCGCAGCCCGGCCAGCTCACCGCGGCGCAGCCCGCGCAGCGCGGCCAGCCACCAGGCGGCGTACAGGCGGTCCTGCGCGACGCCGGCCAGGAAGGCCGCGAGCTGTTGTTCGGTCCAGACTGCTACTGCTGGACGTTCTCCGGTTTGCTGCCAGCGGGCGGTCCGCCCGGCGGTCCAGACGACCGGATGTGGTCGCCGGGGATGGGGCAGTTCGGCGCCGTTGGCCGGGTTGACCGGGATCAGCCGGGCGCGCACCGCGGCGTTCAGCGCGGTCCGCAAGGTGGCGTGGATCCGTACCACGGTCGCGGACGATAGTCGGCGGCCGGTCGGCGAGGGACGGGACGCGAGCGTCGCGAGCAGTCCGTTGACGTCGCGCGAGCTGAGTTGGTGGAGCAGGATCCGTCCCAGCTGCGGGACGAGGTAGAGGCGGATATGCGTGGCGTAGCCCTGCCGGGTTGACGGACGCAGAGCGTCCTTGGTGGCCAGCCAGCGTGCCAGCCACTCACCGACGGTGCATCCGGCTCCTGTGCCGTCGCGGTCGGCAGTGGCCAAAGCCCGGCCTGCCGCCTGCGCTTCCTCGGGATCGGCGTAACCACCCTGGCGGATACGCTGCCGCTGCCCGTCCAGGCCGCGTACCTGCACCGCGAAATACCAGCTGCCGTGATCGTCATCCACCGGCAGACGCGGACACGCCACCCCTCGCTGACGTCCCGTCGCCGTGTCCACGCATCCGCATCGCCTGTTGACCTGCACACGAGTCTTTGCCATCGGTCCCACCTCCACCCCCACAGTGTGCGACGGCAGCCGCGCCAGCTAGGGCTCGCACTCGATCGGGGATGGCCTCGAGACAAGTGTCCGGAGTGCGGGGGGAAAGCTCAGGTTGAGTCGGGTCAGCTCGCCGTACAGGTCGACGGCCTGCTAGACAGCTTCGAAGCGTTCTGGTGCTGGTCGGCGTTGCGTGGGCAGCTCGCCTGAGCAAGATAAAGCGCGGCTCGTCGCGCCGGGTGTTGAGCGGCGGCCAGGCGGTGGGAGACCAGCCGAGTGAGCAGGGCGATGCCCCGAAGCGAGGGCGATGCGCCGATCGGACGGCAGGCTTTGATTGATGTACCCGAGTCCTTGAGCCTCACATCCGTTCCCAGGCCAACCGAATGGCTCTCACTGGGAATCGGTCGGCCTCATATCCGGTGCCGGAGGCGATCCGGGCGTGCCAGAGTGCTCCACATGATCCCCGCACCCGTCCCCGACGAGCCACCGCTTACCTACGCCGACAGCTTCGACGTACCGGTCCTTTTTCGTGACCGGCCTGCGAGGAAGCCCAGGAGGCAGTGGCGGACGGCCAAGCTCAAGCCGTGGGCGGGGTCGGGCGGGTTCCCGGCGACCGACGGCTGGTACGTCTCGACCACCACCTGGCGGGAGATCATCAAGGCCGCCGTTGAGGTGGGCCGCGACGTCACCCCGCACTTGCAGAATCAGCCGCGGTATGCACACGGGGAGCTTGTCGCCCGGGTTTCCCCGCTGTACGCCTATCTTGGCACGCATTCCGTGCAGGGCGCCAAGGGCCGGCGCCTGACCCTGAACCCGGTGTACGCATACAACACCGAGCGCAGCGCGAAGAACGCAGCCTCCTACCGGCTGGGTATGACGATGGCCGAGTGGGCCTGCCGCTCACTGCTGGGCCTCGGTCAGACGGAGCACCTCGAACTTGGTGGCCCGATCAACGCTCTGCGCGACACGTTCAAGAATCCGAAGCTGACGCTGCCCGACCTATGGGGGCAGCATCAGGCAGAGGGCCTGTACTGGCTGATCGAGGCCAAGGGCGGCGACGTGGGCCTCAGCACGCTCCGCAAGGGGTGGGCGCAACTGGCCGTCGGCAGCAAGATCCTCGGCTTGTACGCCCACCGTACCGTCCTGGTTGGAGCGTCCGTGCGGCCCGGAGACGACCTCTTCCTCACCATCGACCATGACCTGCACCCCGGGCGGCCGCCGTTCACCCCGGCCGGATTTGACATCGGCGACGAGTCAGGGGTCGGCCCGGGTAATCTCGAAGACCGGCTCGGCGACAGCGACGACGCGCTCATCGGCGCGGCCCGCGCCCAAATGCTCGCCTATCTGGCGCTGCGCTCCGCTCCCGCCGCCCGGCTACGCACCGTGCTCGTTCCCGCCGACCGCGCGTCCCGTCGTCGGCGCTCCGGGCTAACCACGCCCTTGGAAGGCGACGACCTCACCCGCGACATGCGGGCCGCAGCCCGCGGAGTAGCGCCTTACACCGAGCGGCACACCCTGCGCACCAGAATCCGTTCCATGGGCCTCGATGACTTCCTCACCTGCCGCATCCCAGGTACCGAAGTTCACCTCGGCATGTCCCGGAAGCTGTACGCCGCCTGCGAGCGCCTCCACGAGGAAGACCTCGCCATCGCCCAGAGCACTCCGGGGCTGCGCGCCGAGGACCAGTCGGCCGATGACCAGGAACTCAGCGACGACGCTCAGGAACAACAGCGACTCACCCAGCGGCGAATCTTCCGCGAGCAACAGGAGGAAGCCCGCCCTCGGCTCCGCCCCCGGCTCCGCGACGCCTACGAGCGAGGAGCGACAAGAGACTGGAGTAATCTGCTGCGCCGTCCCCAGGAGCCAGAACTCGAACTGGAAAGCGATGAGGGGCTCCTCGAAGCGGCGACGCCGGAGACGTATCTGGCCATCAGTCGCTACGATCTGCCCCCAGCACGCGCCTAGCTTCTAGGGCGCGCATTCGAACGGGGACGACCTCGAGGCATGTGTTCGGAGTACAGGGATGCTCCGGGATGAGGCGGTCGGCCCTGCCGTGATGAGTGACGACTGGAGGAAAGAGCAGGGGCCGTTGACGTGCAAGGCGCATCTGATCATCTACCCGAGGCCAGCGCTCGGCGTGCGGCTGCAACGGCAAACCGGGCCGGGTCGAACTCCTGCGCGATCTCCAGACCGGCCCAGCGGACATAGTCGTCGTGCTCGTCGTGCTCGGGATTGGCCAACACGAGACGGAAGTATGCGTAGCCTCCAACGCCGCCGACGTCCTCTGGCGGGCAAGCGCCCATTCCGTCCACCAGCACCGGATAACGGACTCCTTCCTCCGCGGTGAGAATCTCCTCCAGCACGATGTCGTGCCGCCAGCTGTCGCCCAGGTCGTATTCGTATTCGATGGCTGCCCCGACCTGCGGCAGCACCTCCGTTAGCGAGGTCCTTCTCTCGTCCACAACGTTCAGATCCCACTCGGCTGACGGTTTGCCGTACAGGACACCGCCCGCTGTGAACAGGTGGAGATGACAGTCTTCCCAGCCCATGGCCGCGACCAGGATGTGGTGCAGCCTGTCGATCGTGATCCCGGGTGAGATGAGCAGGCGTCGCCAGATCACCGGATCCGCACTTTCCTGGAGCGTCACCCGGATCTGGTAGATGGGCTCTCCTGGTGCGGCCTCACCCCGGCTGCGCCGTACGGCGTTCACCGCCACCGGCGTCAGAATCGCCGTCTCCTCCGTGAGTTCCACCGCGCCGAGTCGGACCAGGACGGTCAGCAGTCGGTCGATGTCGTGGCCGGTCATCCGCCGTTGCGCTTGCGGGTCGTGCATCTCGTAGTACGGCGACGCGATCTCCCACGCCAGCTCCCGCAGATCCGCGATGGGCACCGGCCCGCCGTACAACCTGCGCAGCAGCGCCGGCCAGATGAGCGCGAACTCCTCGCCGACCAGCGACGCGTACCAGTAGTTCCTGGGGAAGAGCGCCTCGCCCACCTTCTCCAGCGCCGTGAACGCCGCCTCCCACAGCCGCTCCGGATCCTTCAGCAGCGGTGCCGCCTTCTTCACCGGCAGCAGTCGCCCCTTGACCACCCGGACCAGCCCGGCCGCCTTGGCCCATTCCACGATCAGGTTCAGTTCGGGCAGTTCGGTGCTGCTCTTCGTCCGGAACACCCGGTCGCCGATTTTCGGGTCTATCTCGTCGCCGGTTTGCAGCAGCGCCACCAGCGCCCGCGCGTCCGACAGCGTCAGGTTCCCCGTCTGGGTCAGCTTCCTGCCCCCGCCCACCCACTCGGTGAACGCCCGCAACTCCTCCCGCATAGCGTTCAGAGTACGGGCCTCAGCCGCACGCGCCGCGCGAACGAGCCCTTCCCAGCGTATGAGGCGCCGTAGGATCGGGTGCCGTGGCGAAGAAGCGTAAGGCGAAGGCCAACCCCACGCGGGGATTCAGCGGCAATCCTGCTCAGCGTGCGCTGCAACTCGCCGCCCGTCAGCCCTCGCCGGATGCTCGTTCTGTGCTGTTCGAGTCGCTGCTGAGGACTGCTGGGGATCAGTGGTGGCCGGACTCCCTGGGTGCGATCGTCGAGCGCCTCGCCGACCTGCCCGCCCATTCACCGCTGCGGCTGGAGAACGCCGCCGTCGACCTGGTCGGCGAGGAGATGTGGGCGCGTACCCAGAGCGAGACCATGGGTTTCCACTGGGGCCAGTACCTGGCCTCGCTGGCTGACCTTGTCCGTGACGAGATCCGGATCGCCGCGCGCACCGGCGGGCCGGTGGGTGACCTGTGGCGGATGCTGCACGGGATCGCCGCGATGACCGGGCCGTCCGGCGGGGAACTGCTGCGCCGCGACCCCGATCTTGCCGTCCGCGAAGCTGTCAAGGACACCGCGACGGCCTTGGCCAAGGCCGGTATCGCTCCCGGGTGGCCGGGTGAGATGCTCCGGGCCGCTCCGGCTGGACAGCCCTTGCTGCTGGCCGACGAGTATGGTTCGCGGTACGCGCTTCTGGCGCCCTTCGCCTGGGGTGAGGAGGATCCGCACTGGTACTGCTGGGACATCGACCGCTGCGCCGGAGACCGGGTCGTGCACGCAGGCGTCTTCGCCTCCCCGGAGGATGCGTTCGCCGAGTGGCGAGCCGCCGTGGGAGCGCACGCGGCGCCCACCTCCACCGAACCGGCTCCATGCGACCAGGCCACCGCCCGCGACCTGCTGGATCCGCTGTGCCGTTCTGACCTCCTGGGCGCCCTGCTGGTCGGCAACGAGTCGCAACAGCTCATCGCTGAGCATTTCCGCCTGCGCCAGCGAGCCAGAGCCCTCTGCGAGTCGTTCACCGTCGCTCGCGAGCCCAAGCCCGAGCAGGACCTCAACCGGATCATCGACGAGTTCGCCGCCTGGCTACGCGATCGAGACGGCCACACGCCTGAACGAGAGGACATCGCCACGCTCGCCGATACCTGGTCCCGCCTTTCCGGGCCCAGTTACTATGCCTGCTCTCCGCATCGGATCGAGCACACCGTGATCCTCGTTGCAGACGGATACATCAAGAAGTACGCCGAGGCCACCCTCGATCTGCTGCCTCAGTGGGTCGAATGGTGCATTGAACGCACCGGGCTGACCGGCGAGTTGGCAGAGCGATCCCGTCGAGCAGCCGCGAACAACTGGTGGGACGGATCCGACGGCATGGACCTTCGCCGCATCGAATAGTTGAACCACTCCCGGATGCCCGAGCTGCACGCCCCGGGCCGTTCAAGGCGACGACCGATTTCTGCGCCTGCCGATCTGAAACGGCGGCACGCCCATGCATCGTGTCTGGGGCCGTGCAGGTGGATCGGCGGCAGGGAGGAGGCGGTGGGGGAGATGGTCGGCGGGTCACGCCCTTAGCGGAGGGCAGGTGTGGTCGTGTGGAGGCGGGCAAGGTGCCCCTCGCGCAGCAGTGGCGGGTGCAGAAGGTGGGCAGGGCCGCAGCGGTAGAGGGGGGCGGGACGGCCCGGCTCTGTGAGCCGCCGTTCCCCTGTGGCTTCCAGAAACCGGTCGGCGCGGGTGACTTTGCGGCGGAAGTTGCTCGGGTCGAGCTTGAGCCCCCATACGGTCTCGTAGACCTTGCGCAGGTCGGAGATGGTAAACGGTTCGGGGCAGAACGCGGTGGCCACCGTTGTGTACTCCAGTTGCGACCGGGCTCGCTCCAATGCGTCGCGCAGGATGGTCAGGTGGTCGAAGGGCAGCAGGCCAGGCTCGGCCAAGATCGACGGCACCGGCTCCCACACAGCGTCAGAGGCGTCTGTACCGGCCTCGGGGATGGGCAGATCGGGGCCGAGAGCCAGGAAGGCCACGGTGATCACGCGACCGCGGGGGTCGCGGTTCGGTTCGCTGTAGGCGCGGAGCTGTTCGAGGTGCAGCAAGGCCGTGTCCAGGCCCGTCTCCTCCTTCAGCTCGCGCCGGGCAGCGTTTTCCAGGGTTTCGGCTGGCCGTAGAAAGCCGCCGGGGAGAGCCTGGCAGCCCCTGAACGGTTCATTTCCGCGTTCGATGAGAAGAACATGTAGTTCGCTGTCCCGGATGGTGAGGATCACTAGGTCGACAGTGACGTCAACTCCCGCTTGGTGATCGCGTGACAAGACTCTCTCCTTTAGGTCATGCTGACCTTATATCTGCTGGACTTAAGGTCATAGCTACCTAAACTCGTTTCCGAGGCAGGGGCGACATGACCAACGATGTGCATTCACCTGGTCGGCAACCCGCTTATCCGCAGGGAAAGGCCACCCGGCAACTGTGTGCCGGCGTCTACTTCGACCGTGACTTTCGTGACTCGGTGACCTGGCGGGTGCTGCTCGATCCCGCGCACCGGGTCGCGCCTTCGTACGGCTTCGACCTGGTGCCCGTGGTCGGGCACGCCAAGCGCGCGCTGATGCTGGAGGTCTGCGAGCGGCTCGGATTTCTGTCGGTGTTCGTCGGGGCATGGCTGGCCCTACCCGCGCTGGCTCTCACGGTGGTGTGCATCCTGCTGCTCTGGCTGGCTCTGCGGCGCCTGGCTCGTACGCTCCCCGCGGTCGGACGACGGCGGGCGCTGGAGGCAATCGATGGCTTCCTGCACCGCAGTCGGTACCGCCGGCACAAGCGCGGGCTGGAGGAACTACGACGTGAGGTGAAGTTGCTGGCCATGGCTTGTATCGCACTCATCGTTGTCCCCCTTTTCGCGGCGGTGCTGCAGTATCAGCCTGTCGGGAGCGTGCTTCGCATGGCCGTGTTGCTTGTTGCCGCGCTGGCCTTGTTCGTTTTCACCGGCGCCGCAGGTCGGCGGCTGGTTGCCAACCGCATGTGGGTGTCCGATTCGCTGGGAATCGGACGGACGAGCCAGCGTATGAAACGCATTCGTGAGCAGCAGGAGTCCGAGTACGCGATCTACCGTCGGCCTGTGACGGAGAGCGAGGAAGACGACGAGGGCAAGGACGAGGACGACATTCCACCCCGTCTGACTGGCTACTTCGAAGATCGGCAGGACATCTTCGTCGGAGCGGGAGAACTCGTGCACAAGTGGTTACCTCCGCTGACAGTGCCCCTGCTTCCGAAGCCGGACGCGCCGAAGAACGCGGACAAGGTGCGCGACTTCGATCCGGACGAGCTGGTTGACGTCCTGCACCAGGCTGTTGAGGAGGTCGGGGGCGGAGGCGAGCCGACCTCGCTGCCGGGCCTCAGCATCGGGGATCGCATCTACGTCGAGGAGATGGTCCTGTCCAACGACCGGGACCGCCTACGCCGCCCGCTCGACCCGGAGGAGCGCAGGAAGATCATTAACACTCCATACGGCCTCTTCCACCACTTCCTGGAGATCTCCACCTCGCCGACCGGAGAGGTGGTCGTCACGGTGTTCGTCCGCGTCACGATCAAGGCCAGGACGCTCTGCCTGGACTTCGCGGCCTGCGCCCTGACCCGGCTCCCTCGAGACTACGAGATCCTCGATCACTACGGCGAGCGAGGATGGGCATCCGTGGTGAGGGAGGGCCTCAAAGCGGTCCTGAGCCTGCCGGACGAGATCCTCGCCATGAGGCGAATCGCCGGTGTACCGCGACTGCTCCTGGGCTGGTTGCTGGCGCGCGTCGACTGGACGGTTCTGCCGCACAGGGGTTCGGCCGTCGGGACGGCGCACCGAGTGCGCGAGGATCGCGCCACCCCGTGGCATGACGCCGAGCACGACCGCGCCGAGATCCTCGGCCTGATGAAGATCATCGAACAGCGGCTCTTATGGGCGACGGAGAAGTTCCTGGAGGCGCACGGTGTGGACACCTCCGACTTCAAGAAGCGGGCACAGACGATCATCAGCGCGACTGTACTCAACATGGGCCGGATGGAAATCCGTGACTCGGCCATCGGCCAGAACGCCTCCCGGACCAACCAGTACCGGTCCAATCAGCAACAGGAGCCCAACGACCATGGGGATGGTGAGCGATCGTGAGCCAGCAGCACGTCGACGGCATTCTGAACTACGGCGGCACCATGACCGTGCGCGACTCGGCGGTGGGCAGCAACGCCAAGGTGCTGCGGGACGCGGCGGTGCCGCGTGACCGTGCTGCGGAGCGCGCCCAGGTGGGGGTGATCACCATCCTCCCGCTCGAGACCCAGGCCATGCGGCTCGCCCTTGGCTTGCGCAGTGAACGCGTCGGAGATCTGACGTTCTACCGGGCGGTCGTGAATGGGGTGTCGGTGGCCGCCACCATGGCGCTGGAACAGGGGCAACGCTCTGCCATGGCTGCCTACGCCAACCTGGTCGGCGTTTTCGACCCCGAGATCACTGTGCTGGCGGGCATCGGTGGAGGGCTCCACGAGTCGGTGGCCATCGGCGACGTGATCCTGGCCACCGAGATGGTCTATTACGACTTGCGCAAGGTCACGCCCTCCGGCACCCCGCGCCGCGGTCAGACCCGGCCAGTGCCTGCGGCGGTCGGGCACGCGGTCAACGCCTTCCTCACCGATCTCGATCCGCCTCGCCGCCTGACGATCGCTGATCCCGAGGGGACTTCACGCTCGCTGGCCGTGCATGCAGGTCCCATCGGATCGGGGGAAGCAGTCATCGCAGATGAGGACGCCGCCGAGATCGCGTTCCTGGCCTCGTTCAACGACAAGATCCTCGCCGTGGACATGGAGGCGGGCGGGCTCGGGCAGGCCTGCCACGAGCGCTCCGCCACCTCCCGTCGGCAGCATCGGTGGATGGTGGTGCGCGGCATCTCTGATCGCGCCGACCGGAACAAGTCCGACGCACCTCAGCGGGTCGCGGCCTGGCACGCCGCCCAGGTCCTGCGTCGCCTGCTTCCTTACGTTGAGACCGAGCGATGAACGACTTCACCTTGGGTATGGTCAGTTCGATGGCGGCGACGGCGCTCTCCGTCGCGGTGGGGTGGGTTCTCTCTGCGCGTGCCCGCGACTGGGCCGTCGCCCTGCTCTCTTATTACACCGGGCTGGGGGTGCGCAAACTGCACCGTCGGCAGCGGAGTGCGGCGGACGAACTGGCCGCCGACCTCGCCAGGGCGCGGTGGGTCGGCGTGCTCACCGGGCGCGGTAACGAGCTCACCCGAGACACCTTCGCGCCCATCTGGTCGGGCGCGGTACGGCCCCTCGACGCGGTCCGGGTGCTGCTGCCCGACCCCCGGCCGGGTTCCTGGCTGGTCAGGCGAGAGGACTCACTGCGGCGTTTCGACCGGGGGTTCCGATCCGGCATGCTGCTCGAACAGGTGCGCAACAACGCCGAGTACGTGCGCGAGGCCGCGCAGCACCTGGACGTCGTCGAACTGCGCTTCTACGACATGCCGAACCTGTATCGCATCATCCTGACCGACGAGGTCGCCTACATCACCCTGTATGGCGACACCGAACACGGCCGCAACTCGCCGTGCCTGGTCGCGCGGCCACCGGGGCTGCTCTACGGATTCGCGCTCCGTATCTTCACCAGCATCTGGGAGACCAGTGGCCCCGCCTGCACCAGCGTTTGTAATGTGGATCATGGCGGCTGACCGGCTGGCATCACCGCTTGACAATCTGCCCCGAAAGACCTTCTTCAGGACACGGTCCAGACATGGCCGTGACGGGCGTGCCTGGATACGTCAGGGTGGACGTGTGCCCTCTGAACTTCCGCCGGAGACCCACCCGCGGGGAACGGCTGGCTCGGATCGGCTCTACATCTCGTTCTGGGCCGCGCGTGAGGCGGCCACGGCCGTGCGCCGCGCCGAGCGCTGCCGGGACGTGGCCGACGTGATCCGGCCAAG
The DNA here is from genome assembly GCF_053592075.1 of Nonomuraea sp. NPDC002799. Lineage (NCBI taxonomy): Bacteria > Bacillati > Actinomycetota > Actinomycetes > Streptosporangiales > Streptosporangiaceae > Nonomuraea > Nonomuraea sp. NPDC002799. Next base: position 28,165 of record NZ_JBSFVA010000054.1, read on the forward strand.
GGGGATTTTTGGGGTGCTCAGATCGCGCGCGCCCGTGGCGATCATCCTGTACGTGGCGGCGCGCGACGGCCGACTCGTCTGGCAGAGCCCAGAGGCTTTCGCGGTACTGGAGTCTCCTCACAACTCCCGGCTCGCAGACAGGCCCGGTATCCCGCTGCTACGTCTGCTCGACAAGCGCTGGGATCTGGTGCTGTTCCTGCTCCCTCCGGCCGTGCTGTTGATGCTGGCAGCGGCGTTGGCCCTCCTGGGAGGCGCGTCCCGCTGGGATCCCGCGCTGTGGGCCGCGTTGGTACTGGTTATGGCCGTATTGTTGCACGTCTGCGTGCTGGGAACCGCGGCAGTCTGGACCACGACCGTCAGATGGATCTTGGGATTATCCGTGCGTGACCGCCGGGATTGGTCGGTGGCCGAAGAGTTGAGATTTCAGCACTGGTCGATGTCGCTGTGTCATTGCGCTGACCCTGCTCTGGCGCACGGCCTGCTCGGCGAGATCACCGAGCGGTTGCGAGGACTGGTTCGCGCCCAGATGATGGGCGCCGTCGAAGACCTGAGGGTGCGCCCGCGGATGGTCGAGGTCAACGAACCACTGCTCTGTCTGCTGGACGGGGCGACGACGTATGCGATGCGAGACGTCATGCGGAAGTCGATCGGCGAGGACCCCGATGGGGTGACGTTCTTGGCGACGGGGTCACGAACGGATGCCCGAGGACGCAAGATCGCCATGTCCGGTTTCGATGGGCTTCTCGTTCTGATGGGGGCTGGGCTCGTGTTCTTGATCGAGGCTTATGTACTGGCCGGCTGGGAGCGCGACGAGTGTCTCCTCGACTGCGCCGGCCGGCCCGCGACCTACGAGTCGGCGCTGCGCTGGCTGGCCTGGCGCACGATCTTTGTCACTCCACCCGACCTCGCTCCACTGACCTCGAAGGCATGGGTTTTGGGATGGCTCAACGCGGTCATGGCGATCGTGGTCGTGCTACTTGTGCTGGTTGTGGGATGGCGGACGTCTGCGGCACGAAAGGAACGGGTCGACAACTTCCGGAGGAGGATGGAACCGGTGCTGGGAACGTCGTCGGTCCTGATCATGGTCGCCACCAACGAGGAACGCGACGCCGTCATCCGGTCCGTCACCCGCGTCACGGGAGTAGAGCCGCTGCGCCGCCACCTGGAGCACCACACCGTTTTCGAACTCGGCGTGGTAAGCCGTTCCCGGGTCCTGCTGGCGCAGACGCGGCCGGCGGCCGTGGATCCGGGAGGCGCTCAGCTGACCGCCAAGTCGCTGATCGATCAGTTGGGGCCTGACTATCTCCTGCTCACCGGAATTTGCTATGGCCTGCGCGAAGGCGAGCAACAGCTCGGAGACATCCTGGTGTGTACTCAACTGCGAGGCATCGATCACAAAAAGATCATCGAGCCCACGTGGGGGACAGAGATCGAGATAAGCAGAGGTGAGCGTGTCGCCCCGTCGGTAACGCTGCTCGACCGGTGCCAGAGCGCCAGGTTGGCGAAGGATGGCCCGCGAGTTCACTACGGCGTGATGCTCTCCGGGAGCCTGTTGCTCAACTCGCCGACAGCACGTCAAAGCCTCATCAACGCGAATCCGGACGCGATCGGTGGCGAGATGGAGGGAATTGGCGTCTACGCTGCCGCGGCCAAGGAGAAGGTGGACTGGATCGTGGTGAAGGCCATCTGCGACTGGGGGATGTGCAAGAATGACGATTGGCACGAGATCGCTGCGCGCAACGCGGCCGAGTTCGTCCGGGATGTGCTGCTCAATGGCGGGTTGGACCAGCCACCATTGAGGTCAGTTTGACCCTTCGAAAAGGCATCACAATCTAGCCTTGGTTACGAGCCCTGACGGCGAAGCAGCCGATCCTGCGTGACTTATTTGATGGGGCCATGATCCAATGGTTAGCACCAGTAGTTCCGCCTTTGGAGACGTCGCGGCATAGCAAAAGCGCGGGCAAAGGACAGCAGGCACCGGGTGGTGGCGTACACCATAGACAAGATCACAAAACCTGATCCCAGGTGGCCCGGCCCCAGCCATTAGGCGTCTCTTTGCGTTCCACCCGCCGGTCGAAGGGCTCGGGAGCGGCAGTGATTTGGGTTATTGAGCCCCACCGGTTGTAGAACCATTCGTGCTCTCGTAGGGCGTGCCGCAGGTCGCGTTCCCAGACGGCGGTGGCTAACCTCCTGCAGCAACTGACATGTTGTGCGGCGCCTCGGTGGGTGATGTAGCCTCGCGCTCCTCGTTGGCCTCCTGTCCCGGTCAGGAATGGACGAGTCCTCCGGCAAACCAGGTACGCGCAGTGCGTTCTGCCGCTGGGGACAGGTCACTCAGGAGAACGATGGCGAGGCGGTTTCTAGCGCGGGAGCATGAAACGTAGAAAAGATTCTTCGTACGGACAATGCGATCCTTAGCGCCGGAAGGATCAGTCAGCATCTCGTTCAGGCTGTACATGGTCCACGCCTTGTCGTCGATCACGACCACGACGTCGTCGAACTCGGCCCCCTTGACGTGAAGGGTGTCAATACTCCGTTCACGGTCCTGAACTGCGGGTTGCTCTCGGTTTCCTGGTCGGAGCAGTGGCCTGGGTCGGGCATGCTCGAGGCTCGTGACGCTCCGTTTCTTCTACATGTTCTTCTGCCGCATCGTGGGCTGGCTGACGCTGCTGCCCCGTAGCGACGCCTCCAAGAACATGGAGATCCTCGTCCTGCGGCACGAGGTCGCCGTGCTGCGCCGTCAGGTGTCCCGTCCAAGGCTGTCATGGGCGGATCGAGCGGTTCTGTCCGCGCTGGCCAGGGGACTGCCGGCGGTGCTGCGTGCTCACCGACTGGTGACGCCAGGGACGTTGCTGCGCTGGCACCGGCGTCTGATCGCACGCCACTGGACCTACCCACACCGGAGGATGGGACGGCCTGCGACCGATTCGGCGGTCGTGGCGTTGATCCAGAGGCTGGCGCGGGAGAATCCTCGTTGGGGTTACGAGCGTGTCCGTGGCGAGCTGCGGCATCTGGGCCATCAGGTTAGCGGTGCGACGATCCGCCGCATCTTGAAACGGGGGCGCTTGGGTCCGGCGCCGCGACGGGGCGATGACCGCTGGCGTGATTTCGTCCGCGCCCACGCCGCAAGCACGCTGGCGTGTGATTTCTTCACGGTGGACACCGTCACGCTGCGCCGGTTGTACGTCTTCTTCGTGGTGGAGGTCGGCACCCGGTTCGTGTACGTGCTCGGCGTGACCGCGCACCCTGATGGCGCTTGGGTTGCCCAGCAAGCCCGTAATCTTCTCGCAGATCTGAAGGGCCGGGCCGGCGCGTTCCGGTTCCTGATTCGGGATCGGGACACGAAGTTCACCAGCAGCTTCGATGAGGTCTTCGCAGGCGACGGCATTCAAGTGCTGAAGATCCCGCCGCGGTCGCCTCGCGCGAACGCGTTCGCCGAGCGATGGGTCCGCACCGCACGCACAGAGTGCACCGACCGACTGCTGATCTTCGGCGAACGGCACCTTCGCACCGTGCTGAACGAATACGCCGATCATTACAATCGTTACCGGCCGCACCGCTCCCTCGCCCTCCGAGCTCCCATCAATGATGGCTCCGACGTGATCCCGCTGCCGCTGGGCCGGATCGAGCGGCGTCACGTTCTCGGCGGGCTGATCAACGAGTATCAGCGCGCTGGCTGACCAACGGATGCAGTCATGAAGAGGCAGGTCAGGGCCTTGGGCCGAGTTTTGACACCCTTCAAGAGCTGTAACGGCCGTGTGCCCGGCCTGGGGCAGCAGGTACGTTCGATCGTCGTCTTCCAGCGTGTACTCGCCGAGGAGAAATGCCAGAGCAGCCAGCACGGCACTCTTCCCGCCGTCGTTGTGGCCCGCCAGGATCGTGGGCTTGCTGACCGGAATGTCCGATACGTCCAGAAGAGAGCGAAATCCGCGGATCGAGAAGCTCTTGAGGTACACCGCGCTGTGTACTCCAATCCCATAGGCCCCAAAGGCGAGAAAGAAAATCGAATCAGGCGCAGAGTCCGTTTAGTGAGCAATCTCCTCAAGAGGCGCCCACGCCTCTGCTGGACCATGGTAAAGCGAAAGCGCAGCCGGTGCGTCACGTGCGCGTTGAAGGGGTGCCATCCGAACTTGGCGTGCGTTCTGGGCCTTACTCCTGTCTTTCATCGGCTGCGGTCCAGCCAGTGACCTTGGACTGCGGGTTATCGGGCGGTGGGGCATCCGTGGCGCTGGCACCAACGATCTGTAGCGTCACTAGCGTTGCGGGGCGTACGGTCCGGCGGTAGTAACGTCGTGGTGGCCGTCGTCCCGGATGTTGCGGTGCTCGGTACGTGCTCGTACGCCCCGTCACGCGCCGTCAGGACGCGGCACTGCCGGACACGCAAAGCGCGCGAAGGCGGCACGAACTGCCCCCCAACGGCACTGTGCGGTACTAAAGGATCTTGCTTCTAATCCGACGGTCGCAGGTTCGAATCCTGCAGGGCGCGCTTCTCTGGACCAGCACAAGAGAGCCCCTGACCTGCGATGATGGGACACAGAGGCTCTCTTCGCATGTCCGGCCGTCTACGGCTCTCACTGATCGTTTGCGGGCGTCCACGCCCAATGCTTGCCCACGACACCCTGCGCGGTTTCGTCCAGCCGGGGCCGTCCTTGAGGATCTCGGCGATGCATCGCTCGGCCGGCTCATGAGCGACGATGTGCTCACCTCGCGCCCTGGGTGCATCAGTGTCACTCCGTGTGCCGTGCGGTCCTCGTGCTCACGAAGCAGTCTGTGGGGGCTTAGAACTGATGGACGGGAGTTGGGTCGGCCCTGGCCAACGTCTGCCCCAAACCAGTTTCCTGCTCAATGGCAGGCGTATGCGATACCTGCTGAATCGTTCTTGTGAGGATCAAGCGGCGGCGCGGCACACGGCCGGACCCTCGGCCCTTCGCCCGCCGGCCGTCCGGGCGTGCGGCCTGGGGGCCGATCCCGGACAGCGGCGGGACACCGGGCCAGGCATCGAGCTCCGGCCCGCCGCACCCATCGAATGCGCCGACCTCAGCCCCGCACCGCCGTATAACAGCGGATATCCCACAGCGGAAGTAGGGTTTCAGTCGAGTAACCCCTTGTAGGGACAGCTGGTCACCATGGCCGCTCACTTAGGCGGCACCCCGCCCAGGTCAGCCCAGTGCTGCGCGAGTTCCGGCCTTATAGGAGCCGCGAGGACTTCGGCGAGTTCCTCGTCGGCATCCCGAGCCGCTCGTTCGCTAGTCACGCGGATGCGGTCGGCGAGGTCTTCATTTATCGCAGTCGATCCTGGCATCAGTTTCTCCATAAGCTTGCCATGAGAGGCGTGCAGCTGACTCTGGCTCTCGTCAAGCGCTTGTTGCCCGAGGCGGACCTCGTCGGCGTGGCCCAAATCGACAGTGTGGCGAGCGTCGAGCAGGATGCCGGACTTCGTTGCTACGCCGTGCCTGAGTGCGATAAGCAGAAGGTCGTTGCTGAAGGTGCGACTCTCAGTGGGTCGCCAAGTCAGCTGGTCGAGGTCGGCGCCGTGCTTAGCTGCAGCTTCTAAGGCATATGGGCCAGGGAGATCGAGCCATTCCAGGGTCGCTATGGGTCGGAGTCGGTAGAGCATGGGGTGTCCTTCATCTAGATAGCGATTTGACGATATAGGACCGCACCGACATTGCACGCTCGCCGAGGTCTGGGTTCGTCCAGTACAGCGAACCCTCCGCACCAATACCACCCTCACGATCGCCCTCCCGTGGCTGGCCGCCGTAGGTGACGGGGGGCGATCGGTGGTCCAGGGCATCGTTCCTCAGCCCTGGTCCATCGGATACCGATGCTTCCCTTGGAGACGTCTGAACAGTCTCGTGAACAGCGACAGGTGCAGGGAGCTCTCATGCGCTGCACCTTCGTGCGCCAGCGGAGTCGGCCAAAAGATGGATACTAGTATAGCAAAGCGCAGCGGAGGGATAGCTTACGCGTGGAGGTGCTTCATGCCCACATCCCTGTCCGGTTTGCTGCTCTTCGTAGTGCTGCTGCTTCCCGGCTTCGTCTACACGGTCAGCCGAGAGCGGTTCGGGGTCGAGCGGAAGCTAACCGCCCTTCGCGAAACGGCTTCAGTGGTTGCTATCAGCGTTTTTACAGAGCTCAGTGTGTTGATAGCGACCTGGCCCTTTTGGTCATGGGTGCTCGATGTCGACCGACTGATCAAGGAACCTCAGAAGTACTTCGAGGCCCGACCGGGGCTCTTGACGATGTGGTTCCTAGGATTATTGCTCCTCGCAACCGTGGTGGCGTTCGCGCTCGCGTTGCCCAAGCTTCGAGCGCGGCGTCCGCTGCGTTGGGTCGCGGGACCTTTTCCTCACCCCTCCACCTCTTCGGCCTGGTGGACTCTCTTTGAGGACTACCCGAACCGAAAGATTCCTCCGCAGGCTTCTCATATCTACGTCGGTTGCACTTTGGAGGACGGTTCCTATATCGACGGGCTCTTGTCTTCCTTCAATTCCCTCTCAGAGGATGCTCCTGATCGGGACCTGATATTGCTGGCCCCGATCAGGCACCGCGGGGCGACGAGCGACGAGACTAAAACTCATTCGGCATCCGCCGTCTGTATCTCCGCCCGAAGGATCGTTACGATGTTCGTCACATACCCGCCGCCATCTCCGTCTGCTACTTGTCCGGCACCTGCGGCGGAGGCGGAGGCGTCTGTACCGTAACCGTCGTGACTGGCCGCTGACCGTGAGTCTCGCCTCCGACCTGTTGAACCGTCATCTCTACCGGCCGCTGACCGCCAACCACGCTGGTCACAGGCCGTTGGCCTTCAGTTAGCCGGACGGTTTGCTTCTCGGTCATCCTCGAACCTCCTCGAACTCGAAACGACGGGCGTCAACACATGTGACGCCTCTGCATCAACGCTCCCACAGAGGTCCGACAGAATTCTCGTCAGCGCCATAGGAGTTGGCGCAAGTAGGGGGCAGGTAGTCGTACGACGGGATCTCGCTCCGATCTCGACTGTGCGTTTCGGGGCTGATCTCCCACACTCTCGCCAGGATGGATGGTCACTGGTGCGTACGAAGATTGTCATGTGTTGCAGTTTGGGTTGCATTCCGCGCCGTACCACCCGGTTCCAGGATGTCCTGCCATCCGTGTTGGTCCTCGCTGAACGCCCAGAGACAATCAAGCCCCGAGCTGCTAATGCGGTTGGGTCATTCGCGTCGAGGTGTGCGCACACGGTTGCCCACGCTTCCGTGTGTGGACCGGTCATGGCTCGTCGTCCTTAAGCGCCTCGGCAATGCGTCGCTTGGCGGCCTCGTCCTGGCCGACGATGCACTTAGCGTAGATCCTGAGCAGGACTTCGACGCTGTGGCCTGCCCACTCGGCTACTTGGGTGGCGGGGACGCCTGCGTTGAGCCAGGTGGAGACGCAGGCGTGGCGGAGATCGTAGACGCGCTTGGCCAGCGGCGAGCGTGTCTCTCGCGGCGTCAGGGCGTTCTCGCGGGCTCTACGCCAGGCTCGGCAGTAGGTGATGCTCGGCAGTTCTCCTCCTCGCACGCCGGTGAAGAGCCGTCCTTCGGGGCCGGTGTCGAACTCGGCGAGATGGGCGCGGAGGAGCTTGGAAAGGGCGGGCGGACACGGGATCGTCCGTGTCTGGCCTTTGGCGCGGTGCTTGAGCGCGCGTTCCTCGCGCAGACTGCCGTCGTCGGTCCATTCCCGGCCAGCGAACGGCGCGGCGTTGGCAAGATGTAGTTCTCCCCAATCGTCGGCGGGTTCTTCCGTCTCACCGGTCTCCCCGTTTCTGATGAGATCGGGGATGAGCACGTTGTCCCCTCTGAGGTTGACGGCTTCCTCGGGGCGTAGAGCGGTGTAGTACATCACCGCGAAGAACGCCACCAGTCGCTGCCCGCTCGGCTGCTGCTTTCCGACCTCGGCGAGCAGGTGGCGCGCCTGTGCGTGGTTGATCACGCTGCGCTTGTCCACCTCGTACGTGACCTTGGGCGGCTTCCATTTCAGCGACTTGATCGGGTTGGTGGTGAGGAGTTCCAGCTCTATGGCGTAGTCCAGGGCGTTCTGCAGGATGGTCTTGTTCCTGCGGATCGTGCTTGTGGCGGCGGGCGTGCCATCCAACCGGGTGTTGGCGACGTCGAGAACGGCGCGCAGCGTGGCGGGCTCTGTGAGTGCGGAAACGGACAAGGTGTTTTTGGCGAGCCAGGCAAGTACCTGAGCGGTCTCCTCGGAAGCCTCGGCACGCTGTTTGGTGTTGAACGCCCATCGGCGCATGGCGGTGCGGAGCGCGAGGTCACTGGGCTTGCCTTTGTTGCTGGTGAGCATGGCTGGTGTGGCGGCGGTGAGCGCGCGGGCTATGTCTTGCCGGTATTTCGCCGAGGCCGCCTTCCACTTGAAATCGGCGAACTTGCAGGCGAACTCGTACCAGGTCATTTCCGGTTGCTGAGTACGCCCCCACCTCGCGGGCTCGCCCGTGATTAGGTCGAACGCTTCGCCTTCGCGGGCGGCGGTGACGAGGCTGCTGCGGTAGGCGTCTGCCTGGGCGCTTTTCTGGAAGGTCTTCTTCCATTCCTTTCCGGCGGTGGACCAGCGGACGCGGTAGGACGTGACCTTGCCTGATGTGTTCTTGCGGATCTCGGTCTTGTAGAAGCGCACGTCGTAGGTGGTGTTCTTCATCAGGCGGCGTCCTCTCGGGAGTTGAGCCAGTTGTCGAGGTCGGCGAGGCGGATGCGGAGTGAGCCGTTCGGCAAGGTGACGCAGCGCGGGGCACGGCCCTTCTGTCGCCAGTCATAGAAGGTGGACCGGGAAATCTGGAGTTCGGCGCAGACCTCCGGGACGGTGAGCATCGCGCGGAGGCGGGTGATGGTGGCCATGAGGCGCGTTCCTTCCGGCATGTGATTCGGTGCTGGGTGATGCCTCGGCGGTTGTGCTTGGCGGCCGGTCGCTGAGGGTTCTCGCGGCTGGTTGTGGAGGGGGAGCCGTCCCAGCCGTCCCAGGGTTATTTCCGCAGGTCAAGCCTGGGACGGCTTGTTTTGGTGGGACGGGTCATGCCGTCCCGGCGATGGGAGCCGTCCCGCTTTGACCTGCGGTGATGAGGCTGGGACGGCTGGGACGGGCCTCCCTGTCGATCGGCACCACATCGGCCTCTGGGATGGGTCCGAGGGTCGGGCAGTAGCGCGCCCAGGAGTCGGCGAAGTCGGCGCGCTGGTAGCCCTTGGCCTGCATGCCGTTGGGGAAGCGGATGTTGGCTGAGCGGATGTCGTACTCGCGCAGCATGGTGCCGAGCTTCATTGCGGTCAGTCCGGCCGGGCCGTGGTCGGCCCATTCGCTCTCGGGGTCGCTTTTGAGCCGCTCCAGCAGGACGGCGGTGGGTAGGGCGGTGTCGGGGCCGAACGCGGTGCGGCAGGCAGCGAGCAGGCGTACTCGAGCCGAGGTCTGGCCGTTGTCGTCGGCTTCGGCGGTGAGCGTCAATGTGGCGGCGCGGGCGCGATCCGGCCAGGTCTCCCCCGCGTGATCGGCAACGATGACGAGCGGTTCCCAGGTGTCGGCGGCGCGGTCTTCTACCGGCATGCTGGGTTCTGCCTCTTCCAAAGTGGACAGGTCAGCGCGGAGCCACAGGTTCAAGTCGGCCGCGAGGTCACGTAGCGCGGGCCGGTCTCGGCGGTGGCGGTAGGGGGCGGCGTTCTCGCCGGGGGCGCGGCGGCGCATGCGGATGACGACGGCGCGGTCTTCGATGGTGTCGGGCATGGCTCCGATGCCGGCGAGTGCGGCCATGGAGAAGGTCGGGATGCTTTCGACGCGGTTGGTGGCGGCGTCGTAGCGCTTGGCCGGGCGGTTGCGCTGGTGTCCGGCGTTGAGCAGGCCGCGGAGGTCTTCGTTGCCGTCGGCTTTGGGGCCGAAGATGGTGTCGGCCTCGTCCACGAGCATGGTCGGTGGGTCTTCGGTGATGGAGCGGTAGACGGCGGCGCTGGAGGAGTTGACGGTGATGAACGGTTCGTGGCAGGTGGCCTCCACCACGTCCAGGAGTCGGGACTTGCCGCAACGTTTCTCCGGGCCTCGGATGACCAGGCGGGGCGCGTGTGCCCATGCGGGCTGTGCGTGGGTGGCGGCGATCCACAGGGTGACGGCGTCGGCGGTCTCGGGGCTGGGCAGGATGACGTAGCGGGTAAGCGCGGCGCGTAGTCGATCGAGCAGGGCGGCGCCGTTCGGTGTGCGGTCGTTCATGGCTGGTGCTCCTTGGGTGGTGTTCATGCGGCCTTGCAACGGCGTGGCTGGGCTTTCATGCCTGCGGCCAGGCCCGCGGCGATGACGGCGGCGATCTCGCGTGGCGGGTTCGGGTCGCCTTCGGCGTTGGCGTTCTCGGCGGCGGATTGGAGGGCGGTGGTGACCACCGCGGCGGGCAGCACGCCGCGTGTGACGAGTTGGCCGAGGTTGAAGGCGGCGGTGTTGAGCGTGCGGTTGCGGGTGCCGCGCTGGGCAGTGGCCACGCGTTCGATCTCGCCGCGTAGCGCGGCCTCGCCGTACCGGTTCAGGCGGTGGCTGGGCAGGCTGGCCAGCAGATCGGCGGCGCTTACCGAGGGCGGTGCGGCAGGTGCGAGTGCGTTGGCGAGCCAGGCCGGGAGCGGTGCGAGTGGTAGGTCGCGGGTGATCTCGTACGGGCCGGTGCCGTCCGGCTGGGTGACGTGGCTGCCAGGGCCGACGATGTAGCCGCCGCAGGCTCGGGTGTCGATCAGCCAGCCGAGCCCGCCCTTGTGGCCTGCGCTGTTGCGTAGCCGTAGGCCCTCGGGTGCGGTGAAGTAGAGATGGGTGCCGCCGCGCCGTGTGCAGACGGTGAAAGTGTCGTCGGGGTACGGCTGGTCATGCTCGGCGCACAGCAGGCGGAAGACATGCTCTCCGTTCTGCGGGTGATGCTGGGCGAGGCCGGCGGGCGGGCGCTCGCCGGGCTTGGGCTGGTCGAGGTCAATCACGACCAGGCGAGACGGGCCGCAGGCGATGCCGACGTTGTACGGCTGGCGTGGCCAGAAGGCGGCGATGCGGTCGGTGTCGGTGGTGGCGTGGCGCTCCCAGTCGGTGAAGCCGCGCAACGGCTTCTTGCCGCGCGGGGTGAGCGGGAAGACACACCAGCCACGGGCTGCGGCCTCGAGAGCGGCGCGGGTCAGGTCAGGCCACCCCATTGGACGCCTCCTTAGCCCCAAGGAGCCGGAGGTGGTAGCCCTCGGCAGGCACGTGCGTGAGTGCGTCCAATGGGGTGGCAGTGTGCGCGTCGAGCGTGAACCGGCCCCGGCCGAGGTGGTTGAGGTCTTCCAGGTGCGGGCGTGGTGCGGTCGTCCGGGTGTGGCGGTGGGAACGGGTGCTGGTGGGTGCCATGCTGGCAGTGCCTTTCTCGTGATCGGGGTGGGTGGCCTCGGCGGTTGTGCTTGGCGGCTGGTCGCCGAGGCCGTATCCCGGTGTTGCGTCGACGGGGCTAGAACGGCGGCTTGTCGCCCGTTGGGGCGGTGGTGGCCCACGTGTCGGGCGGGCTGCTGTTGTGGCTGGTAGGGGCCTTGCGGGCCGCTCTGGTGGGCTTGGCGGTGGCGAAGCGCAGGGACGGGCCGATCTCGTCCACGGTCATCTCGAAGACGGTGCGGTGTTCGCCCTCGCTGGCCTCGTAGGTGCGCATCCGGAGCTGTCCGGAGGCGATGACGCGGGTGCCTCGGGTGAGGGACTCGCAGATGTGCTCGCCGAGGTCGCGCCAAGCCGAGCAGCGCATGAACAGGGGCTCGCCGTCTTCCCACTGCTCAAGCTGCTTGTTGTAGGCGCGCGGGCTTGAGGCGATGGTGAAGGTGGCGACGGCCGTACCGGTCTGGGTGAAGCGGAGTTCAGGGTCGTTGGTCAGGTTGCCGATGATCGTGATAGTGGTCTCGCCGGACATGGCGGGCTTCCTTCCGTGGGACTGGGTTAGTGGGTGCCGTCGCGGTACAGGCGGCGGGCGTAGACGTAGAGCTGCCAGCCGAGGCGGGGCCGCATGCCGGTGCCGTTGCAGGCGCGGCAGGTGCGGTTCTTGCCGCCGGGGCGGCATCGGATGCAGCGGCCCCAGGGCCATGCCAGGCAGACGATGATGTAACTGAGAGTGATTGACGGTAGGCAGACTGCTAGAAGCGTGAGGAACGTGGCCATGTGGGCCTCCAGGGCCGTTTCCGGAGTTTCCGCAGGTCGGGTCTAGGTGCTAGATCGCAGGTGGAGTGCCATTTCAGGCTCTAGGCGGGCCTCTAGACCTAGAAGGGTCTGCCTCTAGGTCTAGAGGCGATCGCGGCCCTAGGAAGCGGCGCTGGAACCTCTGCCGCGATCACGGTGTGTAATGGCACTGGTGATGTCGTCTCGGGCTACGCCGATGCGGTTCGCGCCCTTGCCGCCGCTCTCGGGCGTGCCCCATACCTGCATGGTTTTGATGCCGTACGGCTTGAGCGCGGTCGTGAGCTGGGCCGTCTTCGCGCCGCCCTCCAGGCGCGCCCACGGGCCGTAGATGTCGGGCCGCAACTCGGCGAGGCGATCCACGATCGCCTCGTTCCACACCTTGGCCTCGGCCGGCGGGACCACGGCCAGTATGTCGGTGAGCAGGTCGAAGGTGGGCGTGTGCTGCTCGGGCGTCTCGCCGAGGGCGTGCCCGCTCAGTGCGCCCGTGCTGGCACGTAGCGCGTGGGCACGGTCGGCGATGCGTTGCGTGGCGGGCGTGTCCAGGTAGGCGGTACGCACGACCTTGGGCATCGGGGTTGCACCGAGCAGGTAGCCGATACCGGCGTCCACCTTGGGTTGGAAGACGGTGGCGCGGACGCCGTTCTTGTAGGCGGACGTACCGAGGATCATGTCGTTTTCGAGCTGGCCGGCGACGCGAAGGCAGAACCGGATGGTGACGTTCGCGCTGATGCCGGTGGGCAGGCTGTCCTTGTCCGGGCGCTGGGTGGCCAGCACCAGGATCACGCCGAGGGCGCGGCCGAGCTTGATGATGAACTCGGCGTCATCGCCCGCCTTGTCGCCGTACTCGGCGTGGGCGAACAGGTTCTGGCATTCGTCGAAGATGGCGACCAGCGGATGCAGTCCCAGTGAGCGTTTGTCGGCGATCTGCCGGGTGACCTTCTTGTCCGGGCACAGGTCCGGCGGCAGGGCCTTGAGGGCGGCGGCGCGGCGCATCACCTCTTTGCGGAGCAGTGCCAGAGAGTCGGCGGCGTAGCCGATGGCCTCGTCCTCGATGCCGGACACGTAGCGATGGCAGTTCTGCTCGTGCGGGTCGAGGTCGCCGGTGCCTTTGAGTTCGTGGATCCACAGTTCGGCGCTCGGGTCGAGGGCCGCGCCAGAGGCCAGCACCCGCACCGAGGCGGTCTTGCCCTGGCCAGGCTGTGAGCCGATCAGGATGTTCTGCTCAACGAGCGGAACGACGATGGCACGGCCTCGCGGGTCGCAGCCGAACGGGATGCCCTTGAAGACGTCGTGCGAGCTGGCCTTGAGCAGTGGGGACTTGATGACGGTCTTGGACAGGTCCTTGTCCCCCACCCACAGGATCAGCCGTCCCTCGTGAATGGTCGAGTCGCCCTCGGGCCAGATGCAGCCTAGCGGGCGGCGGAGCGCCGAGGCCATGCGGTCGCGCTTGTCCATCACGTCGGCCACCGTCACGCCGTACGGCAGGTCGATGTCCGCTCGCCAGCCGGGGCCGTCGCGGGTGATCGGGGCGACGAACCGGATGGCGTCCTTGGGGTTCTTGGCGATGGCCTGGTTGATGCCGGCGATGCCGAGCACGGTCAGGGAGCGGACGACGATATCGCTGGTCAGCTTCTCCACCGTGGACGGCACGACCGCGCGGTTGATCAGCGGCCGGTCGGCGGGCTTGCCGAGGATGCCGAGCGTGGCAATGGCGATCGCGAGCGCCATCCACTGCACGGGGTCCGTCTGATCGGCCACGATGACGCCCGCGATCAGCAGCGTGACCAGGGCAGCGATGGAGACCAGGGCGCGTAGCCGTACGCGGGAATCACGCTGCCTGCTGAGCTTCAGGTACGCCTCCGGGTCGGCCTTCTGGACCGCGGCCAGTCGTACCGGCTCACCCTCCAGATCGAAGGTCCATTTGATGACGCCGCCCACCAAGCGCAGGAATCCGCGCGGGGCGCGTGCGGCCAGCCGTCCGCCGTACAGCGGTACGCGGGCGGCCTGGTATCCGGCCACGTGCAGGTAGTGAACACCGATCCACTTGAGGCTCTCGATGGCCTCGGCGCGGGAGCGCAGCCACAGCGGGACGATCGGCTGTCGGCTGCGCGCCTTCGCCTCCAGCGCGGTCCGCCAGTCCGCTGCGGTCGGACCGGGCTGGTCGACGCGGACGACCGCGCCTTCCAGGACCGGTCCGTCCGCGTCCGCGGGGCTGTCCTCGGTGTCCGGCTCGGACCGGTCGGCGGGAGTCTGTGGCTGACGTCCCGCGCGGGCGGCGTCCAGGTGGACGATGTCGGCGTCCCTGCCGTTCTCCTGGTCAGGAGCGGCGGGCCGGTCCTGGTCCTTGTCGTCCTCGTGGTTGGGATTGTCCTGCTGGTGGGTCATGATGTGTGCACCTCGTTTGACTTGCTGGTCGCGGGGTCCTGGGGCGCGGTCGTTGTCTTGGCGGATGAGGCCGCGCCCCATGTAGCGGTCAGGGACGATGCGCGGTCGGACCGCTGCTCGTCCGGTCGGTCTGCGGGCTCTTCGGTGGCGGTCGGAGTGTGCGGTCCGCCCGCTTCGGTGATGCCGAGTTCGGCGCGCCACGTGGCGGCGAGCAGCTCGGTACGGTCTTCCGGGAACGGGCGCTGAGCCAGTAGTTCGGCCAGCAGCATGGCGGTGATGGCTTGGTTGCGGTCGAAGGTTCGTCCGGGGTAGCCGGTGACGCTCCAGCGGCGGCCGCGAGGTTCAGCCACGTTCGGGCAGTCGTCCGAGGTCATGTGTGTGTCGGTGATGCTCAGGGTCATCAGGCGGCCTCGTCTTCGCGTACGGGCGTCGTCTGTTTCGCGGAGCTCTCGGTCTTCAGGCGCGACAGGAGCGCCCCGGCCCGGTCGGTCGAGATGCTTTGTCCTTCGCGGCGAATGGCGTCTCGGAGGCGGTCACGGGTCAGGGGCTCGCCTTGTGCCTTGAGATCAGCGGCAACGCGTCGTCCGAGGGGGACGAGGTCACCCACGTTCGGCGTCGGCGGCAGGGACTTCTTGGCACGGGTGCGGTTGGAGGCAGAGCGCTTGCGCGGCGCGGGCGGCAGGGCCGGGGGAACGTTCTCCGGATCGACACGTACGGCTTCTGCCTTGATCGGAATGGTCTTGGGTGTCAGCTCGCCGAGGTAGTACAGGGCTCGCTCGCGGCGGGGGGCCTTCCAGCGCCAGAGTAGGCCGTACCGGTCCTGCAGCTCTGTCTTGGCCAGGATGCGTTCGCGCTCGCGGCCGAGGGCCTGGGGGTAGCTGCATATCTCCCAGAGCACCATGCGGCGCCAGAGCGCGACGGTCGCCATCGGCGCGAGCAGCCAGCGTGAGCGCCGGATCCCGTCCATGTGATCGGGCTTGGCCAGGTCGGCGCGCTTGCGGATGACGTGGGCACCGACCTCGATGGCGATGACCCACAACAGCGGGAGCAGTGCGTGGGCGACGACCGCGAACCAGTCGGTACGACCGGGTGCGCTGAGGTAGGCGGCCACGTTGAGGTAGACCGTCGCCCCGGTCAGCGCCCACGGAATGAACCGGAGCCAGCTCACTCGCATGCCGAGGCGGGCCAGCACGATATCGAGTGCCGAGAACACGGCGATGCCCAGGTCAATGCCGAGCGGGACCGTCCAGGCGAACCAGCCGAACGAGGGGCCGGCAGCGTGTGCGACGCGCTCGAAGCTGTTGATGAACCCGATCAGGCCGAGCGCGCCGGTAACGGCGGCGGTGACGGCCACGGCTGTCCGCTCGCCCTCGGTGAGGGGGCGGGGTGCGGCGGTGCAGGCGTTCATGCGGCTACCTCTTCCGCGCAGCCGAGGCAGGTGCCGAAGTGGCGGGGAAGCACGTACCCGACGTCCGTCAGGCACTCCGGGCAGGTACGTCGTGCGGCGTTCGCCTTCGACAAGGCGACGCGCTGGCTGAGGGTCGCGGTGCGCTTGGGCAGGGCGAACCGGACGTCGTACAGGTAGGCGGCGCGGACGCCGGGTGCACCGTAGCGGCGGGAGCACCACAGCACTTGGGCCTGAACTCCCTGGCCGCCAGGACGCAGTCCTTCGGCGGTGAGCTGGCGAAGGGTGCGCAGATGCGGCGGGGCCATCTTCCACGGGTAGGTGGGGATGCTGTAGCGGTCGCCGGTCGGGTCCCAGAAGCGGGCGCGGATGCGGCTTGGCATCAGGCCACCTCCAGGTCTTCCAGCTCGGCGGCGTGCTCGGTTACCTCGGCGGGCGTCCGGCCCGCCCAGATGCCCGAGGTCGGGCGGGTCTCCAGCGTGTAGAGCTCGCAGAACAGCAGGGCCGGGCAGGTGGCGCAGACCTCGCGGGCGACGGACTCGCGGGCAGCGCGCTCCTCGGTGCTCTCGATCGTGAGCCGCGGGCCGGTGTGCAGCTCGGGGTCGTAGGTGCATTCAGGAAGCGGCGTTTCGCCGTCCACGCGCCAGGTCGCTTCGACTTCGGCGAGCGACATGCGCGTCGGGTGGATCGGGCGGTTGGTGTTGTGTGCCACTGGTGGGTCTCTCTTCCTGCGGTTAGTTGCTGACGGTCTGGACGAACCGCGCGAACGACTCGGACGCGCTCATGACCAGGTGCGCCGCCGCCTTGACGATGGTTGCCGCGCCCTCGGGGTCCTTCAGGGCGTAGAGGGCGGCGCAGATCATGAGGACGGTGGGGAGCACCTTTCGCGGACGGACAAGCATGTTGAGCCCTTCGGTTCGAGAACCTGCAAGCAGGTTCTAAGAGACATAGAACATGTACAGTCACTGAGAGTCAAGCCCTAGGCACCGACTGTCTTGGGTTCCTGCGGGTCTCGCCTCGCTCGTTCCTGCTGACTCAAGCCTTCCTCACGGCGCGCTCCGCCAACACCGTGCTCGCCCCCGGGACTGAATGCACAGGGGGTGTTTTTTGGGGGTGATCGGGCCCTCGGCCAGGCGAAACACCCAGACCAAATTTGTCGACTTCGAGCCGCGGAAGCCTTGTCCGCGCCATGATTGCCGAGGCCGGATGTGCGGAGGTGAACGTGTCCCGAACACCCAATTTGGCGCTGGCACAAGCTATGCGGCGCGCGGATTGCTCCAATTCGGGACTTGCCTCGCGAGTGCGACAAATTGCCGACGAAGACGGCATAAGCCTGAGTTGTACACACGTGGACGTCAAACGCTGGCTTGATGGCGTGCAGCCACGACCGGCCACGGCACGATTCATCGCCGAGGCCCTCAGCCGGAAGGCTGGCGTGACGTTCTCGCTGGACGATGTCGGCCTGGCCGGCGTTGTCACCCCGGAGACGCTTGAGGCCACGCTCGCCCATGGTGGCGGGGTCTCCGAGGTCGGAAGTCTGCTGCTGGGTCTTACCCGACGAGACCTAGCTGACGATCCTGTTGCCCTGCAATCCGTCGTCGTACCGGACGCTTGGGGAGAGTCCCTTATCGCGTGGTTGTTGTCGCGTCCTGAGCCTCTCCAGGGCAGAGAGAATGCTCGGCCATCTGTCGGCGAGTGGGACGTGCACGCAGTCCGTGCGACCACCGAGATTTTCGCCAATATGGGTTTCCAGTTCGGCGGAGGGCACGCCCGAACTGCTCTTATCCAGTATTACAACCGCGAAGTCGTACCAATGCTCGATGGCAAGTTCAGCGAGCCCGTAGGGCGCTCGCTGTACACGGCGGCTGCGGAGATCACCGAACTGGTCGCCTGGACGGCATATGACCTCGGACGGCATGGCCTCGCTCAGCGCTACTTCCTCCAGGGGTTGCGCCTCGCGCAGGCTTCGGGCGACCGCATGATGGGCGGCCTGCTGCTCGCCGACATGAGCCATCAAGCGAACTACCTCGGCCGGTACAACCAGGCCATCCAGCTCGCCCGCGCCGCCCAGGAAGGCTGCAAGGACGTAGCCACCGCCACACCCATGGCGTTGTTCTACGCGATGGAGGCGCGAGCCCACGCAGGCAACGGTGACGAGGCTCAGTGCGCCCGCGCGCTGCTCCAGGCGGAGAAGTTCTTCAACAAGCGCAGCGTGGATGACGATCCGCCGTGGTCGCGATACTTCGACGCGGCGGAGCTGGCCAGCGAGGGGGCGCACTGTTACCGCGACCTCAGGATCCCGTCGCGGGCCATGGAGTTCGTTGGCCAGGCGGTCGATCTCTGCGACCCGATGTACGTGCGGACGCTCGCCTTTGACCGCCTGGTGCAGGCGGCGAGCTACGGCCACATGGGACAGCCGGCGAGGGCCGCCATGGTCGCGCTTGAAGCCATCAACCTGGCCGGGCCACTCAAGTCTCAGCGCTACCTGCGATACATCAGAGACCTCAGAACCGATCTCGTGGGCTACGAGTGCGAGGCTTCGGTTCAGGCGTTCAACGACCTGGTTGCCGAGAAGTACCCGTCACTCGGCGTCTAGCTGCTCAGCGGTCCAGCGGTGGCGAAACGGCTCGGTTCGTCATGTGAAAGCATGCCGTTGTCGGTAATCAGCGGAATCACCACAGGCCATAACTCCTCGCCAGCGGGAGATGCGACTCCTGTGTGCCGACGTGCGACTGCCTGGCCGGCACCAGCAATCAAATCGGCGAGTTGAATCGAGGGGTGGTCTTGTGAGACCCCCCGTACGACCGACCTTACAGTACGAGTGGCGGGTACCTGAACGAAGCGCCCGAGGGGACCCATTTCCCAAGAGGCTACTTTGCGCGCTCTATCCATTACGTCGTCAGTGAAGACCCGTTGCTCATCCGTCAGTACGCTCACGCCGCCAATCTCGGCAGACCATCTACCAATGAGACTGGTTAGACAGGGGATAAGCGGCTCCATCGTCGGTACCCAATCACTACCACGGAGTGCACGCAAGTGGTTCTCTGCTTCCCTGCGGGTGCCCCGCAGGTGATTGAGAATTCCCGTTACTTGTCGGCGGTACGAGCGTGCCCATGCACGCTCAATCTCGTCGAACAATTCATCGACAGTAACTTGCAAACCGTCCCGGTTGCGCATGGATGCAAAGTTTACGATGGTAGAAACCAGACGGTTGAACCCGTCGAGTCCCAACGCACGGGCGCCTTCATTGAACAGCGTACGAGCAAGGTCCCGTGCAATACCACCGGCATGCAAGTTGATGCCTCGCGCGTAAGCATGTTCTTCGAGTAATAAATCGATAATCTTACCTGTAGCAAAGTAATGTTTGTCGACTATGTAAATCTTCGCCCGGTCTGCCAGCGGGCCATTCGGCTTCAAGAGGTCTTTGAGTACTTTCACTCGGTCGTTGCTTCGCCGGCCCGCGAAATGGCCAAACTTCAATTCAGGGGGTTGCGCTAAACTTGCGCTGTGGCGTAGATGCTCTACAATCGCCGCCGCCGCAGCATCATCGATTGCTACCGAACCGATTACAAGGTACCGATCTGTGCGGCCATATAGTTGCTCCCCATCCCAACCGGATTCATCGGTCGCAACCCACCTTCCCCATAGCTCACCGTCTTGGGTAGCGGCGGTTCTGTTATTGCGCTCGAATCCGAGGCCATATAAGCGCGACGTCTCGGCCCCAGCATTTGCACTCTCGTGCATGATAGCAGCTCCTCATATCGATGAACGGTGGCGCGGCCACCAGATCCGCTGGTGGCTTCTACGATAATGCCGTCCAGTGCAGTCTTCCTCCAGCGGCAACTTGCTCTGCGGACGTGGGGGATGGGTCGATGCCTTAGAAAGCTCGCCACCGTCGCGGCGCGTTCGGGTTCTGGAGGCAGAAGAGACGGTTGCGGAACTCGCGTGCGATGGCCTCGTCTTCGCTGACGTTCTGCATCAGCCACGTCGTCATCTTCAACTCGTTGATGTCCCTGAGCACGGGATAGCCCTCCCACGTCAGGACATCGAATCCGTACCGCTCGGCGAACTGATCGTATTCAGCGCGGGTGCCCCAACCCAAGCTGTGTTCGATGGCGGTGACGGCGAGATCCGTCTCGGGAGGGCCGAATGCGAAACGCTCAAGGTCGATCAGCACCATGGTGCCGTCGGTGGCCTTGATGAGGTTGTCGGAGTGAGCGTCGCCGTGGACAGCACAGGCAGCGAGGGGAAAGCGCAGGGCCTCGTACGCCGTCCGCAACTCGCGCTCTCTTCTCAATAGGAACTGACGCTCCTCGTCCGAGAGGACATCGGTCGAGGAGATGCGCTCTGCCACGCGCCCAAGGATGTCGATCTCCGGAAGGGCCAGATCTGCAGGAACGGACAAGTGGTGAAGAACGCGCAAGACCTCAGCTAGGTCAATCAGAGTCGCGGGACCATCGCCGTTCTCGATGAAGTGCCAAAAAGTGACGGGCCTGTCTCTGGCGATGAGAGGTTGCGCGTGGTGAGTCGTCCGCACCGTCGGCAGCCCCGCGTCGTGGAGCCAGGCCGACACGGCTACCTCCTTGCGGGCGTCCTCAAGAACATCCAGGCTTCGGGCGATTCGCACAACGACGCCTTCGGCGGCCAGAACGAACAGAGCGTTCTCCCCGAGGCGGATCAACCGCGCGTCGTCGCTCGCTAGGCCGGCGACCCTGCAGGCGTCACGAAGGGTCGCATGTGCTTCCTGAGAGGTGAAGGGGACTGCGGCTGACTTGAACACGGTCACTAGGAGCCCTTTGGTTGCGTCTTGACCACGCGGCCTCTTCCGGCGCGCTTCTCGACTATCCCCTCTGCTTCTAGCAGCGCGAACGCTCGCCTGACAGTGATACGACCAACGCCTCGCTCTTGGGCCAGTGCATTCTCTCCAGGGAGCACGGCACCTATGGCGAACTGACCACTGGCTATGTCCTGTCGTAGGGCGGCGGCGACGTCGTCAGCCCGCGTACGCGCATGATCGGGCCCTCCGACGAACCATCCCTTCCCGTGGACGGAGGCGATCATCTGTTCAGAGGCCAGCAACTGGAATGCCTGTCGGACGGTTCCCTTCGAGACGCCATACTCCTCCGCGACCGCTGCTTCACCCGGTAGCTGTTGGCCGGCCGCGAGCTCACTGCTCTCGATGCGCTTGCGCATCGCCTCAGCGATCGTTTCGTACTGGGTCGAGGCCGCACGGCGTCCGCCTGGTGGCTCTTCTCCCACGACCCGACGTCCGCGGCCTGCCTCGCTGGCCACCAGCCCGGTACGCTCCAGTTCGGCGACGGCCTGGCGTACGGTTCCTCGTGCCACGCCGTACGTGCGGGCAAGGATCGCCTCGGAGGGCAGCATGCCACCGGCGGGGGGATCTCCTTCGCGAATGCGGCGTCGGATGTCCTCAGCTATCCGAACGTAGGTGGGGCCATCCTTCGCCTTGCTCATCGCGCTCCCTCGCCGAGGCACATCGTCTCTAGGGTAGGGCGGACAGACCAGGACCTGCGAAGTATCGCGGCTCCACGCCTCTTTTGGAGTCTTCCCCTCGATCGAGCCATGGACGCGACGTGGCACCAGGTTGGCCTACAAGTCTCATGAAGTCTCTGAGCGCGGACCAGGAGGAGCTACGACGCTCGTGGGCCGTTAGGCCTTCGGGTTCTGGCCAGCCTCGTGTCACCGCGCCACCCGGCTACGAAGTCAGCATCGTCCAGGTCTCTACATTTATGAGTCCTCTCGAACTCCGTGGTGAGCATCACCCAAAGCTCACGCGCGCGCTTGTAGCGTCCCCTACCGGCCTCCTCGTAGCCCTCGGGATACGCAGCACGGAGAACGAAGAACTGCCCACCCTGGCTCGCCCACTCATACACTCCGCAGCACGATGTCTCAGTGACCCGAATGTAGTGCCCCGGAGGACGCAGGTAGGGTTCCCAGCACAGTACGGGCACGTCAGGAGCCGACACGACCGCTCGGCCCTTCTGCGGCGTACTCCTGCAGGTAGCGGAAGACGTTGCGACGGCACCGCTGCCATGCGCAGGCGAAGGCGAGCTCTAGAAGCGTGTCGGCTTCGAGCTGCGGCTTGACGCCATAGGCGATCTCGTCGGCGGTCAGTTTGGGGAGCGGCCTCGCCCGCCAGACGCCGAGCTGGTCGCGCCACACGTAGAAGCGCCTGAACGCGCCGCGCAGGTCGTGAGGCGAGACACCGAATACGGAAGTCATGCGGTATCGATCTCCCCGTGTTGCATTGGACAGGCAGGTCAGTCGAAAACCCTTGCTGACTGATGTTTGCCCACGTTAACGCTAGGGGCTCATGGCCACAAGGCTCATGGCAACATAGCCGCGTGACACTTGTGTGCTGTGATCGACTACAGCTCCGGGGCGCCGGTGTATCGCCAGGTCGCCAACGCGATCCGCGACGACATCACCGCTGGCCGCTACCGACCAGGAGCGTGGTTGCCCTCCGAGGCTCAACTGGCGCAGATGTACGAAGTGGGCCGCGACACCGTTCGCGAGGCCCTGGCCTACCTGCGGGCAGAGGGAAGGATCACCACGGTTCGCAAGCGGGGATCAATGGTGGCCACTGAGCCGACCCGAGAGCCGTACCGCATCCCATCCGGTGCTCATGTCATTGCACGCATGCCGACGCCAGACGAGCGGCGAGATCTCGCAACCCCAGGGGAATTGCGGGAGTTCGGTGGGATGCCCGAGGGAGTACCCGTCTTGGAGGTCATCCCGGGAGCGCGTAAGCATCGAAGAGTGCTACGTGGTGACCACGTGGAACTTATTGTCGATGAGTCACTCGGGAACGATTGATGACCGCACCCGATTAGCTTGTGCGCTTGGCACGTGCGCGTTCAGCCTTTTCGCGCGCGTTGTCAATATCCCTCTGTAGATCCGAAGAGACGATATCCCACCTGAATGGTGTATCCACACCGAGGTCTTCTAGGAATGTCCACTGATGGTCTAGGTATGCGCGGAAAATCTCTGCCCTGTCGAGTCGATCAAATATTGTATTCACATCCAAGATGTCGCGACTATAGCGAACATCTACTATCGGAGTGTCCACAATCATGGCGTCAACATAGACGAACTTCCGCGCTAGGCTGCTATATGTATAGCTTCCAGCCGTCGTAATGCGAAATGGGCCATCCCTTGAGTCGTCGGTGATAGGCTGGAGCAATCTTTTACCCATGGCACGTTCCAGTTGGGCTCCAGTCTGCTCTTGCGAGAATCCCAGTCCTTGAGTGAAGCCGAATATCTCCTCTACGGGCACGAATCCATCCTGCCCGGCCATTTCGCCGAGCCGTTGTACGTGGCCAAGCATATTGCCCAATAGAAAATGCTCTCGTCCATCATTTTCGCTGATGTCGTACAGATTGCAGATGCTAGAGGTTCTGGGCTCGAAGTACTCTTGATCGCCAAAAATAATAGCCCTGATAAACTCGTGCATTGGAACATTGTAGAGGTCGCCTCTTTGGGCAACTTCCAAGACGCGCTGTGTAGAGACGTAGCCACTTCCTATAAATGTGTACAGGAAGTTCAGAGCGAGGCGGAGGTTTGAGCCGCTCAAATTGTCAATGAGCTCCTTAAGTTCTTCGTTCCGGCTGAAAGCTTCCAACAGTACATCCATGTAAGTTCGCAGATCGTTTGCATCAATAGCCATACCTACCGGAAAGGCGCCGACTATCCCAGCTGTCTCCACTTGACGGCGTGCGAATAGGAGTCTCCTGGCAATAACCTGATCGGTACGCGCTGGAGAGATAGTGAACACGCGAGGCTGGTAGGCTGCCAAAGATCCACTGGTGCGCGACTCATGAAAGGTCGAAGGACGAAGAGATATGAAGACAGTTCCAGGCCATGTTTCCGCGAGTGATTGACCGATAAGGAAAACTCTCTCTTGGAAGTCCTTCGGGCGCTGGTCGATATTGTCTAGAATGAACAACGGTGATCGGCCAGCCGTGCCCTTTATATGGTCAAGGGAGCGGCGCAGGTGAGTTGAGGCGCTTTGTAGATGCTCTTCCAGCATGGAGAGTTCGCGGCGTCGATATTCAGATGGGGAATCTTCCTCCAGATATCCGTAGATTTCCTGTTTGAATCTGTTGATCTCGCCATTGTACACAGCCCTAACGAAGTTGCCGGCCCTAATATTTATCTGATAGGTGTCCCGCAATTGATCGCCGATCTTGCGCGCGACAAAGCTTTCCAAATCAGAAGCTAGAGCGGGCTCTTTGCCGAAGTTAACGTACAGAATAAGCGAGTCCTTCAGGATATCTCCGGCATCTATATTGATCAGGTGTCGAAGGAACATGGTCTTACCGACACCGACATCCCCGAGTAGTATTATAGGTCTTCTGCTGAGCGCCCTGTTTGTGATGTCAGAAGTTAAGGTGGCATTTATTCCTTTTTTAGTGTGTGTCGGCGCAACATGTCCGGAGTGCTCTCGTTGGAGTGGGGAATAGCGTGCCCGCAGAATCTCCTTGCTTACCAAGGCGTATTGCGATAGAGCGCCGCTAGTGCAGTAACATTCCCGCAGGAAATCTTGCTCGACTGCCTCTTCATCTTCTAGATCTTGAATGAATAGACTGCCTAGGATATTCAAATCGGTCTCGAGTTGAGTCCGAGGACGGAATCCAGGATAGCCACGAATTCTGTTGGAAAGTTTATCGGGGGAGAGGGCTCGTGGAGTCTTACCCAACAGGGCTCTCTGTAGATTACGAGTAGTTATGCCTTCTTTGGATAGATGGCTCCACAGAGTGGGGAAGTCTTCGTGCATCTCTTCGAGCGACGAGAAGAGCAGCGCCCGTCCCTCAAGTGGTGGGACGCCATCTTGTCTAGAGGCGAAGAAGGCAATAAGTTGGTGACCATTGCTAAGGACTGCTATGGGTACACCACGCTTCTGGCAATACCCAAGAACCTGTTGAATGGCTGATCTTGTAACAGGATCTGCACGGAGCGAGGAAAGGTGCACCTGACGTCCGGCGACCCCCGGAGGAAGATTGAAATGGATTCCTTCTTTCTTTGCCTCGACTATCAAACTCGTGGCAGGCGTTCCCATCGCATAATCAACGTACTCGCCGTCATGATGCTCCTCGCCACGAATATCCTCTGGTTTCCAAGCCAGACAACCGATCAATAGCCGATCAATCACTTGAATCCTAGTAGTGGCCTCGTTCAATCCTGTGGGAGAAGAGTGCTCCTTAAGGATCTCTTCGAGTTGTGAACGGCCATACACGTATGGATCCACGTATTTCCTTCCGTGGGCCGCAGGGGAGGCGCCTTCCAGTCACTACTCTTCACTACATATAGCGGGAGGAGAGGCCATCACGTTACGGTCATGCTGTATGGGTGGTTTCAGACGAGCGTTATTCGGCTCGCGCATGTGATCAGGCAGCATGTGATTAAGGATCAAGAGGCCGTTGTGGCGGAGGGACGGTCGGTTTCAGTGCTCGTCTGGGACGGCGGCGCGGGAGCCGAAACTCTGACCGGTCGGAGTCGTCTCATGCAGGATGGCCCTGAACGCCTCGCTGAGAGCCGAGTCCGAGGGGCGGGGAATTCCCAGCGCTCAGCAGCTTAAGTGAGGACCGTCCGATCGGCTCAGGCTTTGAGAGCATCGCCCAATGTTCGCCCAACCATTAGATCGTAAGGCCGATGCTCGCCTGTTAGTCCAGCTCAGAGGCACTTTTGCTTTGCCGTGCCGCTTCGTCTTCTAATCCGACGGTCGCAGGTTCGAATCCTGCAGGGCGCGCTTAGGTCTGACCAGCCGAAACGGCCCGATTACGGTGCGCTGCCAGATGCCTCGTGACAGGGGAACTGACAGGGGAGAGGTCCCGAGAGCGCCTCTGGCGGCTCCTAAGCCTCAGTTCTTACCGCCCTCAGTGGGCCACTTTTCGCGCGCCGAGACGTACGTCCCGCGCTGAGGGAGCGTGAACACCCTGTGGGGCTCATAAATAGGATGCGGTGTCTGACCTGCCGGTTCTCGGGTGGTGTCAGCCGGTCACCTGATCAGCTGGCGATCCGGTACTCGTTGATGAGGCCGCCGAGGATGGCTCTGCCGTGGACTTGATGGTTGGCCAGGTCGATGGGGGTTGGCGGTTCGGTTTCGGCTTGCGATGGGGCCAACTGCCTGATGCCGCGGTGAGGTC
>NZ_JBSFVA010000055.1:0-51344 GCF_053592075.1 Nonomuraea sp. NPDC002799
CCCCCCCCCCGGCCCCCCCCCCCCCCCCGGCGGCCGCCACATGCCCGACCGCCCCCCCGTCCCCCCCCCCCCCCCCGGGCCCGCCCACCCGCCCCGGGGGGGGCCCCGCCCGCCAGCGCGGGGGGCCCCCACCACACGTGGGGTCAGATCCGGTTGCACACCACGGCGGCCATCTCCGGCACCTGCGCGTCGATCGTGATGACGCGCTGCGATGGAGCGGCGAGGGTGGTGTCGACCGGGGTGATGCCGTCGCCGCCGGCGTCGCTGACCGGATGAGCTCCAGATACAGCGAGAAGTCCGCGTCCGCCGTGGACGAGCCGAAGGTCACGGCAGACAAGGATCAAGTAGTTCTCCTGGCGACGAACCGTCCCCGCTCAGTAGGCCTCGTACGTTCCCGAGATGACGATGATCACGGAGAAGCCGTCCAGCTCGGTGGGCACACGTGCCCGGACCGACTCATCTCGGATGTGCACCCGTATGGCGTCCTCCCCGGTTGCGGCACGGCTCTGATCTATTCCTTCGACACCGTCGATCGCCAAGAGCCGCGCCCGGTGCCGCGCGATCACCTCTTCGATGGGCGAACGTGGGCTCTCCGGCTGCGGGGTGAACGGGACCGCTGCGTTCTCGGCAGGTCCATGCGGTTCCCGGTGGCTTCGTGGCGGCGGGTCTGGCTCCATCAGCCCTTCTCCTCCCGCTCCTCCCGCGAGCATCGTTGTGATCCGTGTCCCATCAGCAGGCTATCCGCCGGTGACCAGGTTGATGTCCAGGGCGGCGACCACCTGTGACATCGGGTTGGCGATGGTGAAGTTCCCGCCGCCGGCGAACAGCAGCCCCACTGGATTACGTGCCGCGTCCCAGGTCCAGATACACGAGCCGGAGTCACCACCCGCGCTGAAGTTGCTCTGGATGAGGAGCTGATTCTCAAAGTAGGCTTGGCCGACGCTTCCGTAGTTCACGTTGCCCGACCAGTTGATACCCGTGATCTGGCCAGATGTGAGCTGGGTCGTACGTCCGGATTTGCCGACGGCCATGCCCAGCGTGGGTGTGGCGATCTGGTTGCCGATTCTGAAGAGCTTGACCCGGTCGGAGTCGAGGTACCCGATCTCCGGCCTGACCCGGTCCGGCCAGCACCAACCAGTGGCGCAGTCCACATAATTAGGTGGACCGCCCATCTTGAGAGGTACGAAACGCTCGAGGATGGCTATCTGATCGGCAGGACACGTCCCACCGTCGTAGATGCCCGGCTGACAAATGCAGTCTCCGTACGAGGCATTGTTGACGTTGGCGATGACGTGATTGTTACTGAGGCAGAGCAACCTCTCGTTGCGGGGCGCGGTCCGTCCGGTGGCCAGACATCCAAGTGTGCCGGCGGTGACACGGAAGTGGCCGATCGAAAAGCCTCCCGGAGCCGGTCGGAGTTTGGCACGATGAGGCTGCGCGTCGAAGACGCCGGACGTGACGACTTCGAGCGGGACGTCGCTGACCGCTTGAATCCCCATGGATTCCACCAACATCGATCGCACGCGATCGGGTGCGGCCGGCTCGGCCACGTAAACGGTGACCACCGGTTCTCCAGGGGTGCCTTGACCCGCGCCGGTGCCCAGTCCGATGGCGACGCCTTGCAGGTTTCCCTCGTTACTGAAGTCCCGAATCGACATCGCCCCAGGTTCGGGACTGATATTCCGCCGGATCACCGCCGCGATCTCCGCCCTGGCGGCCAGCATGTCGCCGGTGACGCCGGACGCCGTCATCGGCGCGACAGACAGCGCCGCCTCCTCCGTCCCGCCTTCTGCCGGCGGCCGGAACTGGACCGGGGCGGTTTCATCGGACTGCCCATTGCCTGTCGTGTCAGATGGTGGATTGGTGTATCCGCTGTCACCCGGAGTAGGAGTTGTCATAACAGCATTCCTTCATTTGTTTGCGCTGCGCCGGTGCGGGAAACCGAATTCGCCGGGGTGAATGCGGTGCGGACACCGCATTCACCCGGTCGCCGGCGATGGGACGACCTACATGAGGGTGAACGTCCAGACCTGGCTGCCGACCACGCAGAAGATGATCTCGCCCGGCCCCTGACGAGGGTCGGCGTTCGCCCAGGTGATAGCCGCTTGAGGGCTGTTGAACACGTTATGCCGCCAGGTTCTCGTTTCCGTTGCGGCACTCGCCTTGACGGTTACGACCTGGTCGTCCGGGATGACTTCGGTAGACTCTTTGGTCATTTGACTGTCCTTTCGTTTCAGCAGAGACCGATGCACTGCTGTGCGATGTGTACCCCTGCGACTTCTATGCTGACGCAAGCACCTGTTGGGGCGCCGAAAATGGTGCAGATTCTCAGGCAGGCCTGAGCGACGGTGCCGTTCGGGATGCTGAGGGGAAGAGGAATGCAGAGGCCGCCCAACCCCAGCGGAAGGTTCACGCATATTTTGTTGTTCTGAACGGTGATGCTGATGCATCCAGCCGCCATGCTGAGAACGGACATTGACGACAAGGAGATCTCGTCTATGTCATGGATGTCTACCCCTGCATACGCCGCTTTGGCTGCGTCGAGAGCGGATTGAACATCCGCTGCGTTGAACGACTGATACTCGGACGAAGGCGTGGACACAGATAACCCCCCTTTATGGAGACCGCCCACAGGGCTGAGCGGATAGCGAATTTAATGCATTGCCGCATGGGCTGCCGACGGCAATTGCCCAGGCAATCAGCATTCTTTCCCCTGGGACCATTCTCAAACGCCCGAATTTCATTTGAATTGGGCCATGATGGGCCGACTGGAGAAACTATTCGACAAGCAAGAATATCGCTAGAATTCGACAAAACTCGAAGAGTGAATTCAATTCACCAAAGGCGGCATTGAAAGCTCGACTTTAGGGCTATGTCGCTTTGAACGGTTTATTCACCGAGGTGATTTGTTTCGCGAGAAAACAGCCGACATATCCGTCATCGCCATGGTCAACGACACTGATCTGGGCGAAAGGCGTTCCCGGCGAGGGGCAGACCTGAAGGACCTGTGGCAGGTGTTGGCACAGACCCCCGACCTCCGTGATCAGCGGGGCAGCGGCACCCGACTGCCGGACCGGGGAGCGATGACCATGGTCAACGATTCCGGCCATGAGTGGATCTTGAAGTCCCTGACCTGCGAGAACATCGGACTCTTCGAGTTCCGCCGTTCGACCGGCGCCAGCCGGTACGTCCGGTCCGTGTAGCGCAGGCCACCAGGGTCGATCCCCTGCGCCCGGTGCCGCCCTCGTCAACGACGGCCGGCGGTCGATCATGTTCGTCATCGGGGAAGTGGATCGAGTCGCCTCCGAGGCAAGCAACCGCTGGTTCCGCATCACCCCCGGGTGGGGCCTCGATTCTCATCCGTGATCAAGCCCGCCAAGATCACTGACTTGGGCCAGGCTAAGTGATCATCAAATGGGCCGATCCGGGCGAGACCGGGTGACGCGCGGCGGCCTCACTTCGCGGCCGGGCGGGCGCGGACGTGCAGCCGCTCGCCGTGCAGGCCGAAGAGGGCGAGGACCTCCACGGGCTCCGGGGCGGGATTGACGAAGGCGTGCGGCGTCCGCGTGTCGAACTCCACCACCTCGCCCGGTTCGAGCACCAGGTCGTGCTTTCCGAGCAGCAGCCGCAGCCGCCCCGACAACACGTACAGCCACTCATAGCCCTCGTGGACCTGCTGCTCGGGCTCATAGCCCGGCCAGTGCGGCGGATAGATCTGCTTGTAGGCCCGCAGCCCTCCAGGGCGGCGGCTGAGCGGAATGAACGTCGTGCCGAACCGTTTGACCGGCCGCAGGTGCACGCGCGGATCGCCGGTCGTCGGCGCGTCGATCAGCTCGTCGAGCTGCACCTCATGGGCTCTGGCCAGCGGGAGCAGCAACTCCAGGGTGGGCTTGCGCCGGCCGGACTCCAGCCGGGACAGGGTGCTGACCGAGATGCCGGTGCTCTTGGACAGCTGCGCCAGCGTCGTGCCGCGCTCCTGGCGCAGCGAGCGCAGGCGCGGACCGACCGCCTGCAGCACTTCGTCGAGGTCCATGCGTCTACTTTGCCATTTCGGCAACGATATTTGTCACATCGGCCTCGGGTCGCGGACAGTGGCCAGTCGAGATGAACGAAAGGATTCGCACGATGGACGCGACGTACGACGTGGTGGTGATCGGCGGCGGGGCGGCCGGCCTGAGCGGGGCGCTCACGCTGGGCCGGGCCCGGCGCAAGGTGCTGGTGATCGACTCCGGCCGGCCGCGGAACGCGCCCGCGGCCGGGGTGCACACCTACTTGGCGCGCGAGGGGACGCCGCCGCTGGAGTTGCTGGCGGCCGGGCGCGAGGAGGTCGCCGGGTACGGCGGCGAGATCGTGACGGGCACCGTCGTGACGGCCGAACGCCGTGGCGACGGCGGCTTCCGGGTGGTGCTCGACGACGGGTCCTCCGTCGCGGCGGAGCGGCTGCTGGTGACCTCCGGCCTGACCGACGAGCTGCCGGACGTGCCCGGCCTGGCCGAGCGGTGGGGCCGGGACGTGCTGCACTGCCCGTACTGCCACGGCTGGGAGGTCCGCGACCAGGCGATCGGCATCCTGGCGACGGGTCCGTTCGCCGTGCACCAGGCCCTGATGTGGCGCCAGTGGAGCGACGACGTGACCCTCTTCCTGCACACCGGCCCGGAGCCCGATGCGGAGCAGCGCGAGCAGCTCGCCGCCCGCGGCGTCGCCGTGGTGGCCGGGCGGGTGAGCGGGCTCCAGGTGAGCGGCGACCGGCTCAGCGCCGTGACCGTGGACGGTGGTCCGGTGGTCGCCTGCCAGGCCCTGGCCGTCGGCGCCCGGATGGCCGCCCGCGCGGACTTCCTCGCCGGGCTGGGCCTGGAGGTGGCCGAGCAGGAGCAGAACGGCTACGTCATCGGCACCCACGTCCCGTCGGACCCCTCGGGCGCGACGAACGTGCCGGGGGTGTGGGTGGCCGGGAACGTGGCCAACGTGACCGAGCAGGTCATCGGCTCCGCGGCGGCGGCCGTACGGGCGGCGGCGGCCATCAACGCCGACCTCATCGCCGAGGAGACCCGCACCGCCGTCACCGCCCACCGCGCCCAGCACACCCCGCAAGCCGAGCCCGGCCCGCTGACCGAGGAGGAGTTCTGGGACGGCCGCTACGCCGAGAGCGAGCGCATCTGGAGCGGCGAGCCCAACGTCATGCTGGTCCGCGAGGCCACGGACCTCACCCCGGGCACCGCGCTGGACCTGGGCTGCGGCGAGGGCGGCGACGCCGTCTGGCTGGCGCGGCGCGGATGGCGGGTCACCGCCGCCGACATCTCCGGCGTCGCCCTGGCGCGCGCCGCCGAGCACGCCGGGCAGGCGGGCGTCGCCGACCGCGTCGACTTCCAGCGGCACGACTTCGCGACGTCCTTCCCCACCGGCGTCCACGACCTCGTCTCGGCCTGCTTCCTGCACTCACCGGGCGACATGCCGCGCGAGAAGATCCTGCGCGAGGCCGCCGCGGCCGTCGCGCCCGGCGGCGTCCTGCTCGTCGTCGGCCACGCGAGCTGGCCGGCCTGGCAGCACGATCACCCCCACGACGTGCACTTCCCCACGCCGCAGGAGGTCTTCGACGCTCTGAAGCCGGCGGAGGGGGAGTGGGAGGTGCTGCGCAGCGAGGAGTACGAGCGCACCCAGACCCGTCCCGACGGCCTGCCGGGCACCCGCACGGACAACGTTCTCACGCTCCGGCGCCTGCCGGAGCGGTGAAGATCTACTTTGTAAAGGCGCCCGGCTGGGCGTGGTACGCCGTCCCCTTGCCCGTCAGTACGATCGGACCCGCGGCGGCGGGCACGAACGCCGACTCCCCGGGCCGCAGGGTCAGCGCGTCGCCGGCGCGGACCTCGCCGTCGAGGCAGAGCACGATCTGGGGGAGCCCGCCGGGCAGCGGGTGCGGACTCTCCCCGGCCAGCTCGTGGCGGGTGAGGGCGAACTCGGGGACGGGCGGCCGGTAGGCGTAGGCGCCCCGGCCGTCCTGCTCGGGCTCGACCAGGAACGGGTCCGACGGCGTGAAGTCGACCACTCGCATGAGCTCCGGCACGTCGATGTGCTTGGTGGTCAGCCCGCAGCGCAGCACGTTGTCGGAGTTGGCCATGATCTCGGCGCCGATGCCGCCGAGGTAGGCGTGCGGGACACCGGCTCCGAGGTAGAGGGCCTGGCCGGGGCGCAGGCTGACGTGGTGGAGCAGGAGGGCGGCGGCGAGGCCGCGGTCGCCGGGGCAGGCGCGGGCGATGTCGCCGTAGACCGCCAGATCGTCGTCGTCGCCGGCGAGCAAAGCCCGCTCGACCTGGGCGCGCAGCGGCGCGGCGGTGTCGCCGAGCGCCTGGGCGAAGACCGTGCGCAAGCCGTCGGCTCCGGTCCTGAGCGTGTCGATCCAGGGCTCCAGGTCCGCCACGCCGAGCCGGGCGAGGAGGTCCGCGGCGGCGGCGGGCTCACGGAATCCGCACAGGCCGTGGAACGGGGTGATCGCGCAGATCATCTCCGGCTTGTGGGAGGCGTCCTTGTAGGTGCGGGTGAAGTCGTCGAGGGGGACGCCCCGGGCGTTCTCGTCGGCGAAGCCGGCCTCGGCCTGCGCGGTGCTGGGGTGGACCTGGAGGGAGAGGGGACGTTCGACGGCCAGGACCTTGAGCAGGTAGGGCAGGGCCGGGCCGAAGCGGGCGGTGACCCGGTCGCCGAGAGTGGCGGCGGGGTCGCGGGCGATGAGGTCGTTCAGCGGGAGGCCGGCCACGGTGGAGGGGGCGCCGGGGTGGGCGCCCATCCAGAGCTCGGCCTGCGGCCGGCCGGTGGGCTCGGTGCCGAACAGCTCCGGCAGCGCGGTCGCCGAGCCCCAGTCGTAGGGGCGGATGGTGGTGGCCAGCCGCATGGGGGCGGTGGCCGGTGGCAGGTCGGGCTGAGGCACGGCGTGGACTCCTATCGTGGTGCAAGGAGCCTAGACCGGGATCAGCTGATGAGCGTAGCCCGGCGGGACGGCCGGGCCGTTAGCGGGCCGCGGCCCGGGGTCCGAGCAGCACGGGCATCGAGCGGGTGCTGTTGCCCAGCAGGGTGTCCAGCGGCGGCAGCTCCTCCGGCGGCACCGCCGCGGCGATGTCGGGGAAGGACTCGAACAGCGCCTGCAGCGCGATCTCGCCCTCCAGCCGCGCCAGGGGCGCGCCGAGGCAGAAGTGCGGCCCGTGCCCGAAGGCCAGGTGCGCGGCCGGGGCACTGGCCAGGTCGAAGCGGTGGGCGTGCTCGCCGTACTGGTTCGGGTCGCGGCCGGTGGCGGCGAAGCAGGCCAGCACGGGCTCGCCGGTGCGCAGCGTGACGCCGTCGATCTCGACGTCCTGTACGGCGTAGCGCATCGGGAAGTACGCGATCGGCGAGTCCCAGCGCAGTGTCTCCTCCACGGCCGCGCTGTAGGGGCACTGGCCCGACTTCAGCAGGTCGAGCTGGCCGGCCACGTTGAGCAGGGCGCCGATGGCGTTGGTGATCAGGTTGACCGTGGTCACGTGCCCGGCGATGAACAGCAGCTCGATCGTGGCGAACAGCTCCTCCTCCGACAACTTCCCGCCGTCCTGCTCGTGCAGCTTGAACAGGTCGGTGATGAGGTCCTCGCCCGGTGTGCCGCGGCGCTCGTCGATGACCTGGTCGAGCAGCTCACGCAGTTCCTTGCGCAGCGCGGGCGAGTCCTCAAGGTCGCCGACCTGGGCCACGGCGTCGGTGAGCCGGTGCAGCTCGTCCTGATGGGCGGCCGGGATGCCGATGAGCTCGGAGATGACCTCGCGCGGCAGCGGATAGGCGAACTCCAGCCGCAGGTCCACCGGCTGGTCGGGCGGCAGCTCGGCGAGCCGGTCGATCAGCCTGGCGGTGAGCGCCTCGATCCTGGGGCGCAGCCGTTCGAGCCGGCGTGGTCCGAACGCGGCGGTCAGCGGCATGCGCAGCCGCCGGTGGCGTTCGCCTTCGGCGTTCAGCATGGAGGTGTCGGTGACGATGCGGTCGATCGCGGTGCCCTGCGGCAGGGTGTGGCGGCCGGCCCAGTGGCACAGCTCCCTGGACATGTCCGGATGAGTCAGGACGGCCAGCACCGTGGCGTAGCGGGTGGCGGCCCAGACGGGCACGCCTTCCGCGGTCACGGGCACGAGCGGGCCGGCCGCGCGCAGCCGGTCGTTGTCGGCGTGCAGGTCACGGGTGGCCGGGTCGAGGATGAAGCGGTGGTCGTCGGTCATGGGTCATCCCGTTCGTCGTGGGCTGACCGCCAGCGCGGTCACGTCGATGCCGGGGTCCTGGTCGAGGAAGAGGTCGCGGACGAGCTCGCCGGCGGCCGGCGCGTTGCACAGGCCGTGGCCGGAGAAGCCGGTCGCGTACAGGAAGGCCGGAGGTCCCGGCTGGTGCCCGATGAAGGCGGTCTTGTCCGGGCTGGCGTCGCGCAGCCCGGTGACGGCCGTGTGCAGGGCGATCCCGGCCAGGCTCGGGTACGTGGCGGCGAGCTGCGCGGCCACCTCGCGCCGCCAGGTCTCCCGGTCGGCGCCGGGATAGCCCATGCCGATGAGCAGGCAGTCGTCGCGTACCCGGATGAGCAGGCCGCTGGCGGCGTGCAGGGTGACCGGGAGCTCGGGCGTACCGGGCGGCAGCGGGTCGGTGATGAGCAGCTCCTGCTCGATCGGCTCGGTGAGCGGCAGGTCCACGCCCGCGCAGCGGACGAGCGAGGTGGACCAGGCGCCGGCCGCGCACACGATCGCGTCGGCCTTGACCTCGCCGCTGCCGGTCCGCACCCGGCCCGTCCTGGTGTCGATGGCGGTGACCGGGCAGCCGGTGCGCAGCGTCGCGCCGGCCTGCCGGGCCGCCTCGGCGTAGGCGTTGACGATGGCGGTGGTGTCGGAGATGTAGGCCTGCGGCGAGTAGGCGGCGGCGAGCAGCGGCAGGTCGCCGATGAGCGGGTTGCGCTCCCTGGCCTCCTCGGCGCTGATCAGCTCGACGTCGACGCCGGCGGCGTGCTGGGCCGGCAGGTCGGCCTGGAACGCGCTGACCTGCTCGGGCTCGGTGAACAGGACCAGGTAGCCGACCTGCCGCAGCGGCAGGTCGGTGCCCGGCCTGGTGGGAAAGGCGCGGTAGGCCTCCAGGCTGCGGACGGCCAGGGCCGAGCTGATCGGGTTGTTGGCGAAGTAGGAGCGGACCACGTCGGCGGTGGCGCGCGAGGCGCCGGAGCCGAGCGTGCCCCGCTCCAGCAACGTGATGTCGACGCCGGCCTCGGCCAGGTGGAAGGCGATCGACAGCCCGATCACGCCGCCGCCGATCACCACCACGCGTGGCCCGGTCACACCGGCTCCTGGATGCGGCGCAGGCTGTCGCCCGCCTGCCACGGGAACATGTGCAGGTTCCAGCCGCCCAGGCAGTTGCAGTAGAGCGCCATGTGCGCCATGGCGGCGACGAAGTCCTCGTGGCTGTCGACGCGCTCCAGGCTGGACAGCAGCCGCTGGGTGAAGCCCCACAGCGTGTCCAGCCCGCAGTAGCCGAGGAACTCCGCCGGTGTGGCGGCGAGCTGGCGGGTCATCTGGCGCAGCCACGGCATCGGCATGCCGTCGAGGGCGGCGCGGACGAGGCCGCCGTAGCAGCTGTAGCCGAGCGGCCTGGTCTCGCCGTTGACGAACAGCAGCGTGGTGAGCACCGTCTCGTAGCTGCCGGCCTTGGAGGGGATGCGTCCCTCGTGCAGGTCGATGAGCTCGCGCGGCGGCTGCACCCAGATGCGCTCGGTCTCGGCGTGGACCTCGGTGATGAGCTGGTTGAGCTCCGGGTCGCCGATGGGCAGCCGGGGGAGCTGGTGGCCGCCGGGCCCTCCGGCGCGCCGGACCTCGGCGATCACGGGCCGCTTGGTGCTGTAGACGGCCTGCCACACCTCGCGGCCGGCCTGGACGAGGGCGTCGAGGTCCTGGTCGACGACCTTGCCGATGGGGGTGGCTGTCATGGGTTCGGTCAGCTCGCCGTACTTGATGCCGAGGTGCTGCAGCCGCGAGCAGAACAGGGTGCCGTCGGGGACGCCGCGCCGGTCCACGCGGTACTCCGCCGGGGTGTGCAGCAGCGAGTGGACGGGGGCGACGTGGTACAGGTGGTACCCGGCGACCAGGGCGTGTCCTTGCAGGCTGCGGTAGGGCAGCGCGTCCCACAGGCACTGGGCCAGGCCGGGGTTGCGCTCGTCGAGTTCGGCGGCCACGGTGATGCCGAGTTCGGGCCAGGCGATTTCCACACACTTAGAATCAGTCACAGTACGTCACTCTATCGTCACAATTTGTCGCGATAGAGGTGGGGGTGGGCTGTTTACTACGGCTTGACCTGATCTCCGGGAAGCGGGCCGGCCCAGATGGAGGACGTGTCCACGTACGGCCGCAGCAGGGCCGTGAGCTGCGCGTCGCCCCGGCCGTTGAGCTCTTCTGAGGCGATCTTGCGGGCCACTCCCGCGACGACGTCGGCCACCTGGACCCTCGTGTCCAGCGCCGACTCCACCAGGCGCAGCCCGGCCAGCCGCCGCTCGCCCAGGATGCCGGCGATGAGGGCGACCCGCTCCACGGTCAGCGTGGTCTGCCGGTCGTGGACGACGGAGACGGGCCGCCCGCCCGCGCCCCAGCGGACGACGGCCTGCACGATGGCCGGGATGAGCGGGTCGAGCACGGGCAGGGCGTCCGGGTCGGCCAGCAGCCGGTCGCGGACGGCGTCGACGTGCGGCCGGGCCCGCCACAGCAGCTCCACGACCTCGCCCGCCGGGCCGCCCGCGCCGCGCAGGTCGCCGACCAGGCGGAAGGCCTCCTCGACGGAGGTCGTGACGCCCTGGCCGTTCTTGGCGCGCAGGAGGTAGTTGAAGGAGTCGAGCAGGGCCGTCCACCGGCCGGGCCCGAACGCGCGCGAACCCTCGCGGTAGAGGACGACCGCCAGATCCCTGGCCGCGGGATCGAAACCGACGCCGGGCGCGGGGGCGGTGGTGAGCAGACCGGCGATCTTGCCGGTCATGAGGAAGACCTTGTCGGTGAGGAACACCTGGACGTGACCGAGGATCGGGCCCGACGGGCCGAGCAGCCAGCGCAGCACCGCCCGATGCTTGTCGCGCAGGATGTGGTTGGCCTTGTACTCGGTGACCGGTGACGGAGCCCGCTCACGCAACTCGCCGATGCAGGCCGCCGCGGCGTCATGGCTCATCAGCACCCCGGCGTGCGCGAACACGTCGGTGTTGCCGCCGACCAGCTTCTCGCCCTCCGCACCGGACTCGTCGCACGCGATTTCGAGGGGTTCTGCCACGATTTCCGACTGTAGCCAGGATTCCGGCCCGGCCGCGAGGCAATTTCGGCGACCGGGCCGGAACCGGGGTCAGAGCTGGGTGCGGGTGAACTGCTGGTTCTGCCCGCTGTTGCACGGATACTGCTTGAACTGCACGTCGTTGGCCTGCGACGAGCTCGGCAGGTCGGCGCACTTGCCCGAGTGCCTGGCCACCAGCCGCAGATAGCCGCCGCCCGCGTCCTGGAGGGTCCACTGCTGGTTGGTGCCGGTGCCGCAGCCGTACTGCTGCACGGCGGCGCCGTCGGCGGTGCTCGCGCCGCTGACGTCCAGGCACCGGCCGGAGTGGCGGGCCACGACCTGGACGTATCCGCCGCTGATCGACTGGATCCGCCACTGCTGGTTGGCGCCGGTGCCGCAGGTGTACTGGATGACGGCGACGGAGTTGGCGGTGGAGCCGTTACGCACGTCGGCGCACTTGCCCGAGTGACGCACGGCCAGCCGGTCGTAGCCGGTGCCCGCCGTGGCGATCGTGCCGGCGGCGGCGTCGATGGTGAGCTGGCGCGCGTACGTCAGGCTCATGCTGGTACTGCTCGGGAACTGCACCGGCAGCCACACGTAGCGGGAGTCGTTGACGGGCCCGCCCCAGGCGCCGGCCCACCGGTCGCCCAGGTACAGGTACGACGTGCCCGACGTGCCCTGGACCGGCAGCACGTACGCCGGCTGGGAGCCGAAGGTGAGCGAGTCGCCGGCGTTCTGCCAGGCGCTCCAGGCGCCGGTGATGCTGGTGGCGGTGGCGTACTGCGCCTGGTTGGGCTGCCAGCCCGTGGCGGCGGAGGTCAGCAGGAAGTACACGCCGCCCCGCTTGAACAGGGCGGGCGCCTCGCGGTGGTCGCCGTCCCACATCCGGGCGAGCGTGGCGACGTCGGTGTAGTCGGCCGTCAGCCGGTAGACGTGCAGGTCGTAGTTCTCGTCGGCGGCCGAGATCATGTAGCCGGTGCCGTCGGTGTCGACGAACGTGGTGATGTCGCGCGACATGTGGCCGAGCGGCCGGAAGCTGCGCAGGTAGGTGTAGGCGCCGTCCACCGTGCCGGAGACGGCCACGGCGGCCCGCGCCTCGCCGTAGTCGCGGCCGTTCTCCTTGTGCATCCACATGACGAACTGGCCGGTGGCGGCGTTGTAGACGACCTTCGGGCGTTCGATGTTGGCGACCTGCAGCTCCGCGGCGCTGGACTGGGTGAGCACGTGGTTGCGGAACTCCCACGTGCGCAGGTCGGCCGAGCGGTAGGCGGAGACGTAGCGGAAGGTGCCGTCGGCGTTGCGGTTCTCCCCGAACCAGTAGTAGTAGGCGCCGACCTTCACCACACCGCCGCCGTGGGCGTGCAGCAGGTTGCCGGCGGTGTCGGTGAACGGGGCGCCGACCGGTACGGTGACGGGCGCGGCCTGCGCCGCGCCCGCGGGTGACAGCGCCAGCGCCAGCGCCAGGCACAGCCCGGCGAGCAGGGTGAGGATGCGGGACATGAGGGACGGGCTCCTCTCAACGGTGAGCGGGACACCCCAGGGGCGGGCGGCCAGCCGCAGGTAACCGGTTACTTCAGAGGTTCGTGGCCCGGACGCTAGACGGGTGTCCCGACGAGGTCAAGGCGTGGTTGACTCGGTGTTGCAACGCGCAGATGAGAGCCTTGACGCCCCATGAACGAGCTCCTAGCGTCAGGTAACCGGTTACCTGCCAGGAGGCCGTATGAGCACGCCGCACCGTGTCACGATCAGAGACGTGGCCCGGCTGGCCGGCGTCTCGGTGGCCACGGTCTCCCGCGTGCTGGGCGGCGACTATCCCGTGCTCGCCGGCACCAGGAACAAGGTCCTGCGGGCCGTACGCGAGCTCGACTACGTGCCGAACGCCCACGCGCGCGCCCTGTCGGCGGCCCGTCCCGGAGCCATCGCGATCGTGGTGACCAGCGTGGCGGTGCCCTACTACGCCTACATCGCCCAGGGCGTGGCGGAACAGGCCGCGCAGGAGGGCCGGCTGTCGCTGATCTGCACCACCGGCGGCGACCCCGGCCGGGAGTTGTCGATCGTGCGGCTCCTGCGCGAGCAGCGGGCCGAGGCCGTCATCCTGGTGGGCAGCGTGATCGCCGACGAGGACTACCGCAGGCGCATGACCGAGTACGCGCACGCGCTGGCCGCCGCCGGCTCGTGCCTGGTGCTGTGCGCCCGGCCGCCGCTGGGCCCCGGCGTGCCCGCCCTGGTGGTCGGCTTCGACAACACCGGCGGCGCCCACGCCGTCACCGCCCACCTGCTGTCGGCCGGGCACCGCCGGATCCTCTACCTCGGCCTGCGCCCCGGCCACACCACCTCCGACAGCCGGGTGGCCGGCTACCGCAGCGCGCTCGCCGCGTACGGCGTCGCCCGCGACCCTGGTCTGGAGGCGGCGGCCGAGTTCTCCCGCGAGGCCGGTCACGCCGCGCTGACCCGCCGCCTGTCCGCGGGCCCGCCCGACTTCACCGCCATCTTCGCCGGCAACGACCTGGTGGCGGCGGGCGCGATCCAGGCGCTGCGCGAGCACGGGCTGCGGGTGCCCGACGACATGTCGATCGTCGGCTACGACGACGTCCCGCCGGCCGAGGATCTGGGGTTGACGACCGTGCATCTGCCGCATGACGAGCTCGGCAGGGCGGCGGTGCGTCTCGCGCTCGGCTCGGCGCCCGGACGGCCGCCGGCCGGCCGGGTAGCGCACGGGCGGCCGGGGGCCGGCTCCGTGGCGCACGGCGCGGCGGCGGCCGGCCCGGTGGCGCACGCGGCGGCGGCCGGCCCGATGATGCTCGGCACCTACATCGTCGTCCGCCGCTCGGTCAGGCCGCTCGGCCCCCGGTGACTCCGCTCACGACGCCCTTTCCACCGCCCGGAGGACCACCGCATGCCCGACCTTCATGCCTTCCATGCTGACATCCAGGAGGAGGCCGCCCGAGCCCGGACCACCTCCGCACCCGGCCTGCCCTTCACCCTCTGGCGGCGTTTCGCGGACACCGGCGACCGCCTCGCCTACGAAAGCGCCTATTTCGACCGTCGTCGCCGCCTGGCAGCCCTCATCCTGGCCGCCTGCCTGGACGCCTGTCCGGACCCCGCACTCGACGACCTGCTCTGGTCGACCTGCGACGAGCACTCCTGGGTCCTGCCCGCCCACGAGCCCGACGACCGCTCTGTCAGCGAGTTCGTGGACCTGTTCGCCGCCGAGACGGCCCACACCCTGGCGGAGGCGACGGCGCTGCTGGGCGACCACATCGACCCCCGCGTACAGGCCCGGGTCCGCGACGAGGTCGACCGCAGGGTCCTGCGCCCCCTCTACGCCGGCGCCACCCCCATGTGGTGGGAGTCGGCCGGCCACAACTGGGCGGCGGTCTGCGCGGGCGCCACCGCGATGGCCGCCCTGGCCCTGGACTCGCCGCATCTTCCCGTCCTGCTGCCCCGCCTGGAGCGGACGATGGAGACGTTCCTGGCCGGCACCGGCCCGGACGGCGCCTGCCTGGAGGGCCCCGACTACTGGTCGTACGGCTTCGGCTATTTCGTCTATTTCGCCGAGGAGCTGCGGGCCCGCACCGGCCGGGACCTGCTCGACGACCCGCACGTACGCCGGATGGCCGCCTACCCCGCCGCCATCGACTTCGGCGACGGCTGGAGACCCGCCTTCGCCGACTCCCAGAGCCGGGGCGCCTACCCCGCCGGCCTCCTCCACCGCCTGGCGGCCCGCCTGAACGTCCCCGTCCCCGGCCGGCCCGCACCTCCGTCCTTCCACGACGACCCCTGCTACCGCTGGGCCCACCTCAGCCGCACGCTCTGGTGGTCGGACGGCACGACGAGCGCGGGCAAGGAGCCGCAGGCGTACCTGCCGGACGCGGCGATCGTCGTGGCCAGGGCCCCCGACGGCACGGCGTTCGCGGCCAAGGGCGGCCACAACGACGAGCCCCACAACCACCTGGACCTCGGCCACTTCGTGCTCCACGCCGGCGGCGAGACGATCCTGGACGATCTGGGCGCACCCGAGTACACCCGCGACTACTTCCGCGAAGGCCGCTACCAGGTCCCGCACGCCTCGGCGGAATGGCACTCCGTCCCCCTGATCGCCGGTACCCCTCAGCATCCAGGCCGCCACCACCGGGCCGAAGTCCTGCATCACCGCGCCGAGCAGGACCGCCTCACCTTCGCCCTCGACCTGACCGCCGCCTACCCGGTCCCCGAGCTCACCCGCTTCACCCGCACCTTCGCCTGGCGTCCCGGCACCCTCGAACTCACCGACACCTACGGCTTCACCACCGCCGAGTGCCTGGTCGAGGAGCTGTTCATCACCCGCAGACCCCCCGAGGTCCGCCCCGGCGCCATCAGCTGGGGAGCCGTCGAGCTCGCCGTCCCCGCCCCCTGGCACGCCCGGACGGAGCA
Source organism: Nonomuraea sp. NPDC002799 (assembly GCF_053592075.1). Lineage (NCBI taxonomy): Bacteria > Bacillati > Actinomycetota > Actinomycetes > Streptosporangiales > Streptosporangiaceae > Nonomuraea > Nonomuraea sp. NPDC002799. The sequence goes on from NZ_JBSFVA010000055.1 coordinate 15,691, forward strand.
CCTGCGGGTGCGCGACCACCACGGCGCCCCCGAGACCATCCACCGCGTACGCCTGACCGCCCGCATCCCGTCCGGCGCACACCGCTTCGTCTTCACCTTGCGGCCGGCGGACGCTGAGGCGGGCAGGCGTCAGCGGTTCTGAACCTCGTGGCACCGTTTGTACTTGCGGCCGGATCCGCAGGCGCAGAGGGCGTTGCGCTGAAGGTCGCCGTACGCGGCCCGCTCGGCGGGCGACGCCCGGCCGGGCAGCGCGGGCCGGGGGGCGGGCGCAGGCAACTCGGGTGCCTTCGCGGCTTCGGCCACCATCACGGCGGCCAGTTCGGGGGGCAGCCGCAGGGGGAGCGCCCGCTGCTCGGCCGGCGGCGGGTCGGGCACCCGTACGTCAAGGTCGCGCAGGCACATGAGCAGGGCGGGAGCCTCGTCCGGATCCGCCGCGGCCGGGCCTTCGACGACGCCCCGCACCAGATACCCGGGCCCGACGACGCCGACGATCCGGATCCGCACGATCCCTCGTCTCCGCAGCCGGCTGCCCTGCAACTCGACGCCGAACTCTCCGTCGACGGGCTCGACCAGGTCGCCGTCGCGGAAGAATCCGGCCTGGATCTCGGCACACTGCTCGTTCCACAGGTGGCCGCCCCCCGGGGTGGCGTACGCGCACAGCCGGAGCACGCTGCCTGCCGAGAAGATGCTGAGCTCGGAGCCGATGCCCGCGTCGTCGGTCGCGAGTTCCGCCCGCGCCAGGTAGGGATCGAGTGGCAGGCGCAGGGCGCCGAAGTCCAAGGGGCCGGGCTTGCTCGTGTCCATCAGGTGAACCATCCCGTCACGGCGTCCCAGATCTCAGCGGCATCGGCGATGCCGGAGCAGATCGTCACAAAGATGATCAATGCCGCGAAGAACCTGGTGAGGCGTCTGCGCAACAGCCGGAACACGACGCTCAGCTTGCCGCCGAGCTCCTCCTCCTCGTCCTCGGCGGGCAGGTCGATCGGCGTGGGGATGACCGGCGCGCGCAGGAACAGCAGCGCGTAGAGCTGAGTGACGGTCAGCCGCCCCTGTTCGGCGAGCACCGCCGCGGCGACGGCGAGAGGCAGGGCGACCGGCACATACGTCCCCGGGATCAGATCGTCGAAGAAGATCAGGCAGGCGCCCGTCACCAGAGCCACCTCGGTGACCAGCGCGGTGACGGTGAGCCGCCTGCGGAAGCCGCGCATCACCTCCGCCAGCGTGCGGTCGGAGTAGGCGGGGTCGAGGACCTGGCGGGACTGGTTGAGCTGTTTGCGCCAGGCGGCCGGCGAACAGCGGCGGTCGATCGTGACCAGCACCCACACGGTCAATACCAGCAGATAACCGGTCAACGACACGATCGCCCCGAAACCCGGGTCGAGCGGGCGGGAGAAGATGCCTTCGCTGATCGTCCGCGCCAGGTGCTGCAAGGCGAGCGCCAGTGCCATGCCGAGAATGTGCGGCCGGGCGGCGGTGTCCCCTTTGATCTTGTAACCCGTCAGCACGAGGTCGGCCGCGACCGGCTCGGCGAGGCCGACGTCCGAGCGGAAACCGACCGCCAGCTCGACGCGGTTGAGCAGGGAATGCAGGACGAGCGCCGCCAGCAGCACGCCGAACGCCACACCGAGGGGGCCGATCGGCATACCCGCGAGTCCGGCCAGCCGGGGCAGGAAGACCAGGATGACCGTGGCGGAGAGCCAGGGGGGAATCAGCTGCAGCCCCACCCACAGGTCGAGGCTGGTGTCCACCGCCCTGGTCACGGCGAACAGCGCGAGGATCGCGCCCACCCACGCGAAGGCCAGCAGCATGTCCAGCGACAGCGGATGGCGCCATGGCCAGTCGACGGTGAGTGCGGTCAGCACGGTCAGAGCGACGATCGTGAGGTTCAGCCGAGCCCTGAGGTTGCTCTCGGGGCTGGCATTGATCAGCGAGTTCACCGAGTTTCCGATGACGATCGCGGCGATCACCACGCCGATCAGTGCTCCCTGCCCGAGCAGACCGCCGCTGATCATGCCGTCCGCGAGGTACAGCGCCTGGGGGAAGACTGCGCCTGGGCCGACGCGCGCCCCGGCGATCAGCAGGTACAGGCCGAGGAGCAGGGTGGCGGCGACCAAGGGACCGAAGGTCTGCAGCTCCAGGAAGTTGCGTGCGAAGCGTTTGATCGATGAGGCCAGCCGGGTGCGCGGCGTGGGCAGTTCGCCGATCAGCTCCTGCTCGCGCAGGAAGGCGAGGAAACGTTTGATCCACCGCAGATCGGCCTTGATGTGCTGCTCGGGGACGCGTCGCAGATACTGGTTCCGGCGCCAGGCGAACACGCCGGAGAGGATGGCCTCAGGCGTCTGCAGCAGACCGAGCGGGGCGGCCTCCTTGAAGTCGATCAGCGTCCGGATCACCTCCGCCCTGTGGTCGTCGTCGCGCAACACGTCCTGATGCTGCAGCATGAAGAGGTGGATGAGCTCGTCGCCGTCCCGTCGCGAGGCATTGCCGAAGTCGACCGGGCTGGGCCGCCAGTTCTCCTGATGCCGCCTGAGTTTGCGAGCCGGCCAGACGGTGTTGTCCGCCATCGAGAAGAGCTTGTCGAACCCGTCCGGGTGCCAGCATCGGGCCAGGTTCTCCAGGCTCGTCTTGGCGAGCTCGCTCTCGGTGCGCTGCCAGGACTCCAGGATCCGGTCGTTGAGGACCCGGACATGCTGGGTCGGCGCCAGTGTCGAGCGAGACAGCGTTTCGATGATCACCTGCCGTTGCTCGATGACCTCCATCCAGGCCGCGTTGAGCGACCACCGGGCGATCTGCCGGGGCGTCCTGCCGCTCAATTTCCGGTACGCGTCGTACAGGCCGCCATCCCGGTTGCGGTGCTCGTCCCTGGCACGTTCCAGGTTGTGCTGCAGAGCGGCCGCGAAGTCATCCAGCCGCTTCAGGTCGGCCGGTGCGGAGACGCCGCGAGCGACCTGCGCCAGATCGTCCGCGCCGACGGAGCCGTCGTCCCGCAGTCGCAGCAGGATGTCGTTGTCGCGGGAGGGGACCGGCTGGGCGGAGGGCACGATCTTGCCGACCAGCGCGCCGTCCGCCGCCTTCATGACATGTCCGATGAAGATGCGTGCCTGGATCGACGATCGCACGTCCGCGAGCCGCCGCAGTTCGTCCTCACACGCGGTCAGCACAACCGCTGCGCCCGCCTCCTCTTCGGCCAGCTCCGCCAGCCTGGCCAGCCGGCGGTTGTTGATCGCCATCGCTGAGGTGATCGCCTTGCTGAGCGTCTTGGTGATGATGTCGAGCGCCTGATCGGGCGCGCGGCCGGCCAGGTTGTTCCCCAGGGTGCGCTGTGAGGCCACCTCCGGGTTGTAGCCGATGATGGCGGAGATCGTCTTCGCGAGCTGGGTCGCCTGTCCAGCGGTGAGCGGCTTACGATTCTGCTGGATCGCCTTGAGGTTGGTGTCGATGAACCGCTCGATCAGGTAGGCGATGAAGTTCTGCGAGCAGTCGTTCCCGGCCGATGCGTCGCCGGGCGGCTCCTGCAGCCGCCGGAACCACTCGCTCATCGCCTCGCCGACCTCACCGTCGACGGCGTCCATGGCCACGTCGAACCGGCGATTGCGTAACTGCCACCAGCGTGTGTCGCTCTGCATCTGCCGGATGAGCGGGCCGAGGAGGGTGTTGATGGGCAGTTGGCCGTCCTGCGGAATGTTGAGCGTGCTGAAGATCTTCTCTGTCCGTGCTTTGGCGGCCGCCATCAACGGGTCTTCCAACGAGGAGATGAACTGCGCGGTGAACGGGTCGCCCTGGCGGCCCGCCCGTCCGAGGAACTGCCGATCATGCCGAGCCTGTATCGCGCGCCCGAGCGAGAACAGCGCCAGCCCGCCGGCCTCTCGCACCTGCGCGGACAGCCGGATGTCGACGCCGCGCCCGGCCACCTGGGTGGCCACCGTGACGGTGCGGGCCTGCCCGGCCGAGTCGAGGATCTCCGCCTCGCGACTGGCGTTCTGCCCGGTGAGCAGGTGAACGCGCACCCCTTCGCCCAGTTGGGCGGCGATCTGCTGATGGCAGCGCTCCGCGACGGTGACGCTGTGCGATCCGACCAGGACCGCGCGCCCCGCCTCGATGGCACGTTCCACCGCCTCGACGGTGTAGGCCACGGCCGCCGAGGACGTGAAGAAGGCGATGTCAGGGCGCAGACCCTCGTGCCGTGCCACCCGCGCCGGAACGGCCACCCCGCGCATCCAGTAGCCCAGCAGGAACTCCACGGCATCGGAGGAGACGGTGCCGGACACACCCGACCGGATGGTGAACTGCTTCAGCAGCGTGCTGATCCGCCGCCGGTGCATGGTCACGCGTTTGGCGTCGGGCGAGAATCCATGCAGGGCCTGGAGCACAGGCAGCCAGTCGGGGGTCCAGTCGTACTTGATACGGCCGTCCACCTGGCTGAGCGGGAACACGCCGTCAGGCTCGACGGCATAGTGCTCTCCCCGCTTGAGCACGAATCTGGCGACATACGCCAGCTCGGCCGCCTGGCGGGCCAGCAGGTACTGCACGGCCTGCAAGGTCTGCCGGCCGAGAGCGTTCCGCAGCGCGTCCTCTCCCGTGATGGTCAGCGCGGCCGAGGGCGTCTGGTTGTTGCGGAAGACCCGGATGGTGTCGTCCTCGACGAGGCTCTCGCAGAAGCCGAACGCGAACTCCCAGTCGAACGCTTCGGCGCGGATGCTCCGGGTGATCGAATGGTCCTGGTTCTCGTCGAGAAGGACGGCGTCGGCGTCATCGAGCAGGACCGCGCCGAAGCTGATCGGATCATCCGGCGGGGTGTCGTCCAGCTCATCCAGCATCGACTTGAAGAGCAACTGCGAAATGGTGGTGTAGACGACTCTGCGTGACCACTCACGGGGGTCGCAATTGGCCTCGGCGACGCCTGGGGTGATGCCGGCGAACTCCCAATAGCGTCGCGTCCGCTCGGCGTCCCGCCGGACGAGGTAATCGTTGGCGCACACGATGTAGACGTGCGGATAGCGGATGGCCAGCGCGAACGCGGCCGGCAGCAGCGCGTACGTCTTGCCCTCGCCGGTGTCCATCTGGATCACCGTGCTCTGCATCAGGGCGATCGCGGCCTGCTCCTGAGCGGGGTAGAGCTGGGCGCCGGGGCCGAGGTCGGCGGGTGCCCGGCGGAACACCTCGATGCCGCAGGCCAGGTTCACCAGGTCGACCGAGTCGAGCCGGGTGGACAGCAGCCGGCGGATCATCCGCGCCAGAAAGGACAGCGGTCGCCTGCGCGTCTGCGCGGTGTGGGGCCGGCCAAGCAGGAAGTCGTGGCATACGGACTGGAGTTCGCGGTTGCTGAGTGAGGCGAAGTGCGGGCGCTGGCGGCCGAGATAGGACTCGTCCCGCGTGATGATCCTATGACCCATCTGCTGGATCGCCTGGTTCGCCAGACTGAGGATGTCGAGCCTGTTCACGTTTCCCCCCGGACGCCTTTCACGTTCCCCCGGACGCGCGATGGTCTCGTGAGTACATCGGACGGGAGCCTTGGGCGTTATGGGGCAGGCGGCGAAAATCTTTCAGCCTTGTACTCAAGGTAGCCGGGCATCACTTCACGCCGGCATCACCGCCGCCGCCTTCCCCGCCGACGTCTCCGACCTCCCGGCGCTGACCGACGCCCTGCGGCAGGCCGCCGAACGCTTCGGCGCCGTCGACGTCCTGGAGTTCTCCCCCTACAGCGGCCTGGACATGGTCGACCCCGGCCAGGTGAGCGTGGACAACCTCCGGCCCGAGATCGAGCACATCCTGTACGGCGCGGTGACCGCCACGCAGGCGGTGCTGCCCGCCATGCTGGCAGCGGGCGCCGGCACCTTGCTGTTCACCATGGGTGGCGGCGCCATCCATCCCCATCCGATGATCGCCACCATGAACATGGCCCAGGCCGCGTTGCGCAACTGGGTCTGCAACCTGCACAACACGCTGGCGGGCAAGGGCGTGCACGCCGCGAACGTCGCCATCAACGTCTTCATCGGCGCGAACCCGCCCGAAGGCGTCCCGTACGCCGCCCCCGACGACCTCGCCCTGATCTACTGGGACCTCCACACCCGCCGCGACCAGGCCGAACACGTCGTCACCGCCTGACGGCCACCGGCGGGGCCGCCTGACCGCGAAGGTCCTCAGGCGGTGAGCCGGTCGAGGAGTTCGAGGAGGTGCTGGTAGGGCTTGCCGGTGGCGCGGGTGAGGCCGAGTTCGCAGGTGCGGTTGACGGAGGCGTGGGCGGTGAAGCCGGCCGCGGCCACGGAGGCGGCCTCCGCACGAGTGGCCGAGGCGGTCAGCTCCGGGTGCAGCAGGCCGCGGTCGCCGCCGAAGGCGCAACACTGCCAGCCGTCGGGGATCACCACCCGCTCGGCGACGGCCTCGGCGATGCGGGCGATCGCGGCGTCCAGGCCGAGACGGGTGGAGGAGCAGGTGGGGTGCAGGGCCAGGGACGGCAGGCGGCTCCGCACGGTCAGGCGGGGCAGGATGTGCGTGGCCGTGAAGGCCACCGCGTCGAGCACCTGAAGGTCAGGGGCCAGATGGCCGAAGCCCTCGGTGCAGGAGGCGGCGTCGCTGACGACCGGGACGCGCCCGCCGCCGGTGGCGGCGGACAGGACGTCCAGGACACGGCGGCCCATGCTCTCGTGGCCGGCGGTGTAACCCTTGGAGGACCAGGGCGTGCCGCAACACAGGCCGGCGATCTCCTCGGGGACGCGCAGCGTCAGGCCCGCGCGTCCGGCCAGGCGCTGGAAGGCGGTCATGACGCCGGGGCCGCCGTCGGCGGGGGCGAACAGGGTGTTGAGGCAGGACGGCAGGTAGACGGCGTCCGGCGCGGCGGCCGGGGCGGGGCGGCGGCGGGTTCCGCCGCGCGGCAGATCCCGCGTCCACTGCGGGACGGTGTCGGGCCCGGCGACGGCGCGGGCGGCCTTCGCGGCGCCTTCGGCGAGCTTCGGCGGGGTCGCGGCGGCGGTGTCCAGAGCCAGGTTCATCGTGCGGGTGATGCCGTCCCAGTGCTTGGCCGCGCTCGTCCAGCCCGCTTTCGCGGCACGGCCGTGGCGTTCGGCCCGGAGGCGTTTGGTGAGGTCGCCGGTGTTGATGAGCACCGGGCACGCGGTCGCGCACATGCCGTCCACGGCGCAGGTGTCGACGGCGTCGTAGGCGTACTCGGCTTCGAGCCGCCTGGCCAGGTCATGGTCGCCGGCGGCCTGGGCGGCGGCGAGCTCGCGGCGCAGCACGATGCGCTGGCGGGGGGTGGTGGTCAGGTCGCGGCTGGGGCAGACGGGCTCGCAGTAGCCGCACTCCACGCACCGGTCCACCTCGGGCTCGACGGTGACGACCGGCTTGAGGTCGCGCAGGTGCGCGTCGGGGTCGTCGGTGAGGACGACGCCCGGGTTGAGGCTGCCGGAAGGGTCGCACAGGCGTTTGACCTCGCGCATCACCTCGTAGAGTTCGTCGCCGTACTGGCGGCGGACGAAGGGCGCCATGACGCGTCCGGTGCCGTGCTCGGCCTTGAGGGTGCCCCCGCGGCCGAGGACGGCGGCGACCAGGTCCTCGGTGAAGTCGGCGTAACGCCGCAGGCCGGTGGCGAAGCGCTCGTTGAGCATGAAGTGCAGGTTGCCGTCCTTGGCGTGACCGAAGATGACGCTGCGCTCATAGTGGTGCCGGGCGAACAGGCCGGTCAGCTCGTCGCAGAGGTCCGCGAGTGCGGGCACGGGGACGGCGACGTCCTCCAGCAGGGCGGTGGTGCCGCTGGGGCGGGCGCCCGCGACGGAGGCGTACAGGCCCTTGCGGATGTGCCACAGGGCCGCGCGTCCGGCGGCGTCCCTGCTCAGCCGCGCCGGGGCGGCCAGACGTAGCCCGGCGAACATGCGCTCGGCCGCGCGTTCGTGCTCGGCCAGCGGCTCGGCGTCGGACTCCTGCCATTCGACCAGCAGCGCCGCGTGCTCCTCGACGGTGAGCGTGCGCAGGAGCTCGTCGGCCTTGGGGTCGGTCCGCGCCACCCGGAGGGATTCGGCGTCGAGCAGCTCGACGGCGGCCGGGGCGGCGGCGACCACGTCGGGCATGGCGGCCATGGCCTGGCGCAGGGTGGGGAAGACGAGCAGGCCGGTGGTGGCCAGCCGGTGCGCGGGGACCGTGCGGAAGACCGCTTCGGCGACGAAGCCGAGCGTGCCCTCGCTGCCGATGATCAGGTGGGCGAGAATCTGCACGGGTGCGGAGTGGTCGAGGAAGCTGTTGAGGCCGTAGCCCATGGTGTTCTTGAGCGAGAACTGGGCCTGGATGCGGCCTACCGAGTCCGGGTTGCCGCGGACGCGGTCGCGCAGCCGTTCCAGACCCTGCGCGAGCGCGGGCTCCAGGGCGCGCAGCCGCTCGCCCGCGTCGGGGGCGGCGGTGTCCAGGACGGTTCCGCTGGGCAGCACCAGCGTCATCGACTCCAGGGTCTGGTACGTGTTGGCGTGCGTGCCGCAGGTCATGCCGCTGGAGTTGTTGGCCACCACCCCGCCGATCGTGCACGCCGACTCACTGGCCGGGTCCGGCCCGAGCTTGCGGCCGTACGGGGCGAGACGGGCGTTGACCTGCCGCAACACCGCACCCGGCTGCACCCGCACCCGCGCGCCGTCGTCGAGCACCTCGATCGAGCGGAAGTGCCGCCGCGTGTCGGCCAGCAGCTGCCCGCTCACCGCCTGGCCGCTGAGACTGGTGCCGCCGGACCGGAAGGTGAGCGGCAGGCCGCTGCGCATCAGCGCCGCGACCTGCTCGGCGCTCTCCGGCACCAGCACCGCCTGCGGGATGAGCAGATAGTGCGAGGCGTCGTGGGCCATGCCGAGCCGGTCGGTCACCCTCGTACGGGCGATCCCCGGGACGGCGCTCTCCACCGCGGCGAGGACGGCGGGGTCCGGCGCATCGATCACAGTCATACTCCCCTTATAGCCGTAGCGGCTGCGGGGGTGACGGCCGGGGCCAGGCGCCCGCCGGGGATGACGACGCGGCCCGTCGGGCTCATAGGATCACGCATGTGATCGTGACCTACTTAGTCAGCACTCCGCCCGGTGGCGCGGCTCGATGATCGAGCGGATCCTGCCCGGCGCGGTGGTCGCCGTCGAGGCGTTCGGCGACCTGCCGGACGCGATGTTGTTCCCCGAAGAGGAGGCGGTGGTGGCCCGGGCGGTCGCCAAGCGCCGCATGGAGTTCGCCACCGTACGCCGGTGCGCCAGGGCGGCGCTGGCCGAGCTGGGCCTGCCCGCCGTGCCGATCCTGCCGGGAGAGCGTGGCGCGCCGGTCTGGCCGCCGGGCGTGGTCGGGAGCATGAGCCACTGCCAGGGCTATCGGGTGTGCGCGCTGGCACGCGAGCAGCACGTCGAGACCGTCGGCGTGGACGCCGAGCCGGACGCCGCGCTGCCCGGCGGGGTGCTGGCGGCCGTCTCCGACGCCGCCGAGCGGGCCCGGCTCGCCGAGCTGGCGGCGGTCCGCCCCGAGGTGTCGTGGGACCGGCTGCTGTTCTGCGCCAAAGAGGCCGTCTACAAGGCGTGGTTCCCGCTCACCCGGCGCTGGCTGGACTTCTCCGAGGCGTCCGTGACCATCGATCCGGCGGGTACGTTCGCCGCCCGGCTGCTGATCGAGGGCACGACACCGGAGGGGCGGCGGCTGACCGGATTTCAGGGCAGATGGCTGGCGGAGGGCGGCCTGGTGATCGCCGCCATCGCCGTCACCCGGTAGCGCCGGTCAGTGGCCCTTGAACGCCTCCTCCAGCCACCATGAGCCGCGGTCGCGGGTGATCTTGGCGTGCACGAGCAGCGGCCGGTCGCGCGGGCCCTCCAGCCAGGTGGTCACGCCGTCGAGGTCCGGCGCGGCGCAGACGGTGACGGCGGCGCAGCCGTAACCGCGCGCGATGGAGGCCAGGTCGGCGGGCGGGAAGGTCACGTTGTCCAGGCGGTGACCGGCGAAGTGGTGCACTTCGGCGCCGTACGCCTCGTCGTCGTAGACCACGACGACCATGGGCAGCCTGAGCCGGACCACCGTCTCCAGCTCCGCGATGCCCATCAGCGCGCCGCCGTCGCCGAGGGCGGCGATCGGCAGGCGGTCGGGGCGGGCCAGCGCGGCGCCCACGGCGGTGGCCAGGCCGAGGCCGATGGCCTGGAAGCCCTGGGTGAAGCAGAAGCCGCCCTCGTCGGGCACGTCCAGGAACATGGCCGGATATCCCATGAAATTTCCGGAATCGAGAGCCACGATGCGCTCGTCCGGAAGCAGGTCGTCCAGGGCGATGGTGAGCGTTCTGGGGTCGATGCGGCCGTTGCCGCTCTCGTCCTCGTACGGAACGCTCCGCCAGGCACGTTCGGCCGAGATCCGGTCGGCCAGCGCCCGCGTACGGTAGCCGCGCAGCACCGGGTCCGACGGGCGCGGCCCCGCGGGACGCAGCGTGTCGGCGACGGCGGCGGCCGCTTCGGGGATGTCGCCGACCAGGCCCAGGGAGACCCTGCGGTGGACGGCGATGGACTCCTCGTCCAGATCGACCTGGACGACCTCGGTGCCCGGCCCGATGAGCGCGCCGTGCCGGGTGGTCCACGCGTTGAGCGAGCAGCCCCAGGCCACCACGATGTCGGCGCCGTGGATGAGCTCGGCGGTCAGCGGGGAGGAGAACCCGCCGCTGATGTCGAGGTCCCACGGGTTGCCGCGGAAGAGCCCCTTGGCCACCGCCGAGGTGGCCAGCAGCGCCCCGACGAGGTCGGCCAGCTCTTCGAGCTCGTGCCGGGCGTGCCGGGCGCCGCGTCCGGCGATGAACACCGGCTTCTCGGACCGCATCAGCATCCAGGCCAGGGCCTCGGCCCCGCCGTCCGGCCACACGCGCGCCGTGCCGCCCTCGGCCCGTGCCGGGACGGCCGGCGGCCCGGCGGGCGCGCACTCGGCGTGCTGCACGTCCAGCGGCAGGTTCAGAAGCACGGCCCGGCGATCGCGGACCGCCGTCGCGTACGCCTGCGCGGCGGTCTCGGCCGCGGAGCCGGCGTCGGCCACCCGCATCGGCACCGCGCCGACCGCCGTGGCCAGGGCGTCCTGGTCGATGTGGAAGTTGGAGCGCGGCTCGGTGGCCTCGCCGGCCAGCACCACCAGCGGCGTGCCGCTCTTGGCCGCCTCGGCGAGCCCGGTCAGCGCGTTGGTCAGCCCCGGCCCCTGGTGCACGCTCACCACGCCGACCTTGCCGCTCATGCGGGCGTACGCGTCGGCCATCGTGGCGGCCCCGCCCTCATGGCGGGCGGCGACGAAACGGGCGCCACCGTCCACGAGCGCGTTGGTCACGTGGAAGTTGCCGCTGCCGACCACGCCGAACACCGTGTCCACCCCGAGCGCGGCCAGCGTGCGGCCCACCACTTCAGCGACGATCATCGCTCCGCCAAGGGGGCGGTGGCACGGCGGATCCGGACCTTCGTCCGCGACGACAGGCGGGTGATGAGGTCGGCGACCTCGATCGCGTCCATAGCGCCTTACAGTAACGCCATCCTCGGTGATCGGAAGGACCGCGCGGTGCCCGAAAGAAAGCGGCCCGGGGCGGCGCCCGTCCGCGCGCTCAGCCCGGGGTGGCGCCTGTCCGCGCGCTCAGCCCGGAGTGGCGCCCGTCCGCGCGCTCAGCCCGGGGTGTCGCCGGGCGCCCGTGCGGTCTGGAACGTCGTGGTCCGGCGCAGCCGGAAGCCGAGCCGGTCGTACAGGCGGATGGCGTTCGTGTTGGCCGCCGCGGCGTGCAGGAACGGTGTCTCACCGCGCTCGCGGATGCCCGCGGCGACCGCCCGGACGAGGCGCGCCGCGAGGCCCTGCCCGCGCTGGGCGGGGTGGGTGCAGACGGCGCTGATCTCGGTCCAGCCGGGTGGGTGCAGGCGCTCGCCCGCCATCGCGACCAGCTCGCCGCGCCGGCGGATGCCGAGATAGACGCCCAGCTCGATGGTACGCGGCAGGAACGGCCCGGGTTTGGTGAGCCCGACCAGGGCGAGCATCTCCGGCACGTCGGCCGCGGTGAGCCGGACCGCCTCGTCGTCGGGGGCCGCGGCCACGCCGTCGCCGGCCATCTGCACGCCCTGGCCCCGCGAGACGACCTCCCATCCGGCGGGCGGCGGGACGTCCACGGCCGAGTAGGAGACGAGCCCGCCCGGCCCCACCAGCGCCGCGGCATCGGCCCAGTCGCGCCCGGTCGGGGCCTCGGGCAGGGCCACGAACGGCGACACGTCGGCCGGGTAGCGCAGCACGTCACCGTGCCGCTCGGCGAGGTGGGCGTGCGGCCCGGTCAGCGCCGACCGGGCCGGGTTGTCGAGCGGGTGCGATGGCGCGGCCGTGACCGCCTGCGTGCCTGTCGTGGGGGTGCTCACGCCGCCAGGTGCTCCCTGCGCGGGCGCGTCGTCGAGGTAGCCGTGGTCATGGATGAGCCTTCCTGCCGGGAACGACCTGACGGTTGCCATAATACCGCCAATACCAATAGGTATTAAAGGGAAAATGGCCAGGAGGTCCGGCCCGCACTACGGTGGCCGTCGTCCGCCACCGCGACGTCCTCATCCGACCTTGATCCTGGCGATGTCGAAGGCGGGGGCGTTCGCGTCGTTGCCGTTGACGGCGACGTAGCGCTCGGTCCCCCTGACCGTCACGTACGCGCGGAACTTGTCGCCCTCGACCACGTCGGAGAGCAGGTCCTCGTCTCCGTAGAAGACGGAGTTCTCCTCCGTGGTGGTCGCCGCGTGTCCCGAGGTGGCCATGAAACTGCCGGTTCCGGTGAAGTCGTCGAACTGGTACACCTCGCCGTAGAGCACGAAACGCCGTCCGGCGTAGGCGTCCGGATTCTTCGCGAGCTTCGCGAAACCGCGTGCCGTCAGTTTCCGGTAGTCGGCTGCCTTGAAACCCGATTCGGCCGCGCTCTCCCGGGCCGCCTCGCCGCTGTCCGCGGTGACGGCGATTTCGGCCGGAGGCGCCGCTGGTGTGGCCGTTGACACCAGAAGACTGAGGAGCAGGACGAACGCGGCGCCCAGAATGCCGACATATCCGAGAACGAGGCCGGCGACCGCCATGCCGGTGCCCTTGGCGTACGTCCTGCGGATGTTCGACAAGGCGACATGGCCGAATATCACCGCCAGGAGGCTGCCGATTCCGTATCCCCACAGAATTCCCAGAACCAGTGCGGCGACGGCGAGGCCGCTGGTGCGCGGCGGCGGGGGAGACCAGGTGCGGGTGGCGTAGGACAGGGGCTGCTGCGGAGAAGTAGGGGGTTGCTGGCCGTACACACGCCCTCCTTGGCTGGCTTTTTGGCACGGTCCAGAGTAATGATCATCCATCTCATTCCGATCACATGATCGGCTTTTCCCGCGCGGAGTCCGGCGGTCGCGACAAGACCCCGGAGCCGGGCGTGGCCGCACCGCCGGGTCCCGCAGGCAACAGGTGTGTACTCCATGATCAGGAGTTACACTGTCGTTCTCGTACGCCCCGTGGCCGTCCGGGTGGCCTGATTCACGAGTATGCGCAGGTCGCGTAGCGTCGCCGCGTTTTCAGCGCGCGCCGGATCGCAATCGAAGGGCCGCGCGAATTCGTCACAGTTTGTTTGGTAAAGGCCACTCACGGGTGCGAGCCCGCAGGTCAAGGTGTCCTGTCCCGATATCGAGGGCCATCGGGGCCTCGCGCCTACCCGGCTGCCTCGATTTCGCCGGGTTCGCCCAATGTTCCCGTACGCATAAACTTGAAATGTTCATATTGTCTGCTATAATCGGCCCCAGTGTAATATTGTAGTGTCGTCGCCAATTTAACACTGTGGTCGCACCGCAGGACCGGCGAATTGATTGGACCACCGAGTTCGCAGGGCTGGATCGGGGGCTTTGTGACCGAAGGCAACTTCGGCGAGGGCGGACTGTATGTGAACGCAGTCCGCCGACGCGAGATAAACTTTCTCCTCGCCGAGCTGGACGCGATATCGCACAAAAACGCAGGGCGTGTCGTCGAATTGACCGGGGAGCCGGGCGCGGGCAAGACCAGGGTGGTCGCGGTCCTCGCCAGAGAGGCTTCCCGGCGTGGAATGACGGTGCTGACCGGCCGCTGTGACGAGTCGGACCGGCATGGTGCCTTCCGGCCGTTCACCCAGGCGCTGGCCGGTCACGGGATTTGCCCGCCCCAGCCTCTCGACGAGGTCGCCGCCGAATACCATCCGGATAAATTCGAGTCACTTCATCAGCACGATGAAATTCGCCGGGCGCTGTCGGACCTCGCGGCAGGCGGAGCCGTTCTCGTCCTCGACGACTTCCACTACGCCGACGCCGAGTCGGTCGAACTCGTCGAGCGTCTCGTCCGCTCGCCGGTGCCCGGTCTCCTGCTCCTCGTGGCCCTCCGGGCCCGGCAGGCGCCCGCGCAGCTCAGGGCCGCGTTCGCGCACGCCGTCGAACTCGGCACGGTCGTACGGGTCCAGCTACGGCCTCTGTCGCTGAGTCAGTCCGCGGAGATGCTGGCGATCCCGCTGGAGCACGAACGGCTGCGCCAGCTCCATCACGACAGTGACGGGATCCCCGCCTACCTGCTGGAGCTCGCGCGCACCGATGAGTCGGTCAGCACCGTGGACACCGAGCCGCCGTCCACGGTGCTGACCGAGCTGGCGACACTGAGCCCGGCCGAGTCGGTCGCGCTCGGCGCGGCCGCGGTGCTCGGCGACGCGTTCGACCTCGAAGGGCTGAGCTACGTGGCGGGGCTGCGCCCGTCCAGCACCCGCACCATCGTCAGCAGCCTGGTCCGGCGTGACCTGATCCGCCCGGTCGACAAGCCACTGGCCTACAAACTGCGGCATACGGTGATCCGTGAGGTCGTGTACACCCGCTCGGACCCGACCTGGCGGATGCTGGCGCACCGCCGGGCGTTGCGGCTGCTGACCAGCCGCAACAGGCCGGTCGAGGTACGAGCGGTGCACATCGAACGGTTGCTGGACCATCCGGAGTACGGCGACCTGCCGATGCTCGTGCAGGCGGCCACGGAGGCGATCGCTGAGCACTCGTCGTCCGCGGTGCGCTGGATGCAGGCCGCGCTACGGTCGGCGCGGCCCGTCCAGCTCACCTATCCGGCGCGCCTGGAGATGTCGCTGACGCTGGCCCGCGCCCTGGTCGCGGCCAGCCGGGTCGTCCAGGCCCGCGAGATACTCCGCGAGGTGCTGGCCATCGATCCGGGCGGGCCGCCCGCGTTGCGCGTCTCCGCGGTGACCCTGTGCGCGCAACTCGAATGGCTGCTGGGCTACCACGCCGAGGCGAGCACGCTGATCAGCGGCGAGGTCTCCAGGTTGCCGGCTCAGCCGACGCTCGACTCGGTCGCCCTGATCGTGACCGAGCAGCTCGTACGCAGGACGCAGGGCGACGCCAAGGCGTACGAGCAGGCCGCGCGGTATGTGCGCCTCGCGCGCGCGGCGGGGGACCGGATCGCCGAGGTCGGCGCGCTCACCCTCGTCACCACGCACAGAGCCGGTGCCGGTGACGTGCAGGCGGCGCGGGCCTCGCTGGCCGCCTGCACGGCCATCATCGGCCAGATCGCCGACCGCGATCTGGCCGAGACCGTCGAATATCTCGCGGTGCTGGGCTGGGCCCAGTGCGGGCTCGAACAGTTCTCCGACGCCAAACGCCACCTGCACCGCGGCCTGCGGCTGGCCCGCAAGACCGGCCAGCACCACCTGCTGCCGTTCATCCTCATCGGGCTGAGCAAGACGTACCTGGCGATCGGCCCGCTGGACAAGGCGCTGCGCTCGGCGCGCGACGCCGCCGAGCTGGCCCATGAGCTGGGCTCCGGGCACCTGGAGGGCCTGTCGCTGGCGATGCAGTCCCTGTGCACGACGGCGGCGGAGCCCGACGACCGGCACGCGGTCGAGCTGGCCGAGCAGGCGGTCGCGGCGCTGCCCGTCGAGGAGTCGTGGTGGCGGGCGGAGCTGACCATGTCGCTGGCCAACGCCGTGCTCGCGACAGGCGACCCGCTCCGCTGCCTGGCCCTGCTGCTCGACGCGGGCGGCGGCCCCGAGCTGGAGGAGCTGCCGCTGGTCAAGCGCGCAGGCTGCTTCGAGATGATGACGATGGCCGCCGCGACCGCCGGTGACCTGGCCGGCGCCGACGAGTGGGCGCACCGCGCCGAGCAGGTCGCCGAGTCCACCAGGCTGACCTCGCACCGGGCGCACGCCCAGGCCTCCCGAGCCCATGTCCTGAGTGCGACGGGTGAGTTCGACAAGGCGTTACGCCTCTACCGCGAGGCCGCCGAGTTGTTCACCAGCCTGCACATGGCCAGGGCGCGGGCGTGGATGTTGTTCATGGCCGCCCCGTGCGCTCTGGCGGCGGATATGTTCCGCGACGCGGCGTCAATGCTGGCGCTGAGCCGGGAACTGGCCCGGCGATCGGGTGCATGGGACCTTTACGGCAAAGTTAAGGCACGGCAACGAGCTCTGGAAAAAATCGGCAGACTGGATCCGCCAGGAGTGAATCAGGATCCGGTCCGGGAGAAACTCACCGCCCGTGAGTACGAGATCGCGAGAATCGCGGCCACCGGGAAACGGACCAAGGAAATAGCGAAAGAGCTCAGCTTGAGCGCGCGAACGGTCGAGGTGCATCTTTCGCGCATCTACCGTAAGCTGCATGTCAACTCACGCGCCGCGCTGGTGAGCAAGATGGCAAAGCCGCCGGACCGCCTGTCCTTCGCGCAGTCGGCCGGAGTCGCTCCCTTGTGAATGGTCCCGCCACGGTCACGACGCGTCACTCGATCGCTACGTCATAACCACTGCACGGTGCGTGACCCTGCACGCGCCGACGCTGGTCGAGGCGCTATTCCGGGCCGACTACGTAGTTTCCCTGATGTGGCCGCCGCCGCACCCGTGTCAGGATGGGATGTCATCTGACGTAACAGAGGGCGAAGTAGCGGGAAGCGAAGACAGCAATGCTGGGGGAATTGTGAGATACCACATTCTTGGCAGTCTCCGCGTTGTCGATGGAAATACGGTCGTATTCATCAATGCTTTGAAGATCAAGACCGTGCTGGCAACGTTGCTGATCCGCTCCAATCGGGTGGTGCCGTTCGAGCAGCTCATCACCGAACTCTGGGGTGAACGACCGCCGCGCCGGGCAGTGGCCGCGGTGCACGTCTATGTTTCGCAACTGCGCAAACTTCTCAGATCCGCCGACGGTCAGGACAGTCCGATCATCACGCGCGCGCCGGGCTATCTGATCCAGGTCCAGCCGGACGAGCTGGATCTGGACGTCTTCCTGCGGCTCATCGAGCAGGGCAGGCGGCTCATGCGGGAGCAGCGGCATCAGGAGATCGTCGATCTGACGCACACCGCTTTGGGCATGTGGCAGGAACCGCTGCTCGGTGATCTCCGCGAGAGCTCGATGGTCAACCGGTTCGCCACGTGGCTGGAGGAACTGCGCATCGAGTTCATCGAGATGATGATCGACTCGTATCTCATCCTGGACCGCCACCGCGAGACGGTCAGCTACCTCTACTCGCTCGTGCAGGAGTATCCGCTGCACGAGAAGTTCTACCGGCAGTTGATGCTGGCGCTGCACAACAGCGGCAGGACCGCCGACGCGTTGCAGGTGTACCGATGCGCCCGGAGCACCCTGATGGTCGAACTGGGCGTCGAGCCGGGCCGCCCGCTGCGCGACCTCCAGCAGCTCATCCTGCACGCGGACGAGAATCCGCCTTTGGCGGACAGCCGGCAGTGGCAGTTGATCAGGTCGAATACCGGATGACGACCGGGTACGGTGCGGCTGGGAACCCTGTTGGCGACAAGGAGCTCCGGTGGCATTCGGCGCGATGAGACGGGGATGGTTCGTCCATCTGAAGATCGATGGGCGTGTGGTGGGCGCCGGCGTGCTGGTGGACCACCGGCACGTGGTGACGTGCGCGCATGTCGTCAGCCGGGATCGGGCGCGGCCGGACGGGCCGATCGAGTGCGCGTTCCCGTTCGCCGCTCCGGCCCGTTCGCAGTCCGCGCACATCGTGGCGAACGGCCGAACCCCCGCAGATGACCCCGACCGCTCCGGCGGCTTCGATGGCTTCGGCGGCTCTGGGGACCTCGCGGTTTTGCGGCTCGACGGCCCGGCGGCCGTCGTGCCCGCGCCCTTGCGCACGCCCGCCGACCTGCTCGGCCGCCCGTTCGTCACAGCCGGTGCGCACGGCAGCCTCGGCGCGTACACCGGCCCCGCGGAGGAATTCCCGCGGCTGCGCGTGGAGGGCCCGGCCGAACGGGTGAGCGATCACCGGCTCTGTGGCGCGCCGGTCTGGGACGAGAGTCTCTCGGCGGTCATCGGGCTGGCGGTCAGATGTGATCCCGGCGTGGGCGGCTACCTGATCCCCGTGCCCGACCTGTGCGACGTCTGGCCGCCGCTGGCCGGGAAACTGCGTGGCTGGTGGCTCGATCCGGCGGACCCGCGAACCGGCGACCACTGGCTCTCTTCGGCACGGGACTGCTGGAACGGATATGTGCCCTCCGCCGCGTTGTCGGCGCTGACCGCCTGGCTGGCCGACACCCGCGGCTCGAGTTCAGCCCTGGTGACGGGCTTGCCCGGGAGCGGGAAGTCGTCCGTTCTGGCGCTGCTGCTGGTGGCCGCGGACCCCCGGCTGGGAGCCACGATCGCCGAGACGGAGCAATGGGAGCGCACCGGCCTGCCGCCGGCGCCGTTCGACGCGGCGGTGAACGCGCGCGATCTCACGCTGCCGCACGTCATCGAGCGGCTCGCCGCCGCTGCCGACGTCGTGGCGGACGACACCGAGCAGTTGCTGGCCGCGCTCACGCGACGGCGGCGGCCGTTCACCGCGCTGATCGATTCGGTCGACGAGGCGGCCACCGACGCCGAAGCCGACGCGATCGCCGCACTCGTCCGCCGTCTGGCCGACGACTGCCCGAACGCCCGCATCCTCGTCGGGGACGCCGAGCGGCGGCGAGCGGCGAACGGGCTGGTCATCGACCTCGACAGCCCGGAATACCGGGATGAGCGGCTGGGCGGAAATCCCCTGATCACCAGGCTGGCCGCCGGTCTGCCCAGTGGGAGCGCCCGGCCGGTCACCATCGGCGCGGCCGTGGACGCGCTCATCGGCAACTCCCCGGCCGGCGGCGAGCGGGTGCGCCGGCTGCTGACCACGCTCGCGTTCGCGCGTGGCGACGGCTTCAGCGCCCGGCTCACGCATGCCGTCGCCCAGGCGCTGTGGCCGGATGACGAGACGCTCACCGAACCTGAGGCTCTGCACCCGTTCGAGTCGCTGCTCGTGCGCCACGACGACGAGGGGAACGCGCGGCTCGGTCATCCGGCGATCGCGGCGCACCTGCGCGAGAGTTACCCCGGCACGAACCCCCACACCATCGTGGCCGAAGCCCTGCTGAGCACGGTCACCACCAATGAGGGGCGCAGCGACGGACGCGATCATGGGCCCAGTGACGGGCCCAGTGACGGGCCCAGTGACGGGCCCAGTGACGGGCCCAGTGACGGGCGCAGTGGCGGACGTCGCGACTGGGCGGGCGCGGAGCCTTATGTGCTGCGGCAGCTCGCCGGGCACGCCGCGCGCGGCGGCATGCTGGACAGTCTCATCACCGACGGCGAGTTCCTCGCGTGCGCCGCGGACCCGCTGTCGAGCGGCCTCGACGACGTGGACACGGTGGAGGCTTTCCTGGCGCTCGGCGTATACCGCAAGGTGAGGCAGCGCCTTCGCGGGCTTCCGGTGCCGGAACGACGACGCCTGCTGCTCTTGGAAGCCCTGTGCTCGGACGCCGGCTCCCTCGCCGCGACGTTGCGGCCCGGCCTCGTCGCGGATCCGTGGCGCATCGACTGGATCGCGCACACCGACCCCCCGCACCCCGTCACGGCGACGGGTACGTCAGGGTGGGTGCGCGCGGTGACGACCGGTGAGGCGGACTCCACACCGCTCGCCGTCACCGGCGGGGCCGACGGGATCATGCGGGCGTGGGACCTGCCCGGCCACGCGCTCATGGCGGAGATCCACGCCGACGACATCGATTGGCTGAACGCCGTGGCCATCGCCGGAGTCGGCACCGTGCCCGTCGCGGTGAGCGGAGGCGGCGACGGCTTGCTCCGCCTTTGGGACCTGCGCTCCCGGACCCTGATCGGTCAGCCGCTGGCCGGCGCCACACCGCCGGTGGTGGCGATCGCGACCGGAACCCTCGACGGCACACCGATCGCGGTGAGCTGCGGATCCGGCCCATCGCTTCAGGTGTGGGACCTGCGGGCTCAGACGATGCTCGGGGGGCCGCTCGAAGGTCATGCCCATCCGGTCACGTCGGTCGCGGTCGGGGATCTCGGCGGGTTGCCGGTCGCGGTGTCGGCGAGTCAGGACGGTTCCCTGCGTGTGTGGGATCTGCGGGCTCAGACGATGCTCGGGGGGCCGCTCGAAGGCCATGCCCATCCGGTCACGTCGGTCGCGGTCGGGCATCTCGACGGTCAGCCGATCGTGGTGTCGGCGAGTCAGGACGGTTCCCTGCGTGTGTGGGATCTGCGGGCCCGGACGATGCTCGGGGGGCCGCTCGAAGGTCATGCCCATCCGGTCACGTCGGTCGCGGTCGGGCATCTCGGCGGGTTGCCGGTCGCGGTGTCGGCGAGCCAGGACCGTACCGTCCGAGCGTGGGACCTCCGCACGCGCGAGCCGGTGTTCCGGCTCCCGCTGACGGACGTGCCGCTCGCGCTCGCGCTGGCGCCGGACGGAACCCTGGTCGTGGCGGCCGGCCCCGCTGTCGTGACGCTGACGCCACGACCGGAGGCGTCCTCCCTTCACAGGCGACACCGGACAGGGGCTCCGCAAGTCGGGTCCTGACGACAGGGGGCTCCGCAGGCCGGGTACTGACGATCGGCCGGGGGAAGCGGGCTCAGCCGTCCGTCGCGGAGAGCATGGCGTCCAGATGGTCGCGGATGACCGCCATGACGGCTGTGGCCTGGGAAGCGAGGTAGAAGTGCCCGCCTGGAAAGACCTTGAGGGTGAACGCGTCCCCGGTGTGGTCACGCCAGGCGCCGGCGTCCTCCAGGGACACCTGACCGTCTCTGTCACCGGTCAGCGCGACGATGGGGCAGCTCAGCGGAGGACCCGGCGCGTAGCGGTACGTCTCCAGCGCCGTGTAGTCGCTGCGCGTGGCCGGCAGCATCGCGCGGACGATGTCGGGATCGCTCAGCACCCTCGGGTCGGTACCGCCCAGTTTCGCCATCATGGCGATGAGCTGCGCGTCGGTGGACAGACGTACCCGGTCGTCCCGGTGGCGGGAGGGAGCCCGCCGGCCCGAGACGAACAGCCCGACCGGTCCTACGCCGTCCCGCTCCAGCCTTCTGGCGACCTCGAACGCGAGCGTGGCGCCCATGCTGTGCCCGAACAGGGCCAGCGGCCGATCGTGCCAGGGTCCGAGCTCCGACACGATCGTGTCCGCCAGCACGCCTAGATCCTCGACACACGGCTCATGACGGCGGTCCTGCCGGCCCGG
Organism: Nonomuraea sp. NPDC002799; assembly: GCF_053592075.1. Classification (NCBI taxonomy): domain Bacteria; kingdom Bacillati; phylum Actinomycetota; class Actinomycetes; order Streptosporangiales; family Streptosporangiaceae; genus Nonomuraea; species Nonomuraea sp. NPDC002799. The sequence continues at coordinate 37,136 of NZ_JBSFVA010000055.1, forward strand.
GTACTGGAGGGCCAGCACGTCCACCGCGGGTGACATCGCACGGGACACCGGGAAGTAGAACGAGGCCGATCCGCCCGCGTGCGGAAAAGTGACAAGGCGGGCGCGCGCGGAGGGCGCCGGATGAAAGCGCCGGATCCACGACTCGGCGGTCTCCGTCGTTCCAGTCATCGCGTCGGGTCCTTCTGTGAGAGTGCCGGACGTCAGAGCCGGGCTGCGATCACACGGGCGAGTCCGGCCGGGGCCACCTGAGTCCGGTACGCCGCGCGCACGGGTCTGGGGTCACCTGGGTGCGGCACGCCGGCACCCGGGCGGGTCTGGGTCTGAGGCCACCTGGGTGCGGCACTCGGGCGGATCCAAGTCCGGGGTCACCTCGGTACGGCACGCGGGCACTGCCAGGAGTGCGGGGCGCAGAAGCTCGCGCGGCGTTCGGGGCGGTGCCAGGTGGCGGCGATGCGGCGGTGGCGTGGGGAGGCGGGTTCGGTGGGAGCGGTCACGCGGGCGAGCAGGGCGACCACGATGGCGGCCAGCTCCTCCGGCTCGGCGTGACCCTTCTCCACCTTCAGCACGACACGGGCGGCGGCGTGGTTCATACGAGCGTCCCCCTGCGGGTCACTGCGGCGGATTGCCGTGTTTGCGGGCGGGTAGATCGGCATGTTTCGCGCGGAGCATCGCCAGGGAGCTGATGAGCACCTGGCGCGTGTCGGCGGGGTCGATGACATCGTCGATCAGGCCGCGCTCGGCGGCGTGGTAGGGATGCATCAGCTCGGCCCTGTACTCCTTGATCAGGCGTGCCCGCATGGCTTCCGGGTTCTCGGCCTCGGCGATCTGCCGCCGGAAGATGACGTTGGCCGCGCCTTCGGCGCCCATCACCGCGATCTCGTTGGTCGGCCAGGCGTAGGTCAGGTCGGCACCGATGGACTGGCTGTCCATGACGATGTAGGCGCCGCCGTACGCCTTGCGCAGGATCAGCGAGATCCTGGGCACCGTGGCGTTGCAGTAGGCGTACAGCAGTTTGGCGCCATGGCGGATGATCCCGCCGTGCTCCTGATCGACACCGGGCAGGAAACCCGGCACGTCCAGAAGGCTGATGATCGGAATGTTGAAGGCATCGCACATCTGGACGAAACGTGCGGCCTTCTCCGACGCCGAGATGTCGAGGACCCCGGCCAGCGTCTGGGGCTGGTTGGCGACGATGCCGACCACCTCGCCGTTCAGGCGGGCGAGGGCGCAGATGATGTTGCGGGCCCAGTGCTCGTGGATCTCCAGGCAGTCGCCGTCGTCGATGATCTCCTCGATGACCTTGCGCATGTCGTAGGACTGGTTGCCGTCCGCCGGCACGAGGTGCAGCAGCGCGTCCGAGAGCCGGGGGCCGGGATCTCGCACGGTGACGGCCGGCGGGTTCTCATGGTTGTTGGACGGCAGCAGTGACAGCAGGTAGCGGGCTTCGGCGATGCAGGTCTCCTCGTCGTCGTAGACGAAGTGCGCCGCGCCGGAGGTCTCGGCGTGCACGTCGGCGCCGCCGAGCCCGTTCTGGGTGATCTCCTCGCCGGTGACGGCCTTGACGACGTCGGGGCCGGTGATGAACATCTGCGAGGTCCCGCGGACCATGAAGACGAAGTCGGTCAGCGCGGGGCTGTAGGCGGCGCCGCCCGCGCAGGGGCCGAGGATGAGGGAGATCTGCGGGATGACGCCGCTGGCCCTGGTGTTGCGCTGGAAGATGCCGCCGTACCCGGCCAGCGCCGAGACGCCTTCCTGTACCCGGGCTCCGGCGCCGTCGTTCAGGGACACCAGTGGCGCGCCGACCGCGATGGCCATGTCCATGATCTTGTGGATCTTGACGGCGTGGGATTCCCCCAGCGCGCCGCCGAAGATCCTGAAGTCGTGCGCGTAGACGCACACCGTACGGCCCTCGACCGTGCCCCAGCCGGTGAGCACGCCGTCGGTGTACGGCCTCTTGGCCTCCAGCCCGAAACCGGTCGCCCGGTGCCGCCGGAACTGCTGCACCTCTCGGAACGATCCCGCGTCCAGCAGCAGCTCGACGCGCTCACGAGCGGTCAGCTTGCCCTTGGCGTGCTGGGCCGCCGTCGCGCGGTCGCTCGGGCCACGGACCGCCCGCGCGCGCAGGATGTTCAGCTCAGCCACGTGACCTGACAGATCGGCTGAACCCTTCAAGGGTGTCATGGCTCTCCCGCCGGCGTTCCGGTCAGTTCGTCGATCATGTGCCGATCACTGCCCGGCGAGCGCCTGGGCCTGTTGGTCGATGTCCACGCCGGCGCGCAGGGTCCGTAGCCGGCCGGCGGCCAGGAAGGCCACCAAGGGAAGGGACAACATCAGCAGCGGGATGGCCGGGCTGTCGGCCAGGCCGATCAGGGGCGCCGACACGAGGGGGACGAGCACGCCGCCCAGCGACACGAACACCATGATGACGCTGAGCGCCGTGCCGCGGATCTCGGTGGGGAAGGACGCGGCCAGATAGATGGCGAACGCCACCACGCCGTTGGTGACGAAGAGCCCCATGGCGATGAAGGCCACGTAGGTCGCCCAGTCGCCGACGCCGGGGATGAGCAGCGGGGCGATCAGCAACGCGCCGGCCGCCTCCAGCAGGACCATGACGTACTTGGGGGAGATCTTGTCGCACAGCCAGCCGACCGGCAGGTTCCCGATCAGCGCGCTGACGAACATGATGGTGACGAACAACGACGCGTGGCTTTCGGAGAATCCGCGCGACTCCACCAGGTAGATGGGCGCCACCAGCGTGGTGAAGGATCCCGAGGAGAAGCAGAAGAGCCCGAAGAGCATCATCGCGATCGTCTGCCCGCGGAACTGCCGGCCGAAGAGCCGCCGCAGCGCGACGCGTTCGATGCCGTCGGTCAGTGCTCGCCGGCCCGCGCCGCCGCTGCCGTCGCCGTGGACGGCGTCCAACGCGGCCGCGCGCATCCGCACGAACCGCGGTGACTCCCGCAGGTAGCGGGTCACGAAGAAGACCAGCAACATCGGCGCGAACGTGATGGCGAACAGCAGCCGCCAGTTGCCCGTCGACGCGATCGCGCTGGTCACCAGGCCGCCGATCGCCGCACCGAGGAACAGCAGCGCCCACGACAACGACTGCAGCCGGCCGCGCTTGGCCGGTGGCGCCTCCTCGGCGATCAGGATCGTCTGGGCGCTGCGGATGCCCGACTCGGTGATCGCGGCGAAGCACCGCAACACGATGTACTGCCAGAAGGCCACGATCAGCGACGTCAGGCCGCTGAACAGGCCGACCCCGAGCAGCGCGATCGCGAACACCCGCTTGCGGCCGTACCGGTCGATGAACAGGCCGGCCAGCACGCTGGTCAGCATCGCGATGACACCGAACGCGGACGTGGAGTAGAGCAGGGTCTGCGGTGAGATGTCGAACACCCGGATGATGATCGGGCCGGAGGATCCGGCGATCGCCCCATCGAAGCTGGCCAGGAAGTAGGCGCCGTACACGATCGGCAGCAGCACCCAGAGATACCGCTTCTTGCGCATCGTGCGGCCCCGGATGGTGATCAGCTCATCGGGGTCGTGCTCATAGCCGGGGACGCCGGGATCCGGTGTCTGACGGGCCGCCGTTTCAGGAGTCAACTCGGACATCGCAGCCCCTGTTGTCGTGAACATGTGCACCAGCACCGCCAGCGTGGCAGCGACTGCTAAGCGCCACCTTTTCCCGCGCTAAAGGCGCGCTCCGCGCACCTCTCCAGTTAGCGGGGCTTTAGCCCGCTGCGACATCCTGGCGCCGAAGGCACGCGCCCTTGGCCGCGCGAACGTGATGTCGAACCCTCGCAGAGATCCCATCGCATGATCCATCGCATGACGGAGGTTGGCGGCGAATGTCGGACACGGTAGCCGGTGGCGTTGACGCACGCCGGCCGGACGATGACGTGCTGGTGGAACAGGTCGCGCGAATCTGGGGAGAGGTGCTGCGCGTCGACGGCCTCACGGCTGACGATCCGTTGCCGGACCTGGGTGCCCAATCGATCCGGGTGATCGAGATCGCCCTGCGGATCCAGCGGGAGCTCGGTGCGGACCTGCCGCTGGAGGTCTTCGTCCTGTCGGAGACGATCCGCGACCTGGCCCAGACCATCGCCGACACCCGGCGGGAACAGGCCGCGCCGTGACCGGCCTGACGACCGGCCCGGCGACGGAGCACGTGGCCGGGCTCTCCCGGCTGGCCGAGCACGACCTCGACCTGCTGCTGATGACCCGGCACTTCGAGCTGAAACTGCTGGAGTTGTTCGAACAGGGTGCGCTGAACGGCACCACGCACACCTGTCTCGGCCAGGAGTACGTGCCGGTGGCGCTGCGCACCCTGGTGCACGAGCACGACTTCGTGTTCAGCAACCATCGTGGCCATGGCCACTACCTGGCCAGGTACGAGGACCCGCACGGCCTGCTCGCCGAGATCATGGGCAGGCGGGGGGCGGTCTGCAACGGGGTCGGCGGCAGTCAGCACATCCTGCGCGATCGTTACCTCTCCACCGGCGTCCAGGGCCAGAGCCTGCCGGTCGCCGCGGGGGTCGCGCTGCACCTCAAGCGCTCCGAGCCGGGCCGGCTCGCCTGCGTGTACATCGGTGACGGCACGTGGGGTGAGGGCGCGGTGTACGAAGCGCTCAACCTGGCCGCACTGTGGCGGCTGCCGCTGCTGGTCGTGGTGGAGCACAACGGCATCGCGCAGTCGACGCCGACCGCGGCGCAGATGTCCGGCACGATCGCCGGGCGGGCGCGGGCCTTCGGCATCCGGCACCGGCGGATCGGCTCGGCCGACGTGAACGAGATCCGGCACGAGCTCGCCCCGCTGGTCGAGCGGGTCCGGCACGAGCACCTGCCCCTGGTCGTCGAGTTCGTCACCCACCGGATCGGACCCCACAGCAAGGGCGACGACACCAGGCCGCCGGACGAGGTCGCCGCGATCGGCGCCCTCGACTGGTACCGCCGCTATGGCGCCGATCATCCGGAGCAGATGGCGACGCGGGACGCGCACGCCCGTACGCTGATCGACCTGGTCGCCCGTGAGGTCGCGGCGCTGCCGCCCGCCCGGTGGGAGCACGCATGAGAGTGGGCCACCACCTCAACCTCGCGCTGCACGACCTGCTCGACCGGGATCCGGCCGCGATGGTGCTCGGCGAGGACATCGTCGATCCCTACGGCGGCGCCTTCAAGATCACCAAGGGACTGTCCACCCGGCATCCCGGCCGGGTGCTCGCCACCCCGCTCAGCGAGGGCGCGATCGTGGGCGCCGCCGCCGGGCTGGCACTGGCCGGCAACACGGCCATCGTCGAGATCATGTTCGGCGACTTCGTGACACTCGCGTTCGACCAGATCGTCAACTTCGCCACCAAGTCGGTGTCGATGTACGGCAGACGGGTGCCGATGCCGCTGCTGGTGCGCTGTCCAGTCGGAGGCAGACGCGGTTACGGCCCGACGCACAGCCAGAACCCGCAGAAACACTTCGTCGGAGTGCCGGGCCTGTCGCTGTACGAGTTGTCGCCGTTCCATCAGGCCGGCGAGACGCTCGGCAGGATGCTGGCGCGCGGCGAGCCGGGCATCCTCTTCGAGGACAAAGTCCTCTACACGCGGCAGATGTTCACCGGCGGACGGGTCGACGACATCTTCGGCTATGCCTTCGCCACCCCGGACGTCGCGATGGTCTCCGTCGGCCGGCCGGAGGACGCCGACTGCGTCGTGATCGCGCCCGGCGGCATGACCGACCGGGTGCTGAGCGCGATGCGCTCGTTGCTGATCGAGGAGGAGACAAGCTGCCTGCTGCTCGTGCCGGACCGGTTGTACCCCTTCGACCTCGAACCGCTGCTGCCGCTCCTGGCCGGGGCGAAGGCCATCTGCGTGGTCGAGGACGGCACCGCGGGCGGCACCTGGGGGACTCAGGTCGCGCACCAGATACACAGCGCGTTGTGGCACACCCTGCGCGGCCCGGTGACGCTGGTCAGCGGCGCGGACAGTGTGATCCCGACGGCGCCGCACCTGGAGAGCCGGGTGCTCGTCCAGGACACGACGATCCGGCGGTCCATCGTGGAGGCCCTGCATGGCTGAGCTCAGGATTCCCAAGCTGAACAACAATGACACCGAGTACGTCCTGGTGGAGTGGGTGACCGGCGACGGCAGGACGGTCGCCTCCGGTGAGGTGGTGGCCACCGTCGAGACGTCCAAGACGATCGAGGACCTCGTCTGCGCCGACGACGGCGTACTCCGGCACCTGCTGCCGGCCGGGTCGTCGTGCGCGCCGGGTGACCTGATCGGCCGCGTGGACACACCTGGCGCGCCCGTGCCCTTGTCCGCGTTCGCACCCGTGGCCGTCCCGGCCGCCGCCCCCAACGGGCCGGTCATCACCGCGCCGGCCCGGGAGCTGATGGAGCAGCGGGGCGTCACCGAAGAGCGGGTGCGTGCGCTGGGCCTCGCCCTCGTGCGCCGCTCGGACGTCGAACGCCTGTCGGAGGCACCCGCCACCCGTCCGGATCTGCGGCCGATTCCTCCGGTGCAGCAGGCCGTGGCCCGCTCGGTCAGCCAATCCCACGCCACCATTCCCGCCGCGTACACGGTGGTGCAGGTCGACGTGGGCGCCGCGCTCAGCCACGCCCGCACGCTCCGCGGGCGGCTGCGGAAACTCGTCGGCCTGCCGGACTTCCTGATCGCCGCCGTCGCGCACCTGCGGCGGAGCTTCCCCCTCCTGTACGCCACACCGGCGGGCGAGAGCCTGGCGCTGTCCGCCGAGGCGAACGTCGGGGTGACCATCGACGTCGGCAAAGGACTCTTCGTGCCCGTGGTGGCCGGCGCGTCGTCGCTGGGGTTCGGCGGTATCGTCGAGGCGTTGAGCGAGTTGCGCCGCAGGGCGATGAACGGCTCGTTCCGCGAACAGGACCTGACCGGCGCCAACATCGTCGTCACCCTGCACAACGACAGGGACGTCGTCGCCGCCATTCCGCTGATCCTGCCGGGCACGATCTGCGCGCTCGCCCTGGCCGGCCCCCGGCAGGAGCTGGTGCTCATCGACGGGACGGTGTCCGCGCGGACCGTCGCGAACGTGGGCCTCGCCTACGACCACCGCTACGTCAACGGCCGCGACGCGACGTTGTTCCTGCAGGCGCTGAAGGACACGATCGAGGCACCCGAAGATCTGCTCGACGCCTGACGGCTCGCCCGGCAGCGGCGCCGGCAGCCGGAACCCGGGCGGCGGGACGATCCCGCGCCCGGGTTCCGGTTCCTGTCACCGAGGCTCCGCGCGGGCCTGTCCGGTGACGTGGATCGCCTGCGACGGGCAGAGCACCGCCGCTCGCCGCGCGGACTCGTCCTGCGCGTCCGCAGCGGAGCCCAGCAGGAGCACCCTGCCGTCCTCGTCACTCTGGTCGAACAGCGCCGGCGCGGTGAGTGCGCACATGCCCGCTCCGACACATCGTTCGCGGTCCACGGTGATGCGCATACGCTCGCTCATCCGGCTGTCTACCATTCGACCAGCAGGCTCTTCACACCGTGCACGGCCATGTTGACGCGCATCGCCACCTGCTCGGGCGGCACCGAGAGACGCAGCGTGGGGAAACGCCGGAACAGGGCCACGTACCCGACGCGCATCTCCACCCTGGCCAGGTGCTGGCCGAGACACTGGTGCACGCCGTGGCCGAACATCAGGTGGCTGTTGGTCGTGCGGGTGATGTCCAGCGTCTCCGGCGCCTCGAACCGCTCCGGATCCCAGTTGGCGGCCGGCACCGAGATGACCACCGCCTCCCCCTTGCCGATCTGCTCACCGGCGATCTCGACGTCCTCCAGCGCCGCCCTGGTCAGCCCGAAGTTGAGGATGGAGGTGTAGCGCAGCAGCTCCTCCACGGCGCCGTCGATGAGCGCCGGGTTCGCCCGCAGCTTCGCCAGCTCCGACGGGTTCTCCAGCAGCGCGAACGTGCCGAGCGACAACATGCTGGAGGTCGTCTCGTGGGCGCCGAGGAACGGGAAGACGATCCCGTAGAGCTCTTCGTCGGTCAGCTCACCACTGTTGATCAGGTCGCTGAACATGTCGTCGGTCGGGTTCTCGCGTTTGGAGCGCACCAGGTCGCGCAGGTACTGGTCACCCCACGCCAGCGTCGCGGCGGCGTCCTTGGAGCTGGTCTCCAGGCTCAGCGCGATCGCGGTGTGCCGGATGAACTCGGCCCGGTCGCTGACCGGGACGCCGAGCAGCTCGCAGATCAGGATCGAGGGGATCGGCAGCGCGAACGACTCGACCAGGTCCACCGGCGGGCCGTGCTCCTCCATGGCGTCGAGGTGCTCCTCGACCGCCTCCTCGATGCGGGGGATGAGCAGGTTCATCCGGCGGACGGTGAACTGCGCGGTGAGCAGCCGCCGGTAGCGGGTGTGGTCGGGCGGATCCATCCGGTTGAAGTGCCCCGGCCGGGTCGGCCCGGACAGCTCGTCGGCGAAGCTCAGCGGGGCCGGTGAGTGCCGGAGCTCCTGGCGGGCGCTGAACCGGTTGTCGGCCAGGATCTGACGGCCGAGCGTGTGGCTGGTGACCAGCCATCCGATGTGGCCGTCGGGGAAGGCCAGCCTGGTGATCGGCCCGGCGGATCGGATCTGTTCGAGCTGCCCGGGCGGAGCGAAGTTGTGTTCCCGGTCGGTGGGCATGGTGATCGCGTCAGCCGGTGCTTGCGTCATCTCTGGTTCCTCCCACGGATTCGTTGTGTCCCTCGTGACCCCGGCGGCCTCACACCGACGGCAGTTCGAGCGCGTAGCCGGCCTTGAGCCACTTGCTGGCCTCGACGCTCACGCCCGCGGCGCGGTCGCCCGGGCTCAGCCGCGGCATCAGTTGTTCGAGCTGGAAGTAGGGGATGGCGTTGCCGGTGTTGCCGATCTCGGCGACCCTGCTGACCGGATCGGCGGCAGGCACCGCGAGCGCGTCCACGATCCGTTCGGTCATCCGGACCGAGAGCTGCGGTGGCAGCAGCCAGTCGATCTGGCTCCGCGCCCAGCCGACGCGCGCGAGCAGCTCATCGAACGCCTCGGCGGCCATCTTGGGCGCCGACTCCTCGATCGCCTTATAGTCCTCGGCCACGGGGGGCCGGTCCCCGGTCCGGCTGCCCCAGCTGAACCAGTCGACGGTCTGACCGGGCGCCCGGTGCAGCCCCACGAGCCGGGTGAAGACGTGGCGCAGCACCGGCGACCCGTAGGCCGGCTCCCGGCTCACCACCGCGGCGCCGGCGCCGTCGCCGAAGAGCAGGCCGTTGATCTGCACCTCGGCCGGGACCGAACCGAGGTCCATGGACACATCCAGGTGCTTGGCGCTGCTGTCGCCGCCGACCACGAGTGCCGTCCGATGCGGGCCCGCCGTCACCATCTGGCTCGCGAGCTCCAGCGCCTGCAACGCGCCGACGCAGCCGGCCTGCAGCTGGAACGTGGGCACGTCGTCGACCCCCAGCCGGTCCGCGACGACATTGACGGTGGCGGGCATGAGCATGTCCGGTGAGGCGGTGCTCATCACCATCATGTCCACATCGGAGGCCGAGATCCCGGCGGCGGACAGCGCGCGGCGTCCGGCCGTCTCGGCGAGATCGGTCAGTGAGTAGCGGATCACGCCGGTCTCCAGGTCCACGGCGAAATGCCGGCTGCGGGTGCCCAGGTGGCTCTCGATCCACTGCTGCCACACGGCCGGCATGCCGAAGCGTTCGGCGAGCATCGCGTTGTCGACGGCTGGTCCGGGCAGTGCGGTACCCACTCCGAGAATGTGGATGTCGGGACGTTCCATGCGCGTCCTTCGTTGGGTCCGGGTGTGGTGGCCCCGCGCGGCGGAGTCGATGACCTGCCCAGAATGACGCGTGATGCTAAAGCCGGACTAACTCACGAAGAATGGTGGGCCGCGCAATGCGCATTTAGCCGTGATATAGCCGGAGCTTAGGAGAAGTGTTCATCCTACGCGGGCGAATGTGTTCGCCCGCGGACGGCGGATCCGTGCGGGAAGGCTGTCGATGACGGAGAACATACACATGCCACCGGACATTGCCCAGCAGGTCGCGGAGTTGTTCGGTGGCATGGTCCCGGACAGCCTGTACGGGCCGGACGGCGCGTGTCTGTATGACCTCATGTTCCGATATGACCGGACCTTCATCGCCGAGATGCTCGCCGCGGCGCAGGACGTCACCGGCCCGATCCTCGAACTCGGTTGCGGCGCCGGCCGGGTCACCGTGCCCTTTCTTGAGCACGGGCACGAGATGGTCGCCCTCGACCGGTCGCCGCACATGCTCACCGTTCTGATGGAACGCCTGCTGGAGCAGTACGACCAGTCGTATTTCGCACGAATTCTGCTGGTCGCCGGAGACATGGCCGACTTCCGCCTGGGCCGGCGGTTCGGTCTGGTGCTGATCACCGACTCGGCGGCGCTGGCACTCGACGAGGCGCGGCGCGCGGCGATGTTCCAGCGGGTGCGTGAACATCTCGCCCCGGAGGGCAGGCTGCTGATCCATATCCGCCTGACCGAATTGGACACCGTCGAGGATCGGGGCAGGTCCGTGTGCGAGAGCGTATCGGTGTTCACCCTCCACGACGGCCAGTCGCCGCTGCTGTGCACCTTGTTCGACCGTGACGACCCGGTCGAGGGCGTGCGCTCGGCGAGCCTGCTCACGCACCGGCTCGGCCCAGGCGGCGTCATCGCCGACACGAAGCTCCTCAAGGCGAGCATCCATCCCGTGTCGCCGGCCATGCTGACGGCCGAGCTGGAGCGGGCCGGGCTGCGCGTGACCGGCCGGTCCGAGGGCGGCCCCGATCCGCTTGAGGACGATCCGCCGCGCAGGCCGGTACGTCAGGTGCTGCTGCAGGCGGAGCACGGCAGCCGCCTTTAGCCGCCGTCAAGAACCGGTTTAGTCAGGAGCGAGATCCTTCCCCCCACAGGCTGCGGCCGTTGACGCAGCAGTTACGCCTGCGACCGAAGGGTGAAGCCATGACCCAGAAACCGCCCGCCATCCCCGGGACCGCGTCCCAGATCGTCGAACTGTTCGGTACGGAGATCATCAGGGACGTCTACGGTCCCGAGGCGGCCAAACTCTACGACATCGTCAACCGCCATGACAGAGTCGAGATCGAGGAGCTGCTGTCGGCCGCGGCGGGGGTCACCAGCCCGATCCTGGAGCTCGGCTGCGGCACCGGCCGGCTGACCGTGCCGTTCTTGGAGCGGGGCCACGACATGGTCGCCCTCGACCTGTCGCCGGACATGCTGAGCGTGTTCGCCGACCGGCTGCGCGAGCCGCAGAGCCAGGCGTACGCCGGCAAGGCCGAGCTGGTCGAGGCCGACATGGCCGAGTTCCACCTGGACCGGAAGTTCGACCTGATCGTCGCGGGCGGCTCCGCGGTGCTGACGATCGACGCCGAGCGGCGCGCGGCGCTGTTCCGCAACGTCCGTGAGCACCTGGCCGAGGGCGGCCGTTTCCTGGTGACGTTCATCGGCTTCGAGTTCCTGGACGAGGACCCGTCCTCGGTGGAGAGCATCAGCGTCTTCACGCTCGCCGACGAGATCTCACCGCTGATGTGCACGCTGTTCGACTACATCTCACCGACCGAGGGCATCCGTTCGAGCAGTTTCCTGACCCACCGGATCAAGAACAGCGTGATCACGGACACCAAGCTGTACAACGGGATGACCTTCTGGGTCTCGCCCGCCCAGATGGAGCAGGAGATCGAGGAGGCGGGGCTGCGGATCACCGCCCGGCAGGAGATCAGCACCGACCCCGGTGGCGCGAGCCCGCTGCGGGCGCACGTGCGCCAGCGCCGTCCGCTGCTGGAAGTGACCCGCTGACATGAGCGAACCCGTCATCATCGCAGGAGCCGGTCCGGCAGGTCTGATGCTGGCGGGCGAACTCGCCCTCGCCGGCGTGGACACGGTCGTCCTGGAACGTCGCGCGCGGCCCAGAACGGACTCACCCGGCGTCGCGATCAACGCGGGCGCCGTCGAACTGCTCACCCAGCGTGGGCTGTTCGACCTGGTACGGGAGAAGGCGATCCCGCTGCCGATGATCCAGTTCGCGCTGTTGTTCCTCGACCTGTCCCAGGTGCCCGACCGTGCCAAGGACGCGGTGCTGCTGCACCAGGCGGAGCTGGAACGAGCTTTGGCGCATCGGGCGACCGAACTCGGGGCCGACATCCGCCACGACCACGAAGTCACCGGCTTCGACCAGGACGAGGCCGGCGTCACGGTGCGGTGGCGCACCGCGAACGGGTCAGGGGAGCTCCGTGGCCGCTACCTCGTCGGCTGCGACGGACCGGACAGCACCGTCCGCGAGGCGGCCGCGATCCCCTTCCACGGCAGGGACATCCCGTTCCGCGGGATCACCGGCGACGTCGAGATCGACCTGGCGGACCTGCACCCGCTGCCGATCGGCGGCGCCTACTTCCCGGCCGGCGGGCAGTGGATGTGCGTGCCCATCGGGCCCGGCGCGGTCCGGATCACCACGTCCGAGTTCGGCGTCGAACCCGAGGACCCGGACGCCCCGGTCACGATGGACGAGCTGCGCGCCGCGATACGCAGGCTGACCGGCAGCGACCTGAAGGGCGGCGAGCCCCGCTGGCTGGCCCGCGCCGACTGCCGGGTGAAGCAGGCGGCGACCTATCGCGAGCAGAACGTCTTCCTGGCGGGCGACGCGGCACAGGTGCTCTTCCCGATCAACGGCCAAGCACTGACCAACGCGCTCAACGACGCGGTGAACCTCGGCTGGAAACTGGCGGCCGCCATCAACGGCTGGGCCCCGAAGGGACTACTGGACACCTACCACGACGAGCGGCACGCGGCCGGCAGCCGGACCCGGATGAACGTGCTCGCCCAGGTCGAGCTGTCCCACCGCGACGAGCAGGCGGGCGGCCTGCGCGAGCTGACCACCGAACTGCTCAAGCTCGGCGACGTGAACCGGTACCTCGGGGGCATGTTGTCCGGCGTCGACGTCAGCTATCCGATGCTCTATCCGGATCGGGACCCGGCGGCCGAGGCCGACGATCCGCTGCTCGGCAAGAGGCTGCCGCCGCTGGGGGCCGAAGGAGTGGACCGTGCCCTGCACGCCGGGCGCGGCCTGGTGCTCGACTGCTCGCAAGGGGCGGTGGCACTGGGCGACCTCACGGCGTGGCGCGAGAACGTGGACCTGGTGGCTTCGCCGCCGGTTCCGCAGATCGGCGCTCCGGTGGTGCTCGTGCGGCCGGACGGTCACGTGGCATGGGCCGGCTCGGATCCCGACGGCCTGAGAGTGGCGCTGGCCGCCTGGTTCGGCGGCTGATCGGGCTCAGCGTTCGGTCCGGTGTTCGTTCCAGCGTTCGGTCCGGCGTTCGGATCGGCATTCGGATCGGCGTTCGACAGAGGTGAGGAGCCCAGGCTCCTCACCTCTTTCTGTTGTCACAGCTCGTTGTCGATGAACGCGAAGAGCTCCTCGTCGGACGCCTCGTCCAGGCGCTGGGCCGGCGCCGCCGCGCCGTTGGTCTTGGCGGCCAGCCGGGCGCCGAGCTCCTGCAGCCGCTGGGCCACGCTCAGCCGGACGTCGCCGGCCATCCCCTGGACGGAGTCCTCAAGCCTGTCCAGTTCTGCCAGCACCACCCGTTCGCTGCCCGTCGCCGGGGCGAGCTCGTCCTCCAGGTGACGTGCGAGCGCGGTCGCCGTGGGGTGGTCGAAAACGGTCGTCGTCCCCAGCCGCAACCCGGTCACCGCGGCCAGCCGGTTACGCAGTTGAACCGCGGTGAGTGAGTCGAACCCCAGGTCGAGGAAGCCCCGATCCGGGTCGACACCACCCGGCACCGGATGGGCCAGCACGTCGGCGACCTCGCGCCGTACCAGGCTGAGTATCGCGTCGTACCGGGCGTTGCCCGGGAGCGCGGCCAGGCGCTTCGTCCAGTCGCCGCCGTGCGCGGCGCTCGCGGGCTTGCGGCGGGTTCCGATGATCCCGCGCAGGAGCGCAGGAAGCGCACCGGCCTCTGCCTGCGCGCGCAGCGCCGCGCGGTCGACCCGGGCGGTGACGAGATGTGGTTGACCGCTGGCGAGTGCGTTGTCGAACAGGGCGAGTGCGTCTTGGGTGGGCATGGGGGCGATGCCGTTGCGTCGGAGTCTGTTGAGGTCGGTGTCGGCGAGTTGGCCGGTGATGGTGCTGGTTTGTTGCCAGAGTCCCCAGGCGAGGGAGGTGGCGGGGAGGTTTTGGGTGTGGCGGTGGTGGGCGAGTGCGTCGAGGAAGGTGTT
>NZ_JBSFVA010000056.1:0-49526 GCF_053592075.1 Nonomuraea sp. NPDC002799
CTACCTTGAGGCCGGCCTGCAGCAGCAGGTTCACCGCTGCGCGTCCGACGCTTCCGGTTGCTCCGATGACCAGGAACATGTGCGTCTCCTTCGCTCCTACCACGATTTCCTTGATCTCATAATATATGAGATTCAAATCATATGGTGGTGCGGTCCATGGAGCGGGACTCACCAGCGATCCTCTCGCAGCGCTTCTGGCGGTAGTGGCCGAAGATCATCGATTTGATTGAGGGTGTTCAGTATGCTCAATGGGGAGTAGCTGGCGTGTGCTTGCCGACGTCAGCCGGTCCGAGGGTCGTTCGCGAGAGGTCGGGACTGTTCACGTGACGGATGCTGGTCCGCGTCAAACAGCGGATCGCCGCCGCGGGGATCCCCTACCGGATACCGCCCGCGCACCTGCTGGAGGAACAGGACCGGTCTCGATGGAACCGGCCGATGATCGACGCGGGTCTGGCGTGCTGCAGCGCGTGTTGCGCCACGAACGGATCGGGCCGTACCAGCTTCACTGCCTGATCGCCGCCTGTCACGCGACGGCCGCACGGCCCGCCGACACCGACTGGGCCCGCATCGTGATGCTCTACGATCGGCTCCTGGCTCTCGTCCCCGCACCGACCGTGCGGCTCAACCGGGCGGTCGCGGTCGCCATGGCCACCGGCCCACAGGCCGGCCTCGACCTGCTCGATGAACTCGCCGTCGGTGAGCTGACCGATCATCACCTGCTGCCCGCCACGCGCGCCGATCTGTTGCGGCGACTCGGGCAGCCGACCGCCGCCCGTGAGCAGTACCGACTCGCTCTCGCCCTCGCCGGCAACGAGCGCGAGCGGTCCTATCTGATCGGCCGGCTGTCCGAGTGCGGGAGGCCTTGAGGTCTGCCTGAGCCGGCATCCGCGCCGCATCGCGCCGAACTGGGAACCTTCTCAGGCCATGCCACGGCCCAGCAGCGGATCCGCGGGCCATCTGCTCGTTCGTAGTCGAAGTCTTACTCGTGAGGGAGCAGGTAGCGCCACGAAAGCGCGATGTGCTCGCCGGTTGACGTGCGATAGACGTGCCAGGATCCGTCACGTGGGATCAGCCGGGCGATCATGTGCGCCTTGTTACCCTTGTAGTCCTTGCCCGCAGAGTGCGCCTGCGTCTCGGGTGGCAGGGGGACGCCCTCCGGCAAGGGCTCGGCGGTCGTCGCAGGGGCCGTGATCTGCTCGGCGGACAGTCGTACGCGGTCGGTGGAGTAGTTTCTGCCCTGTGCGGTGACGCGGTCGGCCAGATGGGCGAGGCGGTCGCGGGCGGTGATGAGCGCGACGTCGTAGCGGGCTGCGCCGTGCTCCAGATACGGCACGTGCACCTCGCGCATCCCGCCGCCGCTGTCGACGCCGAGGATCGTGGTGGGCGCGTCATAGACCCTCGGCGACCCCGACTGAGGCGTGGCGGTGGCGGGTTGCCCTGCCAGGTCGTGCTCCAGAGCTTCGATCAGAGCCCTGATCTCGGTGCGTGGAAGGCGCAGTTCGTGCGAGGCGCCGGCGATGACCCGGCCGTCAGCGTAGACCACCAGCATCGGAGGGCGGACGGCTCCCAGGCCGGGGGCCGCCAAACCACCCTCACGCAGCCATGTGGCGACAGGGCGCCGTGCGGGTCCGGCTGAGGCCGGCGGCTCAGGGACTGGCCGGCCAGTCTGCTCCAGACCTGGCGTGGTCCCGGCCTTCTGAACTCCTGTGCTGCTACATGCCGTCAGCACCAATGCCAGAACGACGACCCAACCCCATCTCACGCCCATAAGACGATCACCTTCGGCTCGCGGTTCAGGGGTCTCGGCGCGAGCCGGCCACCAGTTCGTGTATCGGAGGCGCCGGACCACGCCACCGCGGGCGGGGACGCCCGCCCGCGGTGCTCAAGGACCGGCGCGCCTTCTCGCAGGTGTGCTCGACCGGCACTCGACGGCACTGGCTCCACGGCGACGGTGGCGGGACGGTCCTGCTCGGGCGGCGCTTCTCCAGCGCGGCGCCACCCGCGGAAGGGCGCAACGTTCGAAGCGGTCATGGCGCAGGGTCACCGGACTCCGCGGCGATCAAAGCCTCCAACAGACCGGGGTACGCCTTGCCGATCTCTTCCGCGCGCAGCGCGTTCATGCGGCTGGTCCCTTTGTAGTACTGCCGGATCACCCCTGCCTCGCGGAGCACTTTGAAGTGGTGGGTGGCGGTGGACTTGCTCACCGGCAGGTCGAAGGCGCCGCAGTTGATGTCCGTGCGCGCGATGGCGAGTTGGCTGACGATGCGCCGCCGTACCGGGTCGACCAGGGCCTCCAGGAGTCGCTGGAGGGTGGTTTCTTCGATCGGCGGATGTGGCGGGACGCGTTCAGCGCTCATATGGCCCATCATACGATGTCCATCGAAGTTTGACAGTCGTCGTACTTTGCGCTTCAGTGGGTCGCCTCACCGACAAGCGAAGGACGTGCGGCATGGCCACAACAGTGCGTTTCCACGAGATCGGTGGCCCGGAGGTGATGCGGCTGGAGGACCTGGAGGTCGGCGCGCCGGGCTCGGGCGAGGTGCGCATCCGGGTGGACGCGATCGGGCTCAACAGGGCCGAGGCGATGTTCCGGCGCGACCAGTACATCGAACCGGTCAGGCACCTGCCCAGCAGGCTCGGATACGAGGCGGCGGGCGTGATCGAGGCGGTCGGCGAGGAGGTCGCGGGTCTGCACCCGGGGCAGCAGGTCAGTGTCGTGCCCGCGTTCTCCCAGAACGACTACGGCGTGTACGCCGAGCAGGCCATCGTGCCCGCCGCAGCGGTTGTGGACCGTCCCGACAACGTCGACGCCGTGACCGGCGCCGCCGTATGGATGCCCTTCCTCACCGTCTACGGGGCGCTGATCGAGATCGGCGGGGCGCGCGCGGGCGACACCGTCGTGCTGAACGCCGCCTCCAGCAGCGTCGGCCTGGCCGCCATCCAGACGGCCAACCGGATCGGCGCCGTCCCGATCGCGGTGACCCGGACCGCCGCCAAGAAGGAGCAGCTGCTCAAGGAGGGCGCGGCCGAGGTGATCGTCTCCGACGAGGAGGACACGGCGGCCCGCGTGCTCGACCTGACCGGCGGCCGGGGCGCCGACCACGTCCTCGACGCCGTCGTCGGGCCGGGCGTGACCAATCTGGCCCGCGCCGTCACCGCCGGCGGCACCATCTTCCTGTACGGCGCCCTGAGCGGCCTGCCCACCCCGCACCCTGGCATGGAACTGGGCATGCCCGCGCTGAACGTGCGCACCTTCACCCTCTTCGAGATCACCCAAGACCCCGACCGGCTGCACCGCGGCGAGGCGTTCATCGCCTCCGGCCTGCGCACCGGCGCGTTCCGGCCGGTCGTAGACCGCACGTTCGAGCTGAAGGAGATCGTCCGCGCCCACGAGTACCTGGAGTCCAACGCCCAGCTCGGCAAGATCGTGATCACCGTGCCCCACTGACCGGCCCCTCCTTCAAGAGCAAGGCGTCACACGTCATGGCCGAGGCGGTGCTGTTCGATCGGCTCGGGGGCCACGAGCCGATCGGACTGGGCGACATCGCCCTCGGCGAGCCCGGCCAGGCGAGCTCCGCATCAGGCGGGGATCAGGACGGTCTTCCCGGCCAGCCGTCCGGCGGCGGCCTCGTCGTGAACGGCGGCCAGATCGGTCAGCGGGCGTCGTTCGGCCACCTCGATCTTCAACTCGCCGGCGTCAACGCGGGCGATCAGCTCGGTGAGCTGGGTGGCGTCGCTGCGCACGAACATCCGCACCGTCCGCACCCCGCGCCCGGCGTCGTCAGGGCCGGGGGTGGTGGTGCTGACGAAGACGGCGCCGTCGTTGACCAGGCCGACCAGCCGGGCGGTTTCGTGCGGGCTGGTGGGCGCGAGGTTCAGCACCACGTCGAATCGCTGCCCGGCCACCGCCTGCACAACGGGGGTGGCGGTGTAGTCGATGATCCGGTCCGCGCCGTAGGAGCGGATGCGGTCGAGGCTGCGCGTGCCGGCGGTCGCGGTCACGACGGCACCGGCCCGCTTGGCGAGCTGAACCGCGTACCCGCCGACCGCGCCGCCCGCGCCGTTGACCAGCACCGACTGCCCGGCCTTCACCTCGGCGTGCTCGAACAGGGCCTGCCAGGCCGTCAGGCCGGCTGACGGCAGCGCCGCAGCGTCGGCGAGGTCGATCGTGCGCGGGGCGGCGGCCAGGGTCTCGGCCGGGGCGGTGGTGTACTCGGCGGCGGCACCGGGCGCGGTCATCGGCAGGAACGCCACCACGGCGTCGCCGACCTGCCAGCCGCTGACCCCCTCGCCGACCTCGGTGATGACGCCGGCCACGTCGAAATTCGGAATGTGCGGGAAGGTCACCGGAAACACTTCCCACAGGAAACCGGCGCGGATCGCGGTGTCCACCGGGTTGAACGAGGTGCCGGCGACCAGCATTACCACCTGTCCCGCTCCCGCCACTGGATGGTCGGCCTCCTCGTAGACGAGAACGTCGCTGTCGCCGTAGGAGTGATAACGCACTGCCTTCATGATCTCTCCGATTCAATGCTTTGAAGTTGAAGCATGCTCGACAGTAATCTGTTTCGACTTCGAAGCAATAGCGCGCGGAGGGTGACCTTCCTCACAATGCTTTGAATTCGAACAGATAGGGTGGAGGGATGTCCGACACTCGCCCCGCCTCCGACACCGGTCAGGCGCTCGATCCTCAGCAGCTGGGGGCCTACTTCGTGCTCATGGAAGCCGCCAGCCTGCTCCAGCACCAGGTAGAACAGCAGCTACGTACCGAGGGCGACATCAGCTACGTGCAGTTCCAGCTCCTGGCACGCCTCGCCAACGCGCAGGGTCATCTGACCATGACGCAGTTGGCCGACGGTGTCGTGTACAGCCGCAGCGGCCTGACCTACCAGGCCGGCCTGCTGGAAAAGGCCGGCCTCATCACCCGCGGTCCCAGTCCCGACGACGACCGCGCCACCCTGGTCGCCATCACCGGCAACGGACTGGCCCTCGTCGACCGCGTCCTGCCCGGCCATATCCAGGTCACCCGCCTGCTGTTCGACCCCCTGACCGACGACGACCTCCACCACCTCGGCGACATCATGACCCGCGTCCGCGACCACATGCGCACCCAGCCACCCCGCTCCGCCGCACCCCGTAAACGCCGCCCCGGCCCCACTTCACCGCCCCCGGCGCGGTCCTGAACCGGAATCCCGCCCGCGGCCGTCGCTCGCGGGTCGGTTCGCTGGTGGCGTCCTGGCCGGCGTCGGTGGTGCGGCGGAGGAAGTCGGCGAGCAGGCCGAGCTCGGGGGCGGTGGACCGGTCGCAGATCTAATCCATGACCCTGGGGGACGCGCGAGTGAACTCCCGGATGATCTGAGCGAGCCTGGCCGGCTGGTCCAGGGGGATCAGCGTGTAACTGTCGTCCACCTCGACCAGTTGTCCTCGCGGGAGGAGTTCGGCGAGGCGCCGGCCGTGTTCGGGTGGCATCACCCGGTCGCCCTTCGCCCAGACCACGAGGGCGCGACGGTCGAAGCTCGGCAGGTGTTCGGCCGCGGCGAGCAGGGAGCCGGCGCCGCCCGCCGCCGCCGCGCGGAGGGCGCGCACGGCGTCGCGGCGGATCTCTGGCCGCGTCAGGACCGGCTTCAGCCAGCGGGCGGTGGCGGCGTCTCCGCGCAAGGTCAGCCGGCCGAACGCGAGCGGGAGCCGCCGAAGCATCCGGATCCGCAGCTGCCGCATGAACAGCCCGAACATCCGGGGTGAGAGGTGACCGGCGAGTACGAGCGTCTTGCCGGTCAGCCCTGGCGGGAAGTTGTCGAACGCGTCGCAGGAGACGAGCACGATCCGCCCCACACGTTCGGCACCGTCGCGCATGAGCAGTTGGACGAGCGCGCCGCCGGTGTCGTTGCCGACGAGAGTGACGTCATGCAGATCGAGGCGCTCAAGGAGCTCCGCCACCAGCCGCGCGACCCCGGCGAGCGACAGGTCGGCGGTGGCGTGCATGGCGTGACGGTGGGCTCCCAGGGGCAGCGTCGGCGCCACGCACCGGTGATCGGCCGACAGGTCGGCGAGCACGTTCTCCCACAGTGACGCGTCCATCATCAGGCCGTGCAACAGCACGAGCGTGGGTCCTTCGCCCATCTCCTCGTAGGCGACCGTCCCGGCGGACAGCTCGATCTCCTTCACCTCCGGCCGCCCTCGTCCGCGCGGGCGGGGGCGGAGCGATCCGCCTGCGGCCGATCGGCCGGGTGCCGGCGCGGGAAGGACCGCTTGGCATGGACGATCGCCGCCGCGACCAGCGACGCGAAGGCGAGTACGGCCGCGGCCGTGCGCACCGCGTGTGCGAGCTGCCAGCGATCACGGATGTCGGCCCAATCGGCGGGAGGCGCCGTGACGCTCCAGCCGATCTGATCGCCGTTGATGGGGAGGTTGACGATGAGCGTCGTGACGAAGACGGTCACCAGCAGGACGAGCGCCGTCAGGGTCAGCCAGAAGGCACGGTCTCTTGCCCTGACCGCGAGGGCGACCAGGATCGCGGTGGTGATCAGCGCCGGGATGAGGGTGGCGGAGGCGAGGGTGTCCAGGTGGTCGAGTTCGACCTGCCGTACCTGGGTGTACACGGACCCGTCGTAGTCGCGCAGGGACAGCTCTAAGACGAGAACCCCGTTGACGAATCCGGCGAACAGCCCGGTGAAGGTCAGGCTCAGGAAGCGTAAGTATCCAGCGAGCGAAGCTTTCCTCATGATCGGTTTCCCTTGTGCGAGCAGGTGTGCGCCTGATTCAGCGTGTCGAGTTGATGAAGGTGTCGATGATGGCGGTGAGTTCCGGTCCCTTGTCCTCCTGGACGAAGTGGCCGGCGTTCTCGATGGTGGTGTGCGCTTGTCCCGCGGCCCCGGCGATGCGGTTGCGCAGGCTGTCCGGTCCGCCGCCGACTCCGTAGTCCCTGTCGCTGAACGCGACCAGGAACGGGGTGCGCAGGTTCTCCAGCACCTCCCACGCCTTGCGATTGGCGATCGCCGCCTCGTCGAACGGCGTGATCGGAATGAGCAGCGGGAACTGGCGTGCTCCTTGCAGGTACGACTCGTCCGGGAACGGCGCGTTGTACGCGGCGCCCACGGCCGGGTCCAGCTCGTTCACGGTGCCCCTGTCTATGACCTTGGCGATGTCGAACGGGTTCGACCGCTGGCTGAGCTGCAGCCAGATGGCGAAGCCGGCGACGAGCTCCTCTTCTCCCGTGGGGAAAGAGGTGTTGGTCGCCAGCACGCGACGGAACCGGTCAGGGTTCTCGGCCACCATGCGAATCCCCAGCAGGCCGCCCCAGTCCTGGCCGACCAAGGTGATGTCGTGCAGGTCAAGGCGGTCGAGCACCGTCTCCGTCAGCCAGCCGACGTGGCGCTGGTACGTGTAGTCGAACCGGTGGCCGGCCTTGTCGGACTTGCCGAAGCCGACCAGGTCGGGGGCCACGCAGCGATGCCCGGCAGCCACCAGCGGCGGGATGATGTGCCGGTAGATGTAGCTCCACGTCGGTTCACCGTGCAGCAGCAGAACCGTCTCCCCGGACGCCTTGGCCGGATCACTCGGTCGTTCGTCCACATAGTGCACGCGCAGCCGGGTGCCGGCGCCGTCGTTCGCGTCGATCTCGACGTAGTGGGGCGCGAACGGGTAGTCGGCCAAGCCCTCGAAGCGCTCCTCCGGCGTGCGCAACACCTGGATGCCCTGCGGCGAAGCGTGCTCTGCGTCAACCACGGTCTTCTCCTCGGTCTCTGATCGGCGTCAGTTCTGGAAGGCGGCGGCGTGGCCGGCGACCCACTCGGTGAAGGTGCGCGCGGGGCGGCCGAGGATCTTCTCCACCTCGCCGGTGACGCCCTCGGCGGGCCCGGCGCCTCGGGCGTACCTGGCCAGCAGGGCTTCGACGAACGGCTTCGGGAGGCCGCGCTGGATCATGCTCTGCTCGAATGCCTGCGGCGGGACCTCCTGGTAGCGCAGCGGCCTGCCGATCACCTCGCCGATGGCCGCCACCAGCTCTTCGTGAGACAGGGACCGCGGGCCGGTGAGCCGCACCTTCCGGAAGGTCAGCGAGGTGTCGAGCAGGGCGCGGGCGGCGACCTCCGCCAGGTCGTCCTCGTGGATCAGGGGTTCGGCGAACGCGGCGTACGGGCCGCGGACGACGTCGCCTGCCCGGATCTGCGGGGCCCACGTGCGGAGGGTGTTGACGGCGAAGGAGGCGGAGCGCAGGCTGACCCAGTCCAGGCCGCTCGCGACGGCGGCGTCCTCGGCCTCTTTGTTCCTGTCCCCCTGGAAGCGGGACGGCTGGTCGGCCACGTCATCGTCGACATTGACGGCCGAGAGCGCCACCACTCTTCCGACGCCGCGCTCCCTGGCGAGTGCCAGCAGCTCGACGGCCGCTTCTCCCACGGCGCGCGGGTGCAGGAAGAGGGAGGTGACGCCCTCCAGGACCGCGCCCATGGTGTCCGGCCGCGACGGGTCGCCCACGACGACCTCGACGCCGGCGGGCAGACCGGCCGCCCGGGGGTCACGGGTGACGGCCCGTATCTTGAGACCTTCGTCGGCGAGCACACTGACCAGGGGGCGCCCGACGGTGCCGGTGGCACCGGTGATCAGGATCATGACGAGTCCTTTCTTCGAATTCTGTATGAGATTCATATTATCTCAATCCAATACAGAGTGCGTGGCGCGGGTCGGCTCGTCGCGTCGGTGGACCGGTCGCCGCTGGGCGTGAGCCCGGTGCGGTGGGAGAGCGCGAACGGCGCGTTCTCCACGAACACCTATGAGCAACCTCGATGCCGCGTCGGTGATCTGCGTCGGTGGCTCGTATCCAGGAGTGCCATGGACGGAGCCTGCAGTTTCGCGATGCGCAGCACGGCTTCCGATTTGCCCGGAACGGGGGCTAGTTCGGTCCGGTCGGGGTGAGGGTCTGCAGGAGGTGGCGGATCGGGGCGCTGGGTGGTCCGGGTGGTACTGCCAGTGATGTGGTGAGTACCGGCTGGATCAGCGGTCGTATCGCCACCTTCGGGACGGACGGCAGGCCCGCCACCTCGTAGAACACCGTCCAGGACGGTTCTGTGGCAACGATGGCGGTGAGGGTTCCCTGGAAGTCGGTGAACGGTGGGCCGAGGATCGGTTGCACCCCGGCCGCCCGGCAGGCGCCGATGATCAGGTCGTGGAAGGGCGGGTTGTTCTCCCTGGGTGCGAGCCGCAACGGCAGCATGGCCAGATCCTCTAGACGTAGTTCCCGCTCCGCTGCCAGCGGGTGCGAGGCGGGCAGGGCGACGTAGAGCGGGTCGGTCCACACCGGCAGCAGTTCGAGGCCGGGGGCGTTGTCCATGGCTCGCACCAGCGCGGCGTCCAGTTCGCCTGAGCGGACCGCGGCCAGCCTCTCGGCCACGGGCAGCCGTTTGAGCCGGACCTGGAGCCGAGGCGCGAGTGCGGCCAGATCGGTCAGCAGGCGGTAGATCCGGTCGCCGGGTCCTTGCACCACGCCCAGACGCAGGAGACCGTCCTCGCCGGAGGTGATGTCCGCGGCCACCTGTCTGAAGCGGTGCGCCGCCGCCAGCAGTGCGCGGGCTTCGGGTAGCAGTCGTTCGCCTGCTCCTGACAGTCGTACGTGCCGGGTGGAGCGGCTGAACAGGGTCACGCCGAGTTCTCGTTCCAGGCGGCGGATCTGCTGGCTGACCGCGGACTGGACGATGCTGAGCCGCTCGGCCGCCCGGCCGAAGCCACCTTCCTCGGCCACCGCCACGAAGTACTGCAGTTGCCGCAGTTCCACCTCTGGGCCTCGCATTCATCTGGATCGGTGATTACTGCAGGGGACAACCGCTTCTGGTTCGTCGCGTCTTCCCGCGTTCGAATGGACGCGTTCTCCTCGAAGGGGTTCTGTGATGTCTGTTCATGACGCCTCTGGTCGTGCGGCCGGAGGATGGTGAGCCCGCCGCTCCGCCCCATGACGGGGGATACCTGCTGCTTGCCGACGCGGCCCAGACCGGTGGCGCGCTGAGCGCTGACCGCCTGACTCCAGCCGAGAGCGCGCCGGGTGCCCGCCGCCGCTTCCTTGCGCTGTCGAGGGAGCTGCGCTACGTGGATCGGCGAGGCTGCGACTGCCCAGCGGGCCGGACCCTGAGCGGTGGTCGCCGGCGCGGATGGGCGTTGGCCTAGGCGTCACTGCTGCTGGCCCTCCCCTCGGCCGTCAACCTGGCCGGCGGGTTCAGCGCGATCTGGACGCTGTGGCTCCCGTTGCCGCTGCTTGACCTGCTGGCACGGGCAGGACTGCTCGACGCATGGCTGGTAGCCGATCTCCTCGCCGCATCGGGTGCCCTGGGGCTAGCAGGTGTGGCAGCGCACGTCGTGCGAGAGCGAATTGCCAGCGCGCTGCTGTTCGCCGTGGTTTCGGCGATCAGCTTCGCCGTCGCCGTGATCGGAGGTGGCCGGCTTTCCGCATGGTACGGGACGGCATACGCCGCGGCGTTGATCCTACTGAACCGGCCCGGGTTGGTTGGCGACTCCAACGGACCCGGCGCGATTCACGGTGGACGACGCGGTCGTCGCGGCCAAGCGGCGCCTTCGCCGGCAGGCCCTGATCGCCGACTCGATCGGCCGATCGTTGGCCCGACCGGAGTCGGCGGGCTCTCGCCCGCGGCGCTGGGAACGCAGGTCCCGCAACCGAGCAGCCGTTGATCTGGCCGACGCGCGGTCGGACCAGTCCCAGGACATGGTCTGGGGCGGCACCGTCGTCAAAGGAACTTCTCCATGCGGGCAGAGCCTGGCAGCCGCCTCCTGCGACCGAATGTTCAGGCTTGCTGAGTGGCGAGCCACTGCTCGAAGGTGGTCGGTGCGATGCGGGCGCCCTCGCCGGGCAGCAGCACGTTGCCGGTCATCTCCAGGCCGAACAGTGTCGACCACGTCGGGACGAGCTTGACCGCGTGGCCGCGCGCGTCGTTGGTGCGCCGGGCCATGTCCACCAGGTCCTGCGGCTCGGGTCCGGCGACATCGGGATAACGTCCCTGCGGCGTGCCGGTGGCGATCTCGGCGAGGACGTCGGCCACATCATCGGGCGAGATCGGCTGTATCAGCAGTGGCGCGATCGTGGCGACGCCGTCCTGCTCCGTCCAGCTCGCCACCATCGCGGCGAAGTCGTGGAACTGCGTGGCCGGAACGATGGTCCACGGCACCGGGCCCGCGGCCACCAGACGCTCCTGCTCCCGCTTGCCGGCGTAATGCGCGTTGCCCTCGACGCGGCCAACCCCGGCGATCGAGAGCAGCACATGATGACGAACGCCGGCGCGCTGCTCGGCGGCGAGCAGGTTCCGGGTGGTGGCACCGAAGTAGGACACCGTCTCCGAAGGGTCGGCCGCCGTGTAGTTCGTGGTGTCGACAACGGTCTCCACGCCGGCCAGGACCGTGTCGAGCCCTTCGCCGGTCGACAGGTCCGTGCCGAGTGAACGGCTGATGCGCACCACGTCGTGCCCGTCCCGCCGCAGAGCGGCGACGGTGCGGATCCCGATGTTCCCCGTCGCGCCGGCAATGGCGATTCGCATGATGATCTCCCCATCTCTCGTGTTGTCCGCCAGACAGTATCTCGGACTAAAAAGATCCGCAATGTCTTGTATATGATGGAGATCATGAAGCTTCCCGTGAGCACCGAATGGCTACTGCACTGCGCCACGACGCTGGCGCAGCTCGAGCCGGGAGCCACCGCGTCGGCGGCCCAGCTCGCGCAGTACTACGCCCTGCCGGCGGCCTATCTCGCCAAGCAACTACAGACCCTCGTCAGAGGGGATGTACTGGTGGCGACAACGGGCCCGCGGGGTGGGTTTCGGCTCGCGCGGCCCGCGTCCGGGATCTCGCTGTTGCAGATCGTCGAGGCGGTCGACGGCACGTCCTCGTCGTATCAATGCCGCGAGATCCGGCAGCAGGGACGGGGCGCGCTGCCCCCGGGGGAGTGCCGGCGCACCTGCGTCCTCGCCGAGAAGATGGCCGACGCGCACGAAGCCTGGCGGCGCAGTCTCGCCGACGTCTCACTCGCGGACATCCTCGCCTCATTGCCGCCGTCCGCCCCGGCCCGCACCCGACTGCGCCTGGCGGGAACGGCGTAGCCCCGGCCGCGGGGTTGTACAGGGCCGACCGGACGAACCCTGGCTCGCGTCCGCAAGCCGTTGATCGAGGTAGACGTCGCATGTGGATCTGACCGTCCCGTGCCCGAACCTGACCACTGCTTCGACCAGGAAGCCGGGGCAAACCCGCAGCTCACATGTGTGACGGAGTATTGACGCCCTTCGCCCGCGACCCGGTCCACGTGTGGCCTCCTCGAACTATGCCTTGTCGGACCGCGACCTTGTTAGTGAAGGTTCGGGCCTTGATCCCTCGATATCCTCCACGATGATATCGTACTCATATAAAATGAGACTCAAACGACAGATCATCGGTAAGGTGCTCAAGCTAGAAAACGGACAAATGGTCACAACTGATGGCGGCGCTGAGCACGTCCATAGCCGGAGTGTACATATTCCTAACCAGTGAGACGATCACTTGTATAAGTGAGACGATTACTCATTGGCCATCTCACTTGCTCGCCATACGGTTGCCTCGACTAAAGAGAGAAAGGCAACTGCTCATGACGAAGAAAGTGGTCTTCGACGAACTCGGCGGACCCGAGGTGCTCAGGGTCGAAGAGGTGGAGCTCGGTGAGCCAGGAAAGGGCGAGCTACGCATCCGGGTGGATGCGATCGGCCTGAACCGTGCGGAGGCCCTGTTTCGGGCGGGCTTCTACTTCTACCAGCCGTCCTTCCCCTCCGCCGGACTCGGCTACGAGGCGGCCGGCACGGTGGAGGCCGTCGGC
This sequence comes from Nonomuraea sp. NPDC002799, assembly GCF_053592075.1. Classification (NCBI taxonomy): domain Bacteria; kingdom Bacillati; phylum Actinomycetota; class Actinomycetes; order Streptosporangiales; family Streptosporangiaceae; genus Nonomuraea; species Nonomuraea sp. NPDC002799. The sequence continues at coordinate 12,833 of NZ_JBSFVA010000056.1, forward strand.
GAGGGGGTGGACGGGTTCGCTCCGGGCGACCCGGTCAGCTCTGTACCCGCCTTCCTGATGAACGAATACGGCACCTACGGCCAGCAGGCGATCCTGCCCGCCTCCGCCATCGTCCACCGCCCGGACGGTATCGACGCGGTGACCGGCGCCTCGACGTGGGTGGCCTACACCACCGCCTATGGCATGCTGGTGGAGATCGGCCAGATCCGTCCCGGTGACACCGTGCTCATCACGGCCGCCTCCAGCAGCGTCGGCCTGGCCGCGATCCAGATCGCCAACCACCTCGGCGCGATCCCCATCGCAAGCACCCGCACCGGTGGCAAGAGGGAACGCCTGCTCCAGGCCGGGGCCGCCCACGTGATCGCGACCGAGGAGGAGGACCTCGCCGAGCAGGTCCACGCCCTCACCGGCGGCACCGGCGCCACGCTGGCGGTGGATGCCGTCGCAGGCAGTGCCGTCCACAAGGTCTCCACGGCTGTGGCCCCCGGCGGCATCCTTGTCCTGTACGGCGCCCTGGACCCCGTCCCCATCCCCCTGCCGGTCGCCGCCGACCTGCGCAGCCGGGCCATCCATTGGTACTCCTTCTTCGAGCTCACCATGGATCGGCCGCAGCAGCGGCGCCGCGCCGAGCACTTCATCAACGCGGGCCTGCGCGCCGGGACCCTTAGGCCGGTGATCGACCGGACGTTCGACCTCGGCGACGTCGTCCAAGCCCACCGTCACCTGGAATCCAACGTCCAGATCGGCAAGATCGTCCTCACCGTCCAGCACTGAACCACCACGGGCGTCCATCGACGTTGGAAGCCCATTTCCACGCCATCCGCGAGCCTCAGCCGCTAGGTCGCTCACCCCGGTGAAGCATGAGTTCGGATCTTCACGGGCACATGACCGGCGGAGCCGCACCGATGCAGGCTGAGGAGCGTGCTTTGCTCGCCGTATTCGACGCGACGTCCCGCGCGTGGGCGGAGGGCGACGCGAATGCGTTCGTCACGTCGTACGCCGAAGACGCGACGGTGATCCTGCCGGGCGTCTACCTGCGGGGCAGGGCCGACGTCCGCACCGGCATGGGTCATGCCTTCGCTGGGCCGCTGAAGGGATCGAGGCGTGTCCATGAGGTGGAGAGCGTCCGGTTCCTCGGTGGCGACGCAGCCATCGTGGTCACCAGGAGTGCTACCACGTTCCCAGACGAGCGGTGGGAATCGGCGACATGGGCGCTCTCAAGGAGTGACTGCAGGTGGCTCGTCAGGAGTTACCACAGTTGCCCGCCGGGGGGCTGAATCCCACCGAAGCCGACCTGCGGCAGCACACCTTCCAGATGGCCGGGGGACACGCACCCGAGTCCGACGACGCGATCCGGAAGCTGGCCACGTGGGTCCGTCCTGAACTCGGCCTCGCTCAGAAGGAGGTTCTCCACTTCGGAAGCCTCCTCGGATGCCGCGACGGCGCCGGCCGCCGCGATGCCGCTCAGCGGCACGGCAGCACTCGCCGTCATCGCGTCCTCCTCCCTGCATCAGGTCTGAACGCCATCCGATCGCCGCGTGTGCGAACACCTCGGAGCGGACCGATGAGTTTTGGCGACGGACGGCCTCAGTACAGGTAGAGGGTCGGCACGGCGCGAGGCCGCTGGTCCGTCGGGTCCATGAGGAGTGTGGTCAGGATGAGCGAGACGGTTGTGGTGCGGTACGAGACCCGGGCCGGCGCGGCGGCGGAGAACCGGCGGCTGGCCGAGCGGGTGTTCCTCGAACTGGCCGAGGCGGCTCCGCAGGGGTTGCGCTACGCGGCGTTCCTGTTGGCCGATGGGGTGAGTTTCGTCCACGTGGTGCACGTGGAGGGAGAAGACAACCCGCTGTCGCGGTTGACCGCGTTCCAGGAGTTCCAGCGTGGTGCGGCAGACCGCATGGCCGGCCCGCCAGAGAGTGCCGGCGCCACGGTTGTCGGTTCCTACCGTTTCTTCACACCATGATCTAAATGAAGGAGAAGGCAATGGCTCTTCCGCAGGTCGTGTCCCGCGAGGAATGGCTGGCAGCTCGGCTGAAACTGCTGCCGCAGGAGAAGGAGGTCATGCGGGCGCAGGACGCGGTCACCGCACAGCGCCGTGAGCTGCCGATGGTCAGGATCGACAAGGACTACAGGTTCGAAAGCTCCGCCGGAAAGGCCGGCCTCAGCGACCTGTTCGAGGGCCGCACTCAACTCATCGTCTATAACTTCATGTGGAACGAGGGCTGGGAAGAGGGCTGCCCGAGCTGCTCGTTCGCGGTCGACAACGTGGGCCGCCTGGAGCACCTGCACGCCGGCGACACCACGTTCGTGCTCGTCTCCCGCGCGCCGCTGGCCAAGATCGAGAGGTGGAAGGAGCGGATGGGGTGGACGATCCCGTGGTACTCCTCGGCCGGGAGTGACTTCAACTACGACTTCCACGCCACCAACGACGAGTCCGTCGCGCCCGTCGAGTACAACTACAAGGACAAGGCGACCCTGGAACGGGAGGGCTTGGCGTACGCGGTGAACGGCGACGCCCAGGCCATGAGTGTTTTCGTCCGCGACCAGGACACCGTGTTCCACACCTACTCGACCTACGGGCGCGGCGTCGAGGTCATGTTGAGCACCTACCACTATCTCGACCTGACCCCGCTCGGCCGCCGGCGCTACGTCAACGAGTTCCCTTACCGCGACGCCTACGACGGCACGGGGAACCACTCCCACCACGCCCACCACTGAGCCGCACGGCAAGGCGAGTGACGTCTCCGAACGGAGGTGTCACTTCTCCGTCCCGAACACGAAAGTCATGAAATGCACGGGAATCATGGAATGATCGAGTCCATGCCACTCAGGTGGCTACTCATCCTCGTGCTCGCGGGCACCGGACTGTGGTTCTTGTTCCGCGGCGTGCGACCCGGCTCCGGTGGCGCGTCATCGGGCGTCAGCGACCGGATCTCCCACCTGGCCCACGCTCTCATGGCCGCGGCGATGCTCGTCATGATCTGGCCGATGGGATGAGGGGAGGGGCGATGTCGCCGACGGCGCAACGGCAGACGGATAGGGCCGACGGTGCGCCTGACGAGGGGTTCGCCCGGCTGAGTGAACCCTTCCGGCGAGAGTTGCTGGCGCACTGCTACCGGATGCTCGGCTCGATCCACGACGCCGAGGATGCGATCCAGGAGACCTACCTGCAGGCGTGGCGCGGCTACGGCGGCTTCGAAGGGCGTTCCTCGTTGCGCACCTGGCTGTACCGGATCGCGACCCGGGTGTGCCTCAAGGCGCTGGAGGGCAACGGCCGGCGGCCGTTGCCCTCCGGGCTGGGCGGCCCGAGCGAAGATCCGGACGAGACGCTGCGCCCCCGGCTGCCGGAAGTGCCATGGCTGGAGCCTGCTCCCGACATGTTGTTCGGTGCCGCGCCGGCTGATCCGGCCGCCGTCATCGAGGCGAGGCTGACCCTGAGGCTGGGATTCATCGCCGCGCTGCAGCACCTGCCCGGCAGGCAACGCGCGGTGCTGATCCTCCGCGACGTGCTGGCCTGGCGAGCAAGTGAGGTCGCCGGCTTGCTCGGCACCACGACCGCCGCGGTCAACAGCGCGTTGCAGCGCGCCCGCGCGCAGCTCAGCCAGATCGCGCCCACCGAGGACGGGATCGCCGAGCCGACCGACCCTGCCCAGCGGGCGCTGCTCGACCGGTACGCTGCCGCCTTCGAGAACGCCGACCTCGCCGCATTGACGGGAGTGCTCACCGAAGACGCGGTCTGGGAGATGCCGCCGATCCCCACCTGGTTCACCGGCAGGGAAACGATCGGACGGTTCCTCGCGACCAGAATTCTGGCCGCCGGCGACTACCGTATGGTCCCGGCGGGCGTCAACGGGCAGCCCGCGTTCGGGTCCTACGCGCGCGGCCACGATGGCGTGTATCGGCCGCACGCGCTTCAGGTGCTGACCGTCACGGGCGCGGGTGTCGCGCGGGTGGTCGCGTTCCTCGACACCGACCTGTTCACGCCGTGCGGACTGCCACCAGCGTTGCATGCCACCGGCGCCCCGAAGCATCGAGCCGGTTAGCCGCCTGCACCTTCCGATCATGTCATCCGCCGGATCGGCCCGCGACCCGCTGAACCGGGCTTCAGCGGACGACGGTCAGCACGATCTTCCCGGTGGTGCGGCCGGTCTCGCCCTGCTCGTGGGCCTTGGCCGCCTGCTCCAGTGGCAGAACGGTGTCGATCTCGGCGCGCAGCCGCCCGGCCTCCACGAGTCCGGCGATGGCCCGCAAACCCGCGTGGTCAGGTTCGACGAAGGTGAACCCGGTGCGGATGCCGAGCCTCTCGGCCTCGCCGGCAGGTGGGACGTCGGCCCACGAGGCGAGGGACACGAGGGTGCCTCCCCTGCGCAGTACTCTCAGGGATCGCAGCCCGTAGTCGCCGCCGATGGTGTCGAGAACCACGTCGACGTCGCGGACCGCCTCGGCGAAGTCGACCTGGGTGTAGTCGATCACTTCATCGGCGCCCAGGGCCAGCAGGAACGGGTGTTTGGCCTCGCGCGCGGTGCCGATCACGTACGCGCCGCGCGCCTTGGCGATCTGCACGGCCAGGTGGCCGACGCCACCGGCGGCGGCGTGGATCAGCACGCGCTGGCCGGGCCGCAGGTCCGCGGTCTCGGTCAGGCTCTGCCAGGCGGTCAGCGCCGCCAGCGGCAGGGCGGCGGCCTGCAAGTGGTCGATGGTCGCGGGTTTGCGCGCGAAGTGACGCGTGGGGGCGGTGACGTATTCCGCGTAGGCGCCCGCCTGGTGCGGGAAGCGGGGCATGCCGAACACCTCGTCGCCCGGCCGGAAGAGCGTCACTCCCAAGCCGGTGGCCTCGACCACGCCGGATACGTCATAGCCGAGAATGACCGGCTCACCCCAGAGTCCCAGCCCGCCACTGGCCCGGGACTTCCAGTCGGTCGGGTTGACACCCGCGGCGTGCACCCGGACCAGGATCTCTATCGGACCTGGGCTCGGGCGCTCCACCTCGATCTCCGTGAGGACCTCTGGGCCGCCCCAGGTTCGCGGGCTCATCGCGCGCATACGTGCGGCGGCGGGCGTGCTGTCGTTCACCGAATGTCCTGTTCCGTTTCCTGGGGATGCACCGTGTCGTGCAGCCGGTAACCAGAGTGCGCGACGGACGGATGGACCGGCACTGGCTTGATGGTCATCATGTGACAGGATCTGGCCATGCACCGTGTCGTCGTCCTCGCCCTCGAAGGCGTCATCCCGTTCGAGCTGAGCATCCCGGCGCGCATCTTCGGCAGCGCCGAGCATGCGAATGGCGAGCCGCTCTATGAAGTGATCGTCTGCACCTTGGACGGACGGCCCGTCAACAGCGACGCGGGATTCGCCATCGCCGTCCAGCATGACGCGAAGGCGCTGGCCGGCGCGGACACGCTGGTCATCCCGCCCTCCAGCGCGCTAGACGTGATCCGTGAGCACGGATGCCTGCCCGAACCGCTGGTAGGTGCCTTGGCGCTGCTCCGGCCGGGCATCCGGATCGTGTCGATCTGCACGGCGTCGTACGTGCTGGCGGCCGCTGGTCTCCTCGACGGCCTGCCTGCCACTACGCATTGGAGGGTCGCCGAGCACTTCCAGCGGACCTTTCCCCGAGTGAAGGTGGACCGGAACGTGCTGTTCGTGGACGCCGGCGACGTTCTCACCTCGGCGGGTGCCGCGGCGGGGGTGGACCTGTGCCTGCACCTGATCCGCCGCGACCACGGCAGCGCGGTGGCCAACCAGGCGGCTCGCCGCTGCGTCGTCCCGCCGTGGCGCGACGGCGGCCAGGCCCAGTACATCGAGCACCCCGTTCCCGACGCGTCGTCGGCCACCACCGCCCCGACCCGCGCCTGGGCGCTGAAGCACCTGCACCAGCCGCTGTCATTGTCCGAGCTGGCCCGCCACGCCCGGATGAGCGTACGAACCTTCACCCGGCACTTCCGGGCAGAGGCGGGCATGACCCCGGGCCAGTGGCTCACCGCCCAGCGTGTGGAGCTGGCCCGGCAACTGCTGGAGACCAGCGAACTGTCGATCGACCATGTTGCCGACCGGGCGGGGTTCGGCACCGCCAACTCGCTCCGCCAGCACTTGCGCGTCGCCCTCGGCACTTCCCCTGCGACCTACCGCCGCACCTTCCAGGGATCACCCTGTACGAAGACGCCTGTTCCTGAGGATATCCAGCCCGGAACTCCGCTATGAACCAGCCGCGCCCTTATGCCCCTCTCGCACCAACTCGAAGTAGCGTTTCTGAACCGACGAGGGAAGCTTGTTGTGAGCCCAACGAGGCATGCGAGGTTCTCCTTCGAGAAGGTTCGCAACCATCGATAGAACTCCCGCGGGGTCGAGCGGCCGGTTCTGCCATTCCGTCATCCCGTCCATCGTCTGCTTGGAGACTTCGGCGCCGTACACCTCGGCCAGGTGAGCCGAGATCTCCCCGGTCGTCAGCCCCTTGGCGGCCAGCGAGATGACCATTTCATCGACGCCGGACAGGCGCCGCTGCCGCTTGCGCACGATCTTCGGCTCGAAACTGCCGTCCCGATCGCGCGGGACAGTGATCTCCACCGGCCCAACGTCGGTGATGACCGTCTTGGAGCGGGCGCCGTTACGGCTGTTGGTCGTCTCGCCGCCGGAGCGCTGGTGCTTGTCATAGCCGAGATGGTCGGTGATCTCACCTTCCAGCGCGGACTCCAGGACCAGCTTGGTCAGCCGGCCCAGCAACCCGTTCTCACCGACCAGTTCCACACCCTCGGTGCGGGCCTGATCGACCAGCCGGGCCACCAGCTCCCGGTTCGACTCCTTCGTCTTGGCGTCTTTGGGCTGCTTAGCCGCCACCGCGGCGTCCTCCAGGTCGATCTCCGTCGATGCCTGGATCACAGTACTCATCAGGTGCGTTCTCCTTGATCAGGAGTTACACCAGTGACCGTACAGTCCCTATCGAGGGCTATGGGTGTCCCTGAGGCGTGGAGCACGTGACAGAGTTGCTCAGACGCTCTGCGGCTGCACCGATGTAGTGCGCAAAGTTCTGGGGCGATTCGACCGTGAACGCGAGCCCGGAGAGGATCAGCACGCTGGTTAGCCACTCGAAAGAGTCGACTTCGGCGTGGTACCGCGTACGGTGGGGTCCGATCGGGGTCAGAGTTCCATCGACGCGGTGCAGTCTGGCCAACGCGTCTTCGAGCCCCGCGTGAAGTGTTATTGCGATGCGGTGGCGGGGCGTGCGAAGCATGTCGTCGAACCAGGCGGGCAGGTCGTCCGTCGGAGGCTTGCGTGACTGGAACGTCTCCGTCGTGAGGTGGGCCTGCCTGATCCGATCCAGGCGAAAAGTGCGCCAATCGGCGCGGATCGTGTCCCATGCAATCAGGTACCAGCGCGAGCGGCGGTTGACCAGACGAAGAGGCTCGACGGTTCGGACCGTGTCGCCATCGCCGTTGCGGTGGTGGAAGGTGAGCTGGCGGTGACGCTGTATCGCCTCGGTGACTACGCGGAAAAGGGCCGCTTCGGGAAGGTGCTGCACCGTCTCCGCGATCGTGACGGCTTGATCGATCTGATCAGCTTGCTTCCGAAGGTTCGAGGGCAGCATGCGCCGGATCTTGTCCAGAGCCGAGTCCATCGCGCGGTGGTCGAAGTCGATGCCGACGGCACCGGAACGCGCCATCTGCAGTCCGAGCATGGTCGCGATTGCCTCCGTGTCGCTGAGCATGAGCGGAGGAAGCGCGGTGCCGCTCGTCAGCGTGTAATGACCTCCAGGGCCCCGGCTGCTTGCAACGGGATACCCGAGTTCGTCGAGCCGTTGCAGATCGCGACGGAGCGTTCGTGGACTTGTTTCGAGTGCTTTCGAGAGATCACTAGCGGACCACTCGCGGCCGGTCTGAAGGAGAGCCAGCAGCGCCAGCATGCGCTCACGAGTGTCCATCAGTCGATCCTCGTCCCAAATGTGGTCATTTTCTGGCCACATTCCATCGTACGGTCGGAACATGGTGGATCACACGACGAACGATGACCGAGTTGACTGGATCACCGTGGAGGGTGCACGGCGGAACAATCTCAGAGGCGTGGGAGTCCGCGTGCCGAAACATCGTGTCACCGCGTTCACCGGCGTGTCGGGGTCGGGCAAGTCCTCGCTGGCCTTCGACACCATCGCCGCAGAAGGCCAGCGCCTCGTAACCGAGACATACCCCGTGTTCGTGCGCGCACGGTTGCCGAAGCATGCCCCCGCAGAGGTCGACCGGATCGACGGGTTGAGCTTCACGACGCTCGTAGATCAGCGACCCTTCTCCGGCGGTGTGCGCTCGACGGTGGCGACCGCGTCCGACATCGCGCCGCTCCTGCGGATGCTGTTCTCACGCGCAGGGGCACCTTCGGCCGGTTTCACTCCTTCGTACTCGTTCAACGATCCACGCGGAATGTGCCCTGGATGCGAAGGCTTGGGGATCGTGGACGACATCGATCTCGACGCGTTGATCGATGAGACGAAGACCTTGGGGGAGGGGCCATTCCGTTTCTCGGCTTTCGCGCCGGGAACATATCGGTGGAAGCGACTCCTCCACTCCGGGCTCGCCGACCGCGACCTGCGTTGGGCGGACATGCCCGAGGCCGTGCGTCACGATCTCCTCTATGCGCGTGACATGACGCTGTCATCGCCGGGTCCCGAATATCCGAAGTCGAGCACGTTCGACGGTGTCATCCCGAGGCTGCGAGATTCCTACCTGCGCAAGACGCCGTCTCGGCTGACGCCGACTGAACGCGAGGGACTGGCGCGCATCATCACCAGCGGGCCGTGTCCGCAGTGCGACGGAACCCGGCTCAATGAGGCGGCCCGCGCCAGCCTGATCGACGGTCGATCGATCACCGACTGGGCGGCGATGTCGGTCGCCGAGCTGAGAGATGTCGCCGCCGCCACGAAGATTTCGGAGGTCGCGCCGCTGCTCGCCTCCCTTGCGCGGCAACTTGAGGCCCTTGACGAGGTTGGTCTCGGGTACCTGACCCTGGATCGCACATCGTCGACACTGTCTGGTGGGGAAGCGCAGCGCGTGAAGCTGGTTCGCCACCTCGGCAGTGCGCTCACGGATGTGACATATGTGCTCGACGAGCCGAGTGCGGGATTGCACCCGCATGACGTCCATCGGCTGCTCGACCTGCTGGGCCGGTTGCGCGATGCTCACAACACCGTGCTTGTCATCGAGCATCACCCCGATGTGATCGCGGACGCCGATCACGTGATCGACCTCGGTCCCGGGGCGGGAGAGAACGGCGGATCCGTCGAGTTCGAGGGGACGCCTGCGGAGCTGTACGACTCGGCGACGGTCACGGGGCGCGCATTGCGAGAGCCCCTCGTGATCAACGAGTGTCCGCGCCCCGCCCGCGGGCAGGTGACCGTCACGAACGCGCACAGCAACAACCTCGCGGGCATCACCGTCGAGATCCCGCTCGGCGTCTTCACTGTCGTGTCCGGCGTGGCAGGGTCTGGCAAGACCACGCTCGCCGCCGTCGAACTTCCCCGCCAGCACCCGGAGTTCTCGGTCATTGGGCAGGCGCCGCTGCGAGGAGGTATTCGATCAACTCCGGTGACCGTGCTGGGCATCGCCGACGGCATCCGTCGTTCCTTCGCCCGTGCGAACAACATGGACCCTTCATGGTTCAGTCCGAACTCCCGTGGCGGGTGCCCAGCCTGCAACGGGAAAGGAGTGATCGTCACCGATCTGGCATTTCTCGACGATGTCGAGACTGTCTGCGAGGCGTGCGGTGGGACACGCTTCAGCCCCGATGTTCTGGCTGCCACCCTGCGCGGATTCACGATCGCTGACGTTTTCGCCATGAGGGTCGACGAACTGTCGCGATTGTTCAGGGACGATGTGGATGTCGTGCGGAAGGGGCAGTGGCTGAACCGTGTGGGGCTGGGCTATCTTCGGATCGGGCAGTCGCTCGACACGCTTTCCGGCGGAGAGCGCCAACGACTCCTTCTTGCCAAGCATCTCGGTGAGCACCCGGACCCTCATGCTCTGATGATCGTGCTCGACGAACCGACCGCCGGCTTGCACATCACCGACATCGACCGCATCCTCGCACTCATCGACGACCTCGTTGACGGTGGCGCCACAGTCGTCGCTATCGAACACAGCCGGCGCGTCATCGCCCACGCCGATCATGTCATCGACATCGGGCCGGGCGCGGGAGACAAGGGCGGGAGAGTCGTCTTCGTCGGCCCTCCTTCACGTCTCGCCGACTGTGATGAGAGCTTGACTGCTGCGCACCTCATCCGCGAAAAGCTCCGATGAAAGCGAGTCTCATCAGGGCTTCGTTGGTCCCCCTTTGGTCCCCTGAGCGCCTCTGCCGTGGGTGCTGGTGATCAACGGGTTCTGGACCGGTGGCTTGCTGTTGATAAAATGCCAAGAGGGTGACGGTGCCGGCCGTGGCCAGCCCGCCCGACAGCGCCCGCCCCAAACCGGCCCCGAGATGTGGGCTGCGCTCTTCGAGCCCATGGTCGTGAGCTGTGGAGAGCCGAGCACGCCGGCCTCCAGGCGGCTGAGGTCGAGCAGGTTCTCCACCAGCCGGATCAGCCTGTTCAGCGACTTGTCGGCGGTCGTCGCTCGACTACCTCAAGGCCCGGTTCGCCGCATCTCTCGCTTGAACCCGTCATGCCTGCGCGCGAAGCCCAGCGCGGGGTAGAAGCGGTGGGATTCCTCGCGCCTCTTGTTGCGGGTCAGTTGGACGAGGGCGCAACCACGTGCGCGTGCTCGCGCAACCGCGCGTTCCATCAAGGTTGGGCCGAGCCCGCCGCGGCGACGATCCGCGCGGATTCGCACCGCCTTGATGAGTGCCCACTCGGCATCGCCCTTGCCGAGCCCGGGGATGTAGGTGGCCTGCAGGAAGCCCACCACCGTGCCGCCATCGCCCCAGCCGTCGGCATTCCCACCAAGACCGGCATCTCGTTGCGCGGGTCCGCGTCGATCGCCTCGAAGACATGCTCGTACGCCTCCTCGACCACGATCGCTGCCGGGTCCACGCTCTGCTCTTCGTCGGCCAGTAGGGCAAGGGCTGGAGGCAGATCGGCGCGGGTCGCGCAACGCAGCGTAAGAGCAGGCACGGGCCCAGGGGCAGCAGACAGCAGACATGGCACAGACCACAACGGTCTCCATCGGAGGGCCTCAGGCCCAGCCCGGCGGCGTCCCCGTTATGACTGCCCAGCTGATCGAGGGGCGTCCTCATAGAAGCTCAATCCGGCATGTTCCGGGTCGGTGTAGACCTTCACCGACCCGTCGGGATACGCCGCGAACGGGAGCATGACACCGTCCGGACATGGGTGCAGGAACATCAGCGTCGGGCCGACGACCACGAACGAGCGGGCCAGCGGCGTGGCGTGCTCGGTGCCGTGCTCGGCCCGCCACCGGCTCACCCGATCGGCCGCGCCGGGCTGGGTGGCGACGTTCTCCACCTTTCCGATCAGGTCCTCGATGGCCACCCGATCCAGGATCTCGATTTGCAAGTGCCGCGGTTCCTCCATGTCATCCTCCTTGGCTTGTTGAACGGGAACACCGGTCAGTTCTGGATTGCCGCGAAAGCAAGGCAGGTGAAGACCAGGAGCAGGCCGGCGACGATCGTCATCCGGGTCATGTAACTGTGGCGCACGGTTTCCTCCGAAATAGGCAGCTCAGACCCATGCGAAGCGCTCGGTGTGGATGCGGTCGACGGGTATGCCGATCCCCGGGAGAGCGGCCTCCATGGCGTCGAGCATCAGGTTCGGACCGCAGATGAAGAACTGGAAACGCGGACAGGCGGACGGCAGGTGCCGGCGTAGCATGTCGCCGTTGACGTAGCCGCTCTCTCCCGTCCAGTCAGGCGGAGGTTGTGAAAGTACCTGCACGACCCGCAGGTTCAGCCGGTCGGTGAGTTCTTCGATCTCCTCGCGGAACGGGATGCTGTCCCAGTCACGGTGAGCGGAGAAGAGCACCACTGGCCGCACGTCGCCGCGGTCGGCGAGAGTCCGCAGCATACTCAGTGCGGGGACGATGCCGACCCCGCCGGCGATCAGGCAGAACCCGGCGCCCTCGTACTGGTCGATGGAGAACACCCCGTGCGGACCGTCGACGTAGACGGTGGTGCCGGGCTGTACCGCGCTGATGCTGGAGGTGAAGTCTCCGGCTGCCTTGATGGCGACGGCGACCGTGCCGTCTGTCTCGGCGCTGGAGGAGAACGAGAACGGGTGCGAGGTAACCGTGAACGGCGACCTGCCGACGGTGATCCAGGCGAACTGACCGGGGTGGAACCGCAGTCCGTCATGCCCGCGCGGGCGTAGCACGAGAACAGTGGTCCTGCCACGCTCAGGGATCACTTGTTCGACCGCCCACGGACGTCGCCGCAACCGCACTGGCCGCAGGACCCGAATCCAGAGGAGCAGCCCCACGAACACCGCCGACATGATCGCCCACAGCACCTGCTTCCACACGCTGTCGACGTAGTAGTTCACCAGCAGTACGTGAACCAGCGCCGCTACAATCGCGACCGTGGCCAGCACGGTGTGCAGCACCTGCCACACCTCGTACGACAGCCGCAAGCGCCGACGCCACATCGACGTCACCATGAGTATCAGCACCGCCAGCACCGACAGCACGGCGAACCGGGCTCTCCACGGTAGGTCGGTCAGGGCGAAGGCGGTGACCACGCCCGGACCTGACAGCGCCATATGCGTCAGGACGAACGCCAAACCCACGTAACCAATTTGCCGATGGAACTGGATCACCGCATCGGTGCCGAACGGCTCGGCGACGGCACGGACCCGCGCGACGAGGGCGAACTCGACTCCCATCAAGGCCAGGCCAACGAACCCGAGCGCAACGGAGAAGTCGGTCCAGAAGCCCTGGCCCGGGCGGCTCGTGCCTATCAACGCGAACCCCAGGGGCGCCACGCAGACTCCCAGAAACACGCCGACCCACACGATCCCCTGTGCCGTCGGCCTCATGCCAGATTCCCCGCGGCGCCACGGACGCACCCCAGAGCCCGGTCGTCGACGCAGCCCAAGCCCGCCACAGCGCTCAACGGCGTCGCCCACACGTGCTGCCGCCGGGTCCGCTCGGTGACCACATCGAACACTGATCCATCGTCAATACCGCTCACTCCCCCGCGATGAGCTGCAACGTTCACGATCTGGGTACCCGTGCGGACCTTGTCAAAAACGACTCCAGCATCCGGCCCCAGACGGACCGGGACCTGTTGTTGTCGGGACTGGTGTGGCCGGTGCCGGTGGGTGCCCGCTCACTCCGGCCAGGTGCAGTTTCCGGGTGCCGTGCTCGATGAAGATCAGCACATACAACCGTTTGAGCAGTATGGTTTCGACCACGAGGAAGTCGCACGCGGTGATCACGTAGGCTTGAGCGGTCAGGAATTGCCGCCAGGTCGGGCCGGCTCGGCGGGGCGCGGGATCGATGCCGGGCCGTGATTCTTCAAGGCCGGCGCAGTTGGTCTTCGCCGGCCGGATGCTCGTCCGCCGGCGGCTGCCCGGCCCGCTCCATTTTGAGTCCAACGCGTCGAACCCCCGCTGGTTGAAGGCGTGGATGCCATCGCGTACGCAGTCCTCGCCGACCTGCATCAACGAGGTGATGTCCGGCACGCTTTGGCCTTGCCGGCTCCGCCCACTCAACCCCGCACTGTGATCTCAGCCACGCCTGGGCGCGGCGCGGCGTGTTCCCGGCGCACCATGCGAGGCAGCGAAAGCCACGCTGACCTGGGTTGTCCCCCTTGAGGCCCATCCGGTCCGCAGACCTTCGGGCGCATCGCTGCGAACGTTCTTCTGGCGGCATGTCGAGAATGCTCGGCCGGCACCGACCGATCAGTGAACAACGACGAATCAGGGAGAGATCATGTCCGCTGTCAACCAGTCCACGAACAAGCAGACCGTCGAGCGGTACATCGACGGGTTCAACAAGTCCGACCACGAGCAGATCCTGTCGTGCCTGACCGACGACATCGAGTGGACCGTGTTCGGCCACTACCGGATCACCGGCAAGGAGGCCTACGACGCCAACATCGAAGGGCTGGACCCGGTCGGCGTTCCCCCGAAAGTGACGATCACCCGGATGGTCGAGGAGAACGACGTCGTCATGGCGGAGATGACCCTCGAAGCACTCCAGAAGGACGGCACCGTGATGCGCGCCGCGATGGGGGAGGTGTTCGTGATGCGCGACGGTCTGATCCGCGAGCGCCGGGCGTACGTCGTGCCGCTGACCGAGAACGACTACAGGTGACGGACGGTCACGCAGCGGGGCTCCCCTCCTCGTTCGGATTCACTCCGCCTCCGCACCCCGACCGCTGAGGATCACCGGGGGCGGTCGCCGGGCCCCAGCAGGCTGGTCAGCTCGGCGATCGCCTCCGGCGAGGGACGGAAGTAGCGCGTCGACGAGGATCCCGCTGATCAGCGGGCCCGCCGTAGACACCCGTGGAACCGTTGGCGCCAGTGCTGGCCAGGCCGCTGAGGACTGCCGGCGGTGGTGGGCGGCGTCGCAGGACTTGCGATGACATCGGCATATCGGGTTATCATCGTCATGTGGCGATCAATTCTGATGGTGGCCGGTGTGTCAGTGCTGACATCGCCGCCGGCATCTCCCCGGCGGCGGCGCTGTTCCACTCCCTGGCCGATGAGACCCGGCTGCGCATCGTGGCTCGGCTGGCCCGTGGCGAGGCCCGGGTGGTGGATCTGACCACCCAGCTCGGGCTGGCCCAGTCCACCGTGTCCAAGCACCTGGCCTGCCTGCGCGACTGCGGCCTGATCGACTACCGCGTCGAAGGCCGCCAGTCCTTCTACTCCCTGACCCGGCCCGAGCTGATGGACCTGCTGGCCTCCGCCGAGCGCCTGCTGGCCGCCACCGGCCACGCCGTGACGCTGCGCCCGGTGCACGCCACCCAGCCCGCGGCCGCCACCCATGGCGGCCTTCAGGCTGAGCTCGACGAAGACCTCAAGCGCCTGGGCGAGCAGCGGGGCGAGATCGCAGGGGAGGCGGTGTCATGACCACGCTGAACCTGCCCGCCCCGGACCGGCGGACGTTACTGCAGCGCCGCATCCGGCTGCTGGTCGCGGCGACCATCACCTACAACGTGATCGAAGCCGCCGTGGCCATCACCGCCGGCACCATCGCCTCCTCGGCCGCGCTGATCGGGTTCGGCCTCGACTCCATCGTCGAGGTCGCCTCCGCCACCGCTGTGGCCTGGCAGTTCTCCGCCGCCGACCATGAGCGGCGCGAGAAGACCGCGTTGCGGATCATCGCGATCTCCTTCTTCGCGCTGGCCGCGTACGTCACCTTCGACGCCGTACGCGCCCTGCTCGGCGCCGGTGCAGCCGAGCACTCCACCTCCGGCCTGATCCTGGCCGCCGTGAGCCTGGTCATCATGCCGTTCCTGTCGGCAGCGCAGCGCCGCGCAGGCCGCGAACTCGGCTCCGCCTCCGCGGTCGCCGACTCCAAGCAGACCCTGCTGTGCACCTACCTGTCGGCGGTGCTGCTCGTCGGGCTGGCGCTCAACAGCCTGTTCGGCTGGTCCTGGGCCGACCCGATCGCCGCCCTGGTCATCGCCGCCGTGGCGGTGAAGGAAGGCCGCGAAGCCTGGCGCGGGGACACCTGCTGCGCCGTTCCCACCAGCACCCAATTCGGCAGCACGGTGTCCGAGGCTGACGGCTGCGCGGACGGCTGCTGTTGACCCGCCCCATAGCCGCCGGAGGTGACGCCGTGCCTCGACACCGTCGTGGTCGGGTGAAGTGATGGAGGTCACTACCTCACTTAGTAATCGGTACCGCATCGTTTACTAAGTCAGCCCTCACCACGGTCAACAAGGATGTGCCCGATGTGGTGTTGATCCGCCCGGACGGGCACATCGGTTGGCGTGGCCGCCCGGCACCAGCATCGAGGCGGTCGCCCAGCGCGCCGGCGTGGCGAAGCTGACTGTCTACCGGCGCTGGCGGGCCAAGGACGACCTGCTGATGGCCGCGCTGGAGCATGCACGCACACCCGACATGGACGCGGCACCGGTCGGCCAGTCGATCGACGACCTGGTCTCCTCCGTCGCCGAACTCCTCAGCCAGCCCCGCTTCCGCGCGCTGATGGCACGGGTCATCGGCGCCTCGGTCGACTACCCGAAGCTGGTGATCGCCTACACCGAGCGCTACCTGCGGCCGCGCCTGGACGCCCTGGCGCGGATCGCGCAGCAGGCTGCGGGGAAGGCCGGCCATCGGTCCGGGGTGTCCGGCGGCGGCGTTGCCGGCGCGGCCGCAGGTCACGATTCGTGGGCGCCGGAACCCTGCCCAGCGTCCCGGTCGTTCTGCCGAGCGAGTGGCTCCACCACGCGAAACGGGAGGAACGGTCGTGGTCTTCAAGCGGATGGCCGGTGCTTTCGGTGCCGACGCGCCTTCGATGGAGACCTTTCTGACCACGTCGCGAACGCAGCCGGGCGGCACGCTGTCCGGTGAAGTACGGCTGAGGGGCGGACGCGCCGACGCCGGTGTCGAACGGATCGCCCTGGGCCTGGTCGTACGGGTTGGCCAGGCGCTCGGGGACAATGGCGGGCAGAGCGGGCTCGAGAAGATTGCGTACACGCAGATCGGGGGCCCTTCGACGCTCCGCCGGGGCGAGGAACGGACGATCGAGTTCCAGATGACGGTGCCGTGGGAGACACCGATCAGCGAGATCGGCGGCCGGCGTCTGACGGGTCTGGCGTTGGGCGTGCGCGCTGAGATGGCCGGCGCCACGGCGGTCGACCTCGGCGATGTGGGCCTGGTCGCGGTGCGGCCCGTGCCGTCGCAGCAACGCGTGCTGCAGGCGTTCTCATGGCTCGGCTTTCACTTCAAGCGCGCTGCCGTGCGGACGGGCCGGCTGGCCGGCGTGCATCAGGATCTGCCGTTCTATCAGGGGATCGAGTTCTACGCCCCGAGCCGGCACGCGGGGGTCGTCCACGAGGTCGGGCTGGCGTTCTTCCCGAGCCTGTCCGGGCTGGCGGTGATCCTGGAGGCGAACCCGCGGAGCGGACGATCGTCTTCTGACAGCTCCGCCGGGCACTTCCGGATGAGTCATGCGGAGGCGCTGCATACGGACTGGCCCAGCGAGGTCGACCGCTGGCTGGACGGGCTGGGCCATCACATCCGCGGGCAGAGTCGCGAGCAGTGGCGACGCGCGAGACCGGACGACGGACGATGACCGGCAGCCGGACCGGGCAGCCGGGGTGCGAGGGATCGCCACCGTCATGGTGAGGTCGTAGAACGGGGTGTTGCTGGGAAAGAGCTTGGCCGAGGTGGTGGAGCCGGGTCCGTTCGTGGAGGCGTTCACCAGGAGTGGTCCGTTCAGCAGGCCGGCGGTGAACGCCTTTCGCAGTGTGCGTCCGCTTTCGGGGCCTGCGGTGGGGCTCTTGATGACGCGCAGGCCGGCGTCGGCGAAAACTGTGTCGAAGGCTTCGGTGAACTGGCTCCGGGACGGCGGCGTTTGCTGAAGTCCCACTTCATGGGGTTCCCGTCCAGCGGGGGTTCGAGCTGCCGACCGACTCGTACGGGCGTTCCCAGAACAGCGGGTTCCTCTCGATCTCCACCGGGAACCGGAGCCGGCGCACCGGGCCGTGCGGGGTGGCGTACACGCGGTCCTCCACCGGACCCGTGAGCGGCAACCCGATCGGGCCTCTTCCGGGGGCGGTCCCGCGTCGGCGAGGAGGGCGGCGGTACGAGCCAGGGAGAGGCGCCACACCGAGCCCCTGCCCGTGGTGACGAGCCGGGTGAGGCCGGCGATCGCGGCCGCCGCGACCTGGTAGCCGGTACGCCAGGGGCCTGTCCAGCCGTACGCGTTCAGCGCCACCTCCACAAGGTTGGGGCGGGTTGCCCGGCGGAGGCCCGGTGGCACCAGTCCGTCGATCGCCCCCGGCCGGTAGCCGTGGACAAGGATGTGGGCGTCGGCCAGCAGATTCAGGAAACGTTGTCTGCCCTCGGCGGTGCGCAGATCGAGTACCGCCCACCGCTTGCCCAGCATCACGTCGGTTCCGCCGCCTCGCCAGGCGGTCTCGTCCGCGTCCGGAGCGTCCAGCCGCAACACCTCGGCGCCGCAGGCCGCGAGGAATCGGGTGCCCATGGGGCCGGCGACAACCCTGGTCAAGTCGAGCACCCGGATGCCGGCCAATGGCCGCCCGGGCGTCGGCCGCCAGAAGTCGTCCAGATCGTTGCGAGGTACCGCGGCACTGCCAGGCCCGGTGGTGCGGCTGGGGTTCGAGGCGCGAGGAGCGGCGGAGCCTGATGACGCGGCGGGCTCGCGACCTGTGGCGATGATGGGTTCCATGGCGACGTGGCGAGCCTTCGGGTGCGCCCGCCACTCCGACAGGCTCCGGCTGGCCGCTACGGCCGCCCCCGCCTCGACGAGGACATCCTCGATCTCATCGGCCTCGTGCGCACGCACCACCGCCGCAACCGTCCCCGGATCCTCGGGCACGTCAAGGGCGCCCGCGATGCGTGCCCGGAGCCGGGGAAACAGCCCCTGCACCCTGAGCCAGCGATCGTCGGCCGTCCTGAACTCGGTCATCCACGGGTTCCCGGTGCTCAGGGGCCCGGGGCTGCGGGGTGAGCGGCAGTGAGGGCCCGACGGGCAGGTCGAACCAGCCGCTGGACAGCGTGCGGTCCACTCGTACAGCGGGAAGGGGGCCGCCGCACGTGGAGACGAGGCGGCTGAGCGCCAGGCCGGCCGCGGCGAAGCTCGCCGCGGCGAGGTCGGTCACCGCGAACGCCGAGTGCAGTGCCCGGTCGCCGGTGACGGTGACGCGGGACAGGTCGGCGGCATCGCCGTCGAGGCAGGACCAGATGTCGGAGAGGAATGAGCGGGTCAGCGGATGCTCGGAGGAGGTCACGTCCGCGGAGTGAGTAGAGAGATGGTCATGCGGGTGAACCTTGCCACGCAAGGGAACGACCTGTCCAGAGTGGTAGTCATAGGAGCTGTATCGGACGGTTTGCGACGAGTGCACCATTGACACCCTCTGTTACCTCCCCTTAACGTCGCTGCAAAGCATCCGGTGTGCGGACTTTTGTTCGCTATGCGGTTGTATATCGAGCAGAGGCGGACGCTGATGACCTTCAGGCGGCGAAGCGCTGCGATGGCGGCGGCAATGATGATGCTGGGTGGTTGCTCGGTGATTCCCGGGTTCGGAGACGACGGTCCTTATCCATCGGATGAGCTGACCTTCGTCGTCCCGTACGGACCCGGTGGATCCACCGATCCCATCGCCAGGCAGTTCACCCATCAACTAGAGAAGAAGCTGGGCACCAAGATCGTTGTGGAGAACCGCGAGGGCGGCTCGGCGACGATCGGGACCAGCAGGATCGTCAAGGCGCCGCCTGACGGCTACACGATCGGGCTGAGCTCCAACAGCGCGGTCGCCTACCAGCCGATCCTGACCGATGCCCTGCCCTACCACTCGACGGCCGACTACCAGCCGCTGGTCAAGCTGGCGGATCTGCCGACGATCCTGGCGGTCAGGGCCGATGCCCCCTGGAAAACGTTCAAGGAGTTCATGGACGACGCCCGCCGCCGGCCGGGGGAGA
Organism: Nonomuraea sp. NPDC002799; assembly: GCF_053592075.1. NCBI lineage: Bacteria > Bacillati > Actinomycetota > Actinomycetes > Streptosporangiales > Streptosporangiaceae > Nonomuraea > Nonomuraea sp. NPDC002799. The sequence continues at coordinate 32,379 of NZ_JBSFVA010000056.1, forward strand.
TCAAGATTTCGAACTCCGGCGCGCGTACCGCCCCCGACCTGACCATCCAGCGCCTGAGCCAGGCGGGCGGGGTCGAGTTCACCGGCGTTCCGTTCAGCGGCGGCGGCGGCGAGGCGCTGACCGCCCTGCTCAGCGGGGAGGTGGACGCCTGCGCCGGATACGCCCCGACGGTCAAGGAGCACGTGCGAGCCGGAAAGCTCCGGGTGCTCGGTGCCTTCCACAAGGGCGCATACAAGATCTTTCCCGGTGCCGAGTCCGTGGTCGAGGCGGGCTACGACGTGACGCTGCCGGCCTCCTACTACGTCATCGCGCCCAAGGGCATCCCTGCTGACGTGCTCGGCCGCCTCCAGAAGGCGGCCGACGAGACCGTGCGGTCACCCGAGTTCCTCCGGTTCGCCGAGGACAAGGGCTACGTCCTGGAGAACCTGAACCCCGATCAGGTCACAACCGAACTCGACGAATACCAGACGGAGTACGAGCGCCTCAACGCGTTCATGGAGGAGCGACCGGCATGACAGTTACCGCGACCACGTCCCTCGACGGGGTACGCCGCGGGCGAATGATCGTCGGCGCCGTGCTGTTCGTGACCGGCGCCGTCTATACCGCGCACGCGTTCACCCTTCCGATGGGCACGCTGGCCCAGCCCGGGGCCGCGATGTTCCCGATCATCGTCGGGGCGGCCACGCTCGTGGTCAGCGTGATCACGATCGTCGAGGCGAAGTTCACGGTCAAGGTGAGCGGCGAGTACGAGCGGCCCGCGCCGGGCCGGGCCAAGATCGTGCTCGGCCTGGCCGCGACGATCCTGGCGTACCTGCTGCTGCTCCCGCTGCTCGGCCAGTATCTGGCGTCGGTGTTGTTCGGGGCGGCGGCGGTCTGGCTGCTCGGCACCCGGCCGTGGTGGAAGGCCGCCGTGCAGGGAGTGCTGCTGGGGCTGGTCATCTCGTACGTGTTCCTCGAACTGCTCGGTGTGCGCCTGCCCGCCGGCGCGCTGACGGGAGGCTGAGCGGTGAACCCCATCGAGGGCCTGCTCACCGGCCTGCAGTCGGCGCTGAGCCCGGAACTGCTGCTCGCCTCGCTGATCGGCGCCCTGGCCGGCACCGTGATCGGCGTGCTGCCCGGGCTCGGCCCGGTGGCGGGCGCGGCGCTCGTGCTGCCTCTGACGTTCTCGATGTCGCCGATCGTCGGCATCGTCATGATCGCGGCCATCTACGTCGGCTCCATGTACGGCGGCTCGACGACCGCGGTCCTGCTGAACATGCCGGGTGAAGCCGCCTCGGTGATGACCGCCGTGGACGGGCACGCGCTGGCCAAGAAGGGCCGCGCGGGCAGCGTCCTGAGCATCATGGCGATCGGCTCGTTCATCGCCGGTGCGATCGGCGTCATCCTCGTGACGTTCTTCTCCCCGGTGCTCTCGGGCGTCGGCCTGTTCTTCGGCCCGGCCGAGTATTTCGCGCTCATCGCCGGCGGCCTGATCGCGCTGGCCCGCGTCTCCGGAGGGAGCCCGGCCAGCGGGTTCCTGCCGATGGTCGTCGGCGTGATGCTCGGCACGATGGGGCAGGAGGCGATCACCAGCACGTTCAGGTACACGCTCGACGTGCCGGAGATGGCCCTGGGCGTGGACCTGGTCCCCGTGGCCATCGGCCTGTTCGGGATCGCCGAACTGCTCATGCTGATCGAGAACCCGGGCAGGTCCGCGCGTCCCACCCCCGTACGGTTCAGGGAGCTCATGCCCACCCGGAGCGAGTGGCGCGACGCCCTGCCCGCCTGGGGACGCGGCTCGGGCGTGGGGTTCCTGTTCGGGCTGCTGCCGGGGCCGTCGGCGACCCTGGCGAGCTTCGCGTCGTACCGGCTGGAGAAGAGCGTCGCCCGCAACCGCGCCAAGCTCGGCTCGGGCGCGGTCGAGGGGTTCGCGGGGCCCGAGGCCGCCAACAACGCCGCCGCCATCGGCGGGCTCGTGCCGCTGCTGTCGCTGGGCATGCCGTTCTCGCCGACGTTCGCGCTGGTGATCTCGGCGATGGAGGTGCAGGGCATCACGCCGGGTCCGCTGCTGATCGAGGACAACCCCGGGATCTTCTGGTCGCTCATCGGCGCGATGTTCGTGGCCAACCTGATGTTGCTGGTGCTCAACCTGCCCCTGGTCGGCGTGTGGGTGCAACTCCTGCGCGTGCCGAAACAACTGCTCTTCCCCGGCATCGTGATCATCGCGGCGATCGGCTGCTACAGCGTGCGCAACAGCCTGCTCGACGTGTACATGCTGGCCGTCATGGGGGCCGTGGGCTACCTGCTGCGCAAGTTGTCCTTCAACCTCGCCCCGTTCGTGCTCGGCCTGGTGCTGGGCCCGCTGATGGAGAAGCACCTGCGTGAGGGCCTGTTCCTGAGCCGGGGCGATCTCGGCTACTTCGTTGCGCGCCCGATCGCCGCGACCCTGTGGGCGATCGTCGCGGTCGTCCTGTTCGGTGGCGCCATCTGGCGGCTGCTCAGAAGAAGCAACAAACAAGGAGGGTAACGGGCACGTGTCCGTCGACATAGAGGTACGGGGGCAGATCGCGGAGATCGTGCTCAACCGGCCGGAAGCGATGAACTCCATCGACCCTGAGACCAGGATCCTGCTGTACGAGGCCTGGGAACGCGTGGGCGCCGACGACTCCATCCGGGTGGCGGTGATCACCGGGGCCGGGGACCGGGCGTTCTGTACCGGATCGGACCTGAAGCGCACGATGCCGCCGCCGGAGTCGTACGCGCAGGTGGCCTTCGCCGGCGCCGGCGACCATCTGCTCAAGGGCTTCCCCAGGGACAAGCCGGTGATCGCGGCGATCAACGGGTACGCCATCGGTGGCGGCCTGGAGATCGCCCTGGCCTGCGACATCCGCCTCTGCTCCCCGAACGCCCAGTTCGGCCTTGCCGAGGTGCAGATCGGCAGCATTCCGGGAGCGGGCGGCACCCAGCGGCTGACGAGGGCGATCGGCCAGTCGATGGCCATGCAGATGCTGCTCACCGGCGAGCGTATCGACGCCGCGGAGGCCCACCGGGTCGGCCTGGTCAGCGAAATCGTCCCGGCCGCTGACCTGCTCGCACGGGCGCGGGCGCTCGCCGAGCGCATCGCGCGCAACGCGCCGCTCGCCGTACGGGCCGTCAAACGGCTCGCCACCGAGGGGCGCGACCTCCCGCTGGAGCGCGGCCTGGAGATGGAGCGGTACGCGTGGGGCCTCCTGCGCGACACCGAGGACCGTATCGAGGGCCGCCGGGCCTTCGCCGAGAAGCGCACCCCCCGCTACCAGGGCCGATGACCGGACCATTCACGAAAGGACGTGTTGTGGGCGATTCGCTCAAGGACAAGGCGGCGATCATCGGGGTGGGCAAGACCGCCCAGGGCAAGCTGCCCGGCAGCACCCAGCTGTCGCTGGCGGTGGACGCGTTCACGGCCGCGCTCGACGACTGTGGCCTCGACAAGGGGGACATCGACGGCCTGCTGACCTTCCCCGGCACCACCGCCCCTGAAGGGCCGCTCAACTACCTGCGGCTGGGCGAGACGCTCGGCATCGACCCCGCCTACACCGGCAGCATGGTCATGGGCGGCGGCACCGCGGGCGCGCTCGTGCAGATGGCGGCGATGGCGGTCAGCACGGGCCTGGCCACGAACGTGGCCTGCGTGTTCGGCGACGCCGCCAAGACCGGCGGATCCCGCTTCGCCAGGGCCTCCGGCTGGGGTGACACGTGGGACATCTGGGGCATGATGGGCGCCGCCGCCAACAGCGCGGTCGCGGCCAGCCGCCACATGGCGCTCTACGGCACGACCAGCGAGCAGCTCGCCGAGGTGGCGGTGGCCTGCCGCAGGCACGCTTCGCTGAACCCCGACGCCGTCATGCGCGAGCCCATCACCATCGCCGACCACCAGGCCTCCCGCTGGATCGTCGAACCGCTGCGGCTGCTCGACTGCTGCCTGATCAGCGACGGCGGCGCGTGCGTCATCGTCACCTCGGCCGAACGGGCCGGGCAGGGCAGGCAGGCACCGGTGTTCATCTCCGGCATGGGGCAGGCGTACACCACTCGGACGCTGGAGCGCGACGACTGGTGGTACGTGCCCCACCAGAAGGAGGCCCTCGACCGGGCCTGGGCGATGGCCGGGATCGGCCCGGCCGACGTGGACGTCGCCCAGCTCTACGACAACTTCACGATCAGCGTGCTGCTGTGGCTGGAACACGCCGGGTTCTGCGGCGTGGGCGAGTCGGGGGCCTTCGTGGAGGGCGGCCGCATCCAGCTCGGCGGAGACCTGCCGGTCAACACCGCGGGGGGCAACCTGTCGGAGTCGTACATGGAGGGCTGGCTGCACATCGTCGAGGGCGTGCGCCAGCTACGCGGCCAGAGCGGGCCACGGCAGGTCGAGGGTGCGGAAGTCTGCCTCGTGACCGGCCGCGGCATGACGCTGAACTGCTCGAACGCGATGATCCTGAGCAAGGATGGGCTGAACTGAATGACTTCCTACGCCAAGCCGCTGCCGGAGCTGACCGAAGAGACCCGTCCCTTCTGGGACGCACTGCGCCAGAGCGGAACCCTGACCCTGCAGAAGTGCGGCCGATGCGCCCACCTCCGGTATCCGATAAGCCGGATCTGTCCCGAATGCCTGTCCAAGGAGTTCGCCTGGGTTCCCCTGTCGGGGAGGGGCGAGGTCATGTCCCGGATCGTGTTCCACCAGGTGTACAACAAGGCGTTCGCCGATGACGTGCCGTACAACGTGGTCCTGGTGCGGCTCGACGAGGGCCCGCGGATGTTCAGCAACGTCGTCGGCGTGCCCAACGACGAGGTCCAGGTCGGGTTGCGGGTGCGGCTGCACTGCGACGCGGTCACCGAAGCCGTCACGATCCCGCGGTTCACGCCGGAGGAGTCGTGACGCCGGGAGCTCTGGACGGGCTGCGCGTGCTGGACCTGTCCGGGCCGATGGGCAACTACTGCGGCAAGCTCTTCGCCGAGCTGGGTGCCGACGTGATCCTCATCGAGCCGCCGGATGGCACCGCGCTCCGCCACGAGCCGCCGTTCGCCGGCGACGAGCCGGGGCCCGAGGCCGGGCTGGCTTTCGCCTACGCCAACACCGGCAAGAGCAGCGTCGTGCTCGACCTCGACAGCGCCGAGGGCGCCGGTGCCCTGCGCCGCCTGGCCGGGACGGCCGATCTCGTCATCGAGACCGACCGCCCGGGGACGGCCGCCGCGCGCGGCCTGGGCTGGAGCGACCTCAGCGCCGGCAATCCTGCCCTGGTGATGACCAGCATCACGCCGTTCGGGCAGAGCGGCCCTTACGCCCACTACGAGGCCGACGACCTGATCCTGCTGGCCCTCGGCGGGCTGCTCGCGCTCGGCGGCTACCCGGACGGCCCGCCGGTGCGTGCGGCCGGGGACCAGGCACTGGTGATGGGCAACCTGTTCGGCGCCGTCGCCTCGATGCTGGCGATCACCTCCGCCGAGCTCACCGGGACCGGGCAGCACGTGGACGTCTCCGTGCAGGAGTGCGTGGTGCTGGCCCTGGAGAACGCGGTGCAGTTCTACGATTTGGAGGGCACCGTGCGGGGCCGGGGCAGTGGGGTCGGGGATCGGGCCGGGGCCGGGGTGTACACGTGCTCGGACGGCGCGGTCTACATCCTGGCCGGTGGGATCGGCGGCAACCGCTTCTGGCCGAATCTCGTCGGCTGGCTCGAAGCCGAGCACGTACCGGAGGCGACGGCGCTGCGCGGCGATCAATGGGGCGAGCGCGAGTACGTCACCGGCGAGGAGGCCAGGCGGACCTTCGACCGCGTGTTCGCGCCCTTCGCCGCGCGGCGGACCAAGGCCCAGCTGTACGCCGAGGCGCAGCGCCGGCGGGTGCCGTTGTGCCCGGTCAGCACCGCGGCCGACATCGAGGCCAACCGGCAGCTCGCGCACCGCGGCTTTCTCGTGGACAACCTCGGTGCCGGGGGCGCGATGCCGGGGGCGCCGTACCTGCTCAGCGAGACGCCCTGGCGTACCAACGGGCGGGCACCGCGGCTGGGCGAGCACACCGACGAGGTGCTGAGCGCATGACCGGTCCTCTCTCCGGCGTCAGGGTCGCCGACTTCTGCTGGGTGGGCGCGGGCTCATTCACCACCAAGCTGCTCGCCGACCACGGCGCGGACGTGATCAAAGTGGAGAGCCGCGCCAAGGTGGACGGCATCCGGCTCAGCCCGCCGTTCGCCGGCGGCCGGGCAGGAGTGGATCGCAGCGGCTATTTCGCCGACCGCAACACCAGCAAGCGCAGCCTCGCGCTCAACCTCAAGACCGAGGAAGGCCGCGAGCTGGCCCGCCGCCTGGTCGCCGAGAGCGACGTCGTGGCCAACAACTTCACGCCCGGCACCATGGATCGCTTCGGGCTGGGCTGGGAGGACGTACGGCGGATCAACCCGGGCGCCGTCTACCTGGCCATGTCGATGCAGGGCGACAGCGGCCCGGAACGCGACCATCTCGGGTACGGGATCACGATCAGTGCCCTGGTCGGCCTGCACCACTTCACCGGCCTGCCCGGCCGCGCCCCTGTCGGGACGGGCACCAACTACCCCGACCACGTGCCCAACCCCTGCCACGCCGCCTTCGCCGTCCTGGCCGCGCTGCGGCACCGCCGGCGCACGGGACAGGGGCAGTACATCGACATCGCCCAGACCGAGCCGACCATCGCCGTGCTCGGGCCGCTGCTGATGGACTGGACCGTCAACGGCCGCGATATCGGTCCTCAGGGCAACGACCACCCGCGCCGCGCCCCGCACGGCGTGTACCGCTGCGCCGGGCAGGACCGGTGGATCGCGATCTCGGTGCTCCGCGACGAGCAGTGGGAACCGCTCGTCCGGGTGCTCGCTCTGGACGTTCCGCCCGAATGGCGGCACGAGGCGGAGCGGCACCGGGCCCGCGACCGGCTGAACGAGCTGATCGGCGCCGCCGTGGCCGCCCGTGACGCCGACGCGCTGGCCAGGGAGCTGCGCGAGGCCGGGGTGCCCGCCGGGGTCGTCCAGAACAGCGCCGACCTGGTGGACCACGATCCCCAGCTCGCCGCCCGCGAGCACTGGCTACGCCTGGACCATCCGGAGATGGGCACCACCCTGTACAACGCGCCGCCGTTCCGGCTCACCGGCGACCCCGTACGGCTCCGCCACCCGGCGCCGCTGCTCGGCCAGCACACCGACGAGGTGTGCCGGGAGGTCCTGGGGCTGGACGACGCGCAGATCGCGGCCTGCCGCGAGGCGGGAGCACTGCGATGACCGTCCCGGCAGCACTGCGCATCGGCCGGTACGCGGCCACGGCGCAGCCGCCCCCCGACAGCGCCGACGCGGTGGCCCGCGCGGTGCTCGACACCGTCGCCGTCGCCGTCGCCGCCGGTCGCGACCCGATCGTCCGCGCACTCACCACCACCGTCACCCCCGGCGAGGTGAGCCTGTGGACGGGCGGCCCCCGCACCAGCCCCGAACAGGCGGCGCTGATCAACGGCACGGCCGGGCACGTGCTCGACTACGACGACGTCACCTCGCCTCTGCGCGGCCACCCCAGCATCGCGCTCATCCCGGGCCTGCTCGCCCTCGCCGAGGCCGAGGACGCCGATGGCGCCGCCGTCGCCACCGCGTACGTCGTCGGCTTCGAGGTGATGCTCAAGCTGGCCAAGGCCATGGCCGCTCCCCACTACGCGGCCGGCTGGCACGCCACCACGACGATCGGCGGCATCGGCGCGACCGTGGCCGCCGCCCGGCTGCTGCGCCTGGAGGCGGGGCAGATCGCGGACGCGATCGGGCTGTTCCTGGGGCAGTGCGGCGGCACCCGGGAGAACTTCGGGACCGCCGCCAAGTCCTTCCAGGTCGGCGCGGCCTGCGCGAACGCCGTGCGCGCCGCGCTCGCCGCCAGAGCCGGCCTCACCGCGGGCCACGGCGCGCTCGACGGTCCCGCCGGGTTCACCCACCTGTACGCCGACGGCGAGGACGCCACCAGGCGCCTGCACGGGCAACTCGACGACCTCGGCTCCCGCGAGCTGCGCACCAGCGGCCTGGACGTCAAGAAGTACCCCATGTGCTACGCCGCCCACCGCGCCCTCGACGTCGTGCTCGACCTGCGTACCGAAGCCGACCTCAACGCCAAGGACGTCGTCCGGGCGGAGGTGCGCACCAGCGGCGCGGCGCTCACCCCGCTGATCCACCATCGGCCGGAGACCGGCCTCGAAGCCAAGTTCAGCATGGAGTACGGCCTGGCCACCGCCCTGCTCGGCGGCCCGCCCCGGCTGACCGACTTCACCGACGAGGCGGTACGCCGCCCCGAAGCGCGGCACCTGCTCGCCCGCGTCCACGCGACGGAGACCCACACCCCGCTGTCGCCGCGCTGGGCCGAGGTGAGCCTCCATCTCACCGACGGCCGGGTGTTGCGCGGCCGGGCGGAGACCCTGCGCGGCAGCGCCGCTGCCCCGCTGACGATGGAGGAGCTCACGGCCAAGGCCGTGGACTGCTTCGAGCACGGCGGCCGCGCCCGGCGCGCCCGCCGCTTCGCCGCCGCGCTGCGCGGCTGGGCGGACCGCCCCGTCCGCGACGTGCTGACCACTATCCAGGAGGAACGACCATGAAAACGGGCAACATCCGGCAGCGGGTACGCGCGTTCGTGAACGACGAACTGCTGCCCCTGGAACCGGACGTCATCACCTGGGAGCTGGACGCCTCCCGCCGCACCGAGCCCTTCGCCGCCGAACCGGGCAAGAGCTACCTGTTCGACCCGATCGGCGACCTGCCGCCCGAGGTGTACGAGCGGTTGCTGGCCGCCGCCCGCGAGCGTGGCCTGTGGGGCATCGACGTGCCCGCGGAGTACGGCGGGCTCGGGCTGAGCAACCTGGACAAGATGGCGGCCGTCGAGGAGATGGCCAAGACGATCGTGCCGTTCGTCCTGCCTCCGGACTCGCCCAATCTGCACTGGTTGTCGGCCGCCTGCGACGCCGGCCAGCGCACGCGGTATCTCGAGCCGTACGCGCGTGGAGAGATCACCTCCGGGGTGGCGATCAGCGAGCCCGGCGCCGGTTCGGACGTGTCCGGCATCGAGACGACCGCGCGGCGCGAGGGCGGCCGGTGGGTGCTGTCGGGCCGCAAGAAGTGGATCGGCAAGGCGGACTGGGCGGACTTCCTGATCGTGGTGGCCGTGACCGACCGGGAGAAGGGCAGCCGGGGCGGCATGACCGCCTTCCTCGTCGATCGCGGCACGCCCGGGGTCGTGGTCGAGCGGCGGCTGCCCACGATCTCCAACTACCGGCCCTGCGAGCTGCGCTTCGACGACGTCGTACTCGGGGACGAGCAGGTGCTGGGCGAGGTGGGCAACGCGTTCGTGCCCATGCAGAACCGCCTGTCGGTGCGCCGCCTGGAGATCGCGGCCCGCTGCGTGGGCGCGACCGAGCGGCTGCTCGGCATGATGATGGCCTACGGCAAGGAGCGCGTCACGTTCGGCGAGCCGCTCGCCTCCCGGCAGACCATCCAGAACTGGATCGCCGAGGCCGGCATCGGCCTGCACGCCGCCCGGCTCGTCAACCGGGACGCCGCCGCGAAGCTGGACGCGGGGGAGCGCGACATCCGGTTCGAGGCGTCCACGGCCAAGGTCATGGGCACCGAGCTGCTGCAGCAGGTGGCCGACCGCTGCCTGCAGGCGCACGGGGGGATGGGGCTGGGCAAGGAGCTGCCGATCGAGTACTACTACCGCCTCGTCCGGGTGTGGCGCATCGTCGAGGGCGCGTCGGAGGTCCACCGGGTCACCATCGCCCGGCACCTGCTCCGGCACGGCATCCCGGCGGAGGCGTGATGAGCGCCCAGCATCGCGATCTGGGGAGGCACCGATGAGGGTCGAGGTCACGCTGCGGGAGGTACCGCTGAACGAGGTGTCCGCGATGGCCGCCCGCCTGGAGGAGGCCGGGGTGGACACCGTCTGCGACGCGGAGGTCACTCGCGACCCGCTGCTCACGCTGATGGCCGCCGCTTCGGTCACCTCCCGCGTGGAGCTGGCGACCGCCGTCACGATCGCGTTCCCGCGCAGCCCCATGGTGCTGGCCGTACAGGCGCGGATGCTCGCCGACCACAGCGGCGGCCGGTTCAGGCTCGGCCTCGGTACGCAGGTGAAGCGGCACATCGAGGATCGGTTCTCGGCGGTGTGGGATTCTCCCGGGCCCCGGATGCGCGACTACGTCTCCGCGTTGCGGGCGATCCACGAGGCGTGGGAGACCGGGGGAGAGCTGCGGCACGAGGGCCCGTTCTACCGGCACACCCTGATGACACCGGAGTTCCGGCCCCGCTCCTCCCATGGCCGCGTTCCCATCGATCTGGCCGCCGTGAACCCCTACAACCTCACCACGGCCGCGTCCCTGTGCGATGGCGTGCGGCTGCATCCGTTCAGCACGCGTGCTTATCTGTCGGACGTCGCCCTTCCGACGCTGGCCCGGCCCGGCAGGGACATCCGGATCACCGGCGGTGGCTTCGTGGCCACCGGGGCCACACCTGAGGAGGTGCGGGCGGCCCGGGAGCACGTCAGGACCAGGGTCGGCTTCTACGGCTCGACCCGCGCCTACCTTCCTGTACTGGCCCACCACGGACTGGAGGAGCTGGGACGGGAACTGCGGGAAACGGTCCGCGCCGGGCGCTGGGACGAGCTGGCGCCGAAGGTCGAAGACGACGTGCTCGACCTGTTCTGCGCCGCCGCGCCGTACGAAGAGCTCGGCCCCGCCGTCGCCGCCCGTTTCGGCGGCCTGGTGGACGCGGTGCAACTGCACGCCCCGCCCGGCGACACGGACTGGGCCGCCTTCGCCAAGGCGGTCGCCGCCGTCCAGTCCTGCGATCCGGAGGGGCGGGTCAGGGGCGGCCGTTGAAGGAGGAGCGGGCGCCGAACAGGATGCTCACGTTACGCGCGCACTCCAGCAGGGGCGGGCTGATCCGCGCCTCCACATCGGCCTGGCTCAGCCGCCCCCCGTGCGCCGACATGTTGATCGCCGCCACCACCTGACCCCCTGCGCCGAACACCGGCGCCGAGACCGACATCAGCCCTTTCTCCAGCTCATGCTCGGTCGTGGCCCACCCCTGCTTGCGCACCTGGGCGAGTTCGGCCCGCAGTTGCCGCTCGTCGGTGGTGGTCGCCTCGGTGACCGCCACCAGATCGGCCGTGGCGAAGTAGCGGTCGAGCGCGTCGGGCTCCAGAAACGCCAGGATGGCCCGTCCCATCGAGGACGCGTGCGCGGGGACCTTGCCGCCCACGAACACCGCCACGGTCACCAGCCGCCGGCTCGTCCTGGCCACGCAGACCACGTCAGTGCCGTCGAGCACCCCCGCCAGCACATTCTCATCGACGGCGTCACTGAGCTGCTCCAGCAGCGGATGCGCCGCGTCCCACGGATGCACTGAGGACAGGTAGCTGTAACCGAGCTCCAGAACGGAGGGGCTCAGCGAGAAATATCGCCCGTCGTGCCGGACGTAGCCCATGCTCTCCAGAGTGAGCAGGAAGCGTCGCGCGGCCGAACGAGGCATGTGCGTGCGCTCGGCGACCTCCGTCAAGGTCATGCGTGGATGCCGGGGAGTGAAGCTGCGGATGATCACCAGCCCGCGTTCGAGGGACTGGACGAACTCGGCCGGCCGTTCCTGCCCGCTCAACGGTCCTCGGCGGAGCTGCGACCATGCCAGGCGATCGGTCGGCGTACATCAACCATGACCTAAGCCTAGCGAAACCGCGCCGCCGGGCCCGCGTCAGTCGGATCAGCCGCGGAGGTGTCCTGCCTTGTCCATGGCGCGCAGTGTCTCGGAGGCGCCGGTTTCGAACGGCCGGGCGCTCTGGGAACGAATCGACGCGGATCACCCGAGTGGATGTTCGGCCAGGCGCCCGCGAGGAACCGGCCGACGTCCGTCACCAGGGTGCCGTCGGCCGGAAGGATCGCATCGAGTCGCCGGGCCGCGACGCGGATGTCGATCGTGCTCTCGGTGCTCGCATCGACGATCGTGCGCATGCCGGCGGCTCGCGTAGGGCGTGCCGCACCGGCGACTCCTCGACCCGCGCCTACCTACGACGCGACCGGCGGGCTCACCAAGCACACCGACGCGCTCGGCAACGCCACCACCTTCGGCTACGACGCGGCCGGCGCGCAGACCCGCGTCACCAACGGGCGTGGCCACTCCACCTACATCACCAACAACAGCCTCGGCCTCACCGAGACGGTGATCGAGCCGTCCACCGCGCAGCACCAGGACCTGAAGGACCGCACCTGGACCGCCGGCTACGACGCGAGCGGCAACCCGACCGTCACCCTGGCCCCCGGCGGGGTGCGCGTCGAGCGCACCTTCGACGAGCTCAACCGGCTCGTGCAGCGCACCGACGGCGCCGGCACCTCCACCTTCACCTGGGACGACGGCGACCGCCTCAGCCAATCGACGGACCCGGTCTCGGGTAAGGCCATCGACTACAGCTACGACCGGGCCAACCGGCTCACCTCCTGGACGGCACCGGACGGCAACAAGACCGACTACGGATGGGACGCCGCGGGCAACCGCGTCAAGGCCGGCGACAAGACCTACACCTATGACGAGCGCGACCGGCTCACCTCGGGTGACGGGCACACCTACACCTACACCGCCCGCGGCACCCTCAAGGAGGACTCGGCCGGCATCGTCCGCATCGCCAAGTTCGACGCCTTCGACCGGCTCATCACCGACGACGCCGTCACCTACGGCTACGACGCCCTCGACCGCATGGAGACCCGCACGCAGAGCGGGCAGACCAGCCGCTTCACCTACGACGGGACCAGCAACAACCTGGTCACCGTCACCGGTGCCAACGGTGCCACGACGGCCACCGTCGGCCGGGACGCGCTCGGCCGCACTCTCGGCATCAGCGAGGGGGTGGGCGCCCAGCTCGCCTTCTCCGGCCTGCGCGGCGACCTGATCGGCACCTTCACCGCGGACGGAACCGCGTTGGCCGACTCGGTGGCCTACGACCCGTGCGGTGAGGTGATCACCCGCAGCGGCGCCCAGCACAGCCTCGGCTACCAGGGCGGCTACACCGACTCCGCCAGCGGCGTGATCGATTACGTGGAATGCCGAAGCTCTTCTAAAGACTGCTCGGTCGTCGACGACTGGTACATGAAGAGCGCGCAGAAGTCCGGTGAAACGGGTTGCGTCGGTGACACCGGCTACAGCGGATCGAATGGCCCGCGGGCGAAGGATGTATACGAGGCGCTGGCTTGGAAGTACGAGTATTATCTCAACAATCTGCTGAAGACGGTCCTGGAGAACACCACCTGGGGCACGGGCGCGTGTGCGATGTTCATCGCGGTAACTCATCTGATAGGACTTGCGTGCGGCATGGTCAGCGTGTTCTCGGGAGCCTTGTCGATCGCCATCGGGGCGGCGTACAAGGGCCATGGAATTGTCGTCACCTACCGTGTCACCAATGGGCACCAGAGCGCCACGATAGGCACCCAGCAGCCCGGCAGGGGGTAGCGCGTCCATGAGAAAGGTGTGGTGGGCCGTTACGGTGGTCGGCTTCGTTCTCATGACCGGCGCGCTGATCTACTCGCGCATGACGCCGCCCGAGGCGGACGGGCTGATCAGCTCGTCGCTGATCCTGGCGGGAGCTGTGATCACGTTCGCCGGGTCGATCGGCCGCTGGCTGAGCGCGCCCGACAAGGACGATCGATGAGGTAACGGCCGGCGTCCACACACCACGCCGGCCGGTCACTCACCAGTCCCCTCGATTGAGCTGACCCCGCACCGCACCCTGTGGGTGCCAGGAACTCGGCGAGCGGATTGACCTGCGGGTTTGCGGCTCGTGTTCTGGCTGGCAGGATCGCGATTCATGGCGTTGTGTCTGCTCTACCTGATCTTCGTCCGGGTCACGGGTTGGCTGGTGCTCCTGGGCCGCTCGCAGAGGTCGAAGGATGTGGAGATCCTTGTCCTGCGTCATCAGTTGGCGGTGTTGCGTCGGCAGGTGGCCAGGCCGCGGCCGACGTGGGCTGATCGAGCGGTGATCAGCGCGTTATCGCAGCTGATGTCCCCAGCTGGGCGCACCTGGTTCTCCTGACGGAGCACCAGCAGTTCAACGTCCTTGGACAGATCAGAGCGGATCAGCACGGTCAGCAGGCCGAACAAGCCCCTCACCAACCGGTGGACAAGCGATAACAACACCTCGAGATGGTCGCAGTCGCCGCCCTGATCACGCAGCAAAACCCCAGCTCACAGCAGGCAACCGTATTTCTGAGCGGGACACCTGTCGGACCATATTGTCGTCGGCAGCCAGAGATCTGAAAGAACCACAACTCTGATTCGTTCTAACGAGTGATGCGTAGGGCCCACTCGACCGAGTCGGGGGCCTGAATCCGTACCGTCAAGGTTTTCCTCTGGCCCAAATCTAGACGGTTCATGATGGGGCTTATCATGTCGTCGAGGCAGGTGAAGGGCATGTTGATGCCTGGCTCCAGAATGATTTCCGCCTTGCCCTGCCCTCGACACCTGAACAGGACCCACAATTCATCCCGGCCGGGCGGGATATCCCCGACCACCATGGACCCTTTCCGGGGGCCCGCCTTGAGGACGGTTTTCGTGCCGGCGTCCATGCCCGGCAGGCGCAGCGGCGCACGTTTGGGCGGCGGTGTGGTCGCGGGGGTTTTGGTCGGAGCGGCCGACGGGGTGGCGTCTCGCTGCTGCGTCACTGGATTGGCCGGAGGTGAGGCTGCGCAGGCCACTGTTATGGAGACGAGGACGTAGGAAACCAGAAGAGACGCTACCCGTCGGCTTGTCATGTTGAGATCACCTTTGCTTGATGTACCAGCCGACGCGCCACGGACTCCACGCGGTCACGTTTCTCGGCCTCTGGCCGCATACCTGGTAGACGCCTTTTGTCTTCTTTTGCCAGACGCCGTACGTGGCGGTGGTCGTCTTGCGCGCCGGGGTGGGGACCGCGATGCTGTTGCCTAAGGAGGCGGTCATGCTGGCAGTCAGGTTGACGCCTGTGGCCACTTCGGCACCTGCGATGAGTCTGTCCACCTTCAGGCTGCCGGAGACGTTCCAAGAGACCGAGACAGTCCCGGAGATGGTGGCGGTGAAGGTCGATGTCGCAGTGCGGGAGGTTCCGTTGTGATTGGACTGCGTTGGGCCGACCGCTTTGTGGCTGTTGCTGTACGTGGAGACCCGGTAAGAGACGTCTCCGCGGCGGCAGGCCGTGGTCAGCGTAGGAGGGGTGGTTTCCGCGCGGAATACCTCCGTCTCGTTTTCGTAGCCGACGACAATGTCAGGGTTGCCTGGAAGGGGCTGTGGATCATCGGCGAAGGCCGGCGTCGCGCCCAGCACCGCGAACGGCGCGATGAGCACGGATGCCGAGAGCGTGCGTTTCAACGACATCGCAGGTAGGCTCCCTTTGCATCGAATGGTGCTCCACGGGCGGGGATCGTTGGTTGCGGCACCCGTCCGTGCAGCTCGTAGATCTTTCCCCGGCTCGCTGTCGGGTATTAGCCGACAGTTACTCATGCTGGCGAATGGCAGGCAACCTCTTGTGTTGTGCCGACTCGCGTGCTAGGGGCACTCGCAGGGCCGTATTTCGGCTACATGCGCAGCTCGGAGGCGCGATTAACGGTCGTTTGCAAATTTATCAATTGCCACTCTTGTGGGGTTATGGACGTACATGTATCGGCTATCTATAACGAAACTGCTCGCTGTTGCCGGAATTAATAGGCACCGTCCCGTTTCTGGTTAG
This sequence comes from Nonomuraea sp. NPDC002799, assembly GCF_053592075.1. NCBI lineage: Bacteria > Bacillati > Actinomycetota > Actinomycetes > Streptosporangiales > Streptosporangiaceae > Nonomuraea > Nonomuraea sp. NPDC002799. The sequence continues at coordinate 48,105 of NZ_JBSFVA010000056.1, forward strand.
GTGAGCGCAGAGGGCGGCATCGACTAGCTTATCTACAGCGTCGCCGCGCCGCGCGGCACCGACCCCGCCGCCGGCCAGATATTGCTCCTGCCGATAATTCCATCCGTGCAGTTCAAGCCGCATGTGAGTATTCGTGGAGGACGCCGCCGAGTCGGTCTCGTCGGCGTATGTTCAGGTCGATGATTCGTTCGGGGTCCGTGATTGGGTCCGGAACGGGACGCAGCGGGGCGGCTTGGGTCAGGGCTTGATGGGCTCGGTGCCGGTTGTAGAACAGTTCGTGCTCGCGTAGAGCGTGCCGCAGATGGCGTTCGTTCCAGAGCAGGCAGCGGTCCAGGAGTTCGTGGCGGCAGGACTGCACCCATCGCTCCATGATCGAGTTCATCCGTGGCATCCGGATACCGGTGAGCACCGTCTTGATGCCGGCCTCGGCCAGGATCTCATCCATGAGGGCCGGGAACTTCCCATCCCTGTCTCGGAGCAGAAAGCGCGCCCGGCTGCCCGCATCGTCCAGATCCATCACGAGATTCTTCATCGCCTGGATCACCCAGTTCCCGCTCGGATGCGCGGTGGTGCCGAGCACGCGGACGCGCCGAGTGGCGTGCTCGATGACAGCCAGGATGTACTGGCGCTGGCCGCTGAGCGTGACGGCCTCGATGAAGTCGCAGGCCAGCAGCGCGTCGGCTTGCGAGCGCAGGAAGTCGGCCCAGATGGTGGAAGCCCGTTCGGGTGCCGGGTCGAGGCCTGCCTGTTTGAGGATCTCCCACACGGTGGACGGTGCGACCTTGATGCCGAGCGTGGTGAGCTCTCCGTGGATCCGTCGGTAGCCCCAGCTCGGGTTCTCCCGGACCAGGCGCAGAATGAGGGCGCGGATGGAGGGGACCGTGGGTGGGCGCCCGGGCCGCTTGGGCCGACAGGTATGGGCGTGACGACGTCTCATCAGGTCGCGGTGCCAGCGCAGGACGGTGTCCGGCTGGACGAGGAGCCGCAGCCGGCGCAGAACCTCACGCGGCAGTGCGGTCAGGAGCGCGGCGAGAAGGGCCCGGTCCTCGGGCGCGAATCGCACTCTGGTGTCAACGCCGAGTTGGCGTTCAAGGACGGCGATCTGTGACGCAGAACGAGAATCTCCACGTCCTTGTCCCGATCACTCATGGGCAGCAACCGCAGTGCGGCGAAGGCGTTCGTGACAGTCAGGTAGGCCAAGCGAAGCAGCACAGCGGATCATCCTGCCGTACCCGCTTCCGTCTCCCGGGTGACCGGAGGTCGCGTACGCCAAGGCGAAGCCCTCGCAGAGCCATGACCTGGGCGGATGTAGTTATCGGCAGGCGCAGAGTTCGGCCGCTTCCTGACCGGCCTGCATATCCGCCGCTCGGTCGGCCGCACCGGGGTCTGCTGGGACAACGCGATGGCCGAGTCGTTCTTCAG
>NZ_JBSFVA010000057.1:0-44732 GCF_053592075.1 Nonomuraea sp. NPDC002799
CTACCTTGAGGCCGGCCTGCAGCAGCAGGTTCACCGCTGCGCGTCCGACGCTTCCGGTTGCTCCGATGACCAGGAACATGTGCGTCTCCTTCGCTTCTACCGTGATTGCTTGCAGATCATATGATATGGAAATCATATCATATGAACGCGAACCACGGAGCGTGCAAGTGCATGGACGTCGGCAACGCAGTGCCGGTGTCGCCGTTCGAAGCGCCGCGTTCCAGTCATTTTGCGGATGCGCGTTTCGGCTGTGCCTTTTAGCGTTTCGACTGGAGTCACTGCACGCCTGGAGTGACTCTCCTGACGACCGTGCGTGGTTCGGCGACGAACGCAGTCCCCAGCCAGGTAGTCGGCCGCATACGAATTCAGTGAATTCGAAGGAGCTGTACATCGATGTTCAAAATCATCAGGAAGAAAATGGTCACGCGATTCTCTGCGGTGGCCGCGACGGCCGCGTGCGCACTGGCCTTCTCCGCGCCGGCCAACGCGGAGGTGTGGAGAACATTGTACAATTGGACCGGCAAGTGCCTGGCCGTCCCCCACGCGAGCAATGCGGAGGGCGTCGGCCTCATCGGGTGGCAATGCTCAGGCGGCAGCGAGCAGCAGTGGGCGCTGCAATCGGTCGAGGGCGGAGTCGGCAACCGCTACCGTATTAAGAGCTTCGACAATGACCTGTGCCTCGCCATTCCCCACGGCAACAAGGACAACGGTGTCCAGGCCATTCAGTGGGACTGCACCGGCGCGGAGGATCAGCTCTGGATCTATGACAGCGCCTACCGACTGCGGAACGTGGGCACCGACAGATGTCTCGCGCTCCCCAACCCCGCCGGAGTCGCCGGCCCCAAGGCCATTCAGTGGACGTGCGGGACGAATTCGGATCAGCGCTGGACCTGGTAGCACCTGATCAGTCGGCCGGAGATAGGCCGACCTGGGCGTGCGTGACCGCCGCCCCCGGGGCGGCCCTCCTCGCAGGGCCGCCCTTCGGCGTCCGCCAGGCCAGGACCAGATCGTTTCCGTCAGCGGAACGGGTCGGGCGCGTTCCCGCCCTGCCGCTCTGAATATTCTTTGGAATGCGAAGGATGGATATTTCATGGTCGAAACGAGCAGAATACGAAGCATTTTCAGTAAGCGAAGATATGCCACCCCAATGGCAGCCGTCGCCTTGGCGAGTGCGTCCGTGCTCACGGTTTCCTGGATGATCGGCGAGGCATCGGCAGCCGAGAATGCCATATACGCGAGGCTCTACAACCAGGGGACCGGAAAGTGCCTGGCTGTGCCACATTCCAGCATGACCAACGGAATCGCGTCGATCCAGTGGACCTGTAGCGTCAGCGAGAGCCAGTTCTGGGCGTTCGAATCCGCATCCGGAGGATACCGGGTGCGCAACCTGGCGAGCGGCAAATGCCTCGCCATCGGCGGTGGTAGCACGGCCAACGGCGCCACGGCCATCCAATGGACGTGCGGCACCGGTAAGGAGCAGGTCTGGGTGTGGGACAACCTCGACCGGCTGAAGAATGTGAACAGCGGCCGATATCTGGCCATACCCGGCGGCAGCACGACCAACAGCACCGAGGCCATTCAGTGGACCGGTTCAGAGAGCACGGATCAGCAATGGCTCTGGTAACGGGAAGGCCGGCCCTTCGAGGCCCGAGACGCTGGCTGCTGTGCCTGATGGCACTCGTCACCTTGGCGGGCGGCCCTCTCCGCCCCGATTCCGCATCAGCGGAGGGCACTTCCGCCGAGAGCACGATCTACACCAATAGGGTGACCGAGGGCGACGGCCCCCGTACTCCGGACATCATCAGCACGAGTGAGAGCAACGCCGTCGTGGCCTGGCGGGAGGGCACCGTCCCCGGAAAGGTGGACCAGGGATTCATCCGGTACGCGTACACCACCGACGGCGGCGCGACCTGGAGCCGCCCGAAAGTGCTGGCCCAGGAGACCGACCAGTACGCCTGGACCTACGTCATCCTCTACCGGGCGGGTGACGAGATCTTCGCCTACATCGGGCGGACCGCGGCCACGAGCAGCAACGGCGTGCCGATCAACGCCATCGTCGCCAAGCGCAGCACCGACGAGGGACACACTTGGCAGGACTACGCCGTCACCATGCCGACGGGAATCGTCAACCTCATCATGGCCGGGCGACCGCTTCGGCTAGCCGACGGAACGCATGTCATACCGTTCTGGTCGTCGGGCCGGCAGAACGGGGTGCTGCGCTCGATGGACCTGAAGGACTGGACGGCCGGCGGAATGGTGCCGGACCCGGACGGCTTCAAGCCCGGCGAACCGCAGATCGCCGTCTCGCCGGAGGCCCCGCAGATGCTAGTCATGACGGCCCGCAGCGGCCATTACACGCAGCCGGACTACGACACCGAACCGGCTTACGGGGTGCGGGCCACGAGCGCCGACGGTGGCAAGACCTGGACGTCCTTCGCCCTCGACACCGAACTGCCGAGTTACAACACAAAGGGCTACTTCACCAAGGACAGCAATGGCCGGTATCTGGCCATCTACAACACCGCCCGAGACCGGCAGATCCTGTACTACAAGGTCAAGCGCCCCGGTGAGCCCTGGGGCGCCGGCCAGTTCTTCGCCGACGGCCCCGCGGTCACCGACACTGGCACCGGCGCGGGCTGGGACACTTACGCGATGGCTGACGAGTACGCGCCCGGCAAGTTCTACGTCACCTGGGAGCACGACACCTCGGGCATCAAAGTGAGCAAACTCGACATCTCAGACGCGTTCACCAACATCTCCAGCGACTTCACCTCAGCGACCGGCTGGAGCGTCGACTCCGGCGGCGGCACCGCTGAGATTCTCCCGCCGGGCGAACTGCACCTGCGTAGTGCGAACTCCACCGACGCGGCGGTCGGCCGCTCCTACGGACCGGCGTCCGGCTTCGTCGCCACCGTAGAAGGCAAGGTCAGTGACCACTCGAAGCTCGACACCACCACCGGCACGGGCGCCGGTCTCGCCATGAGCGTCAGCACTGGCAGCAGGCAGCTCGTGTTCGCCGTCCAGGACGACGGCGTCTACTCGCGAGTGTCGGGGCAGAGCACGTGGTCGCGGGTCCTGACCCGGAGCATCGACAACGATTGGCACACCTGGAAGGCGAGCGTCGACGGGGCCGGCAGAGCCACCATCTCCCAGGATTCGCAGGAGGCAGGCGTGTCCTGGACCATCCCGGCGGTCAGCACCGCCCCGGGCGTGCGGCTGTGGTCCTCGGGCACCGCGGCCGATCCGGCCGAGGCGCAGGTCGACAGTGCCGGAGTCGCCCGCAACGTCGCCGACTCGACCTGGGACGACCTGATCGGCTGGACCACGGCGGCGAACGGCGGCACCGCCGCGTTGACCGGGGACAGCCGCCTGCGGCTGCGCAATGCCAACGGCTCGGTCAGCGCTGTCAGGCAGAACACCCCCAAGATGTGTGACTTCACCCTCGACTTCCGGGGACAGCTCACCGATCCGAGCACCCTCGACACCGACACGGGTGTGGGCGCCTCGATGGCGGTGCGCGTCGACACGGGCGCCCGCCGATTGATGCTCACCGTCCAGGCCGACGGCGTGTACTCGATGCGCAAGGGCCAGACCACGTGGTCTCGGGTCCTTGCCACGACCACCGGCGCGGCTGCCACCTCGTGGCGGGTCGTCACGGGCAGTGCCGGCGAAGCCAGGCTCTACCGTGACGGCACGGACACCGGAGCCACCTGGAGCATCCAGGACATGGCCACCACGCCGGGCGTCCAGCATTGGGTGTCCGGAACCTCTTCGAACCCCGCCGAAGCGTCCGTGGAGTGGACCAGGGTGACGTGCAGCTGACGTGAGGGGGCCGAGGCTCCCTCGGACCGGCCCGACGGCGTCTCCGCACCGACCGTGGGTCCGGCCTCGGCGATCGAGGCCGGACCGACAACGACGCAGCCTCGGACATGTCCACGGTCATCCGGCGGCGTATTGCAGTTGCCCAGAACCAAGCGAATCATCGGGACATCTCGCCTTACGAACTGACTCGTCACTGGGACAGGACAGGACCGACCAGCAAACCAGCGCTGGTTCGGCGGCCGAGAGCTCGGGCGCGATGATCAGGCGTTGTGCAGGAAGTTCCAGTCCTGCTCGTCCGTCCATGTGGTGAAGTCGCGCCAGGGGATCTCTGGATAAGAGGTGCGCAGCGCGGCGATGTCCACCCCGAAGCTCTCGCGGTTGAACCAGTCGCGCATCGCCACACCATCTGCGCCACCGTATTCGGGCAGCGATTCGCGTTTCGGCTCGACGTATTTGACGGCGTGGCCGGAGGCGGCGGTGAGCGCGGCGGCCATCTGCTCGCCGGTCAGCTCATCGGCGGCCAGCTCGACCGTCGCACCCGCGAAAGCGGCGGGTCTCTCCAGAGTGAGGCGTACGAACGCGCCGATGTCCGCCACGGCGACATGCTGCACGGGACGTTCCGAAGGTATCGGCAGGGACAGCACGCCATCGCGAAGCCGGGCGCGCGCCCACGGCGCGGTCGTGTTCTCCATGAACGCGACCGGTCGCAGAATCGTGGCGGGACCCCCCAGCCGGGCGATCTCCTGTTCCACCCGCAGCTTGGCCTCCAGGTGCCTGATGCCGGTGTCGCGATCGGCGCCGGCCGCTGAGCTGTAGATCAGGCGAATCCCCAGCTGGACGGCCACTTGGGCCATCGTGCTGCCCTGCCGGACCTCTGCCTCGGGACCCGCCTCGTAGGACGTGGACATGGTGAAGATCGCATCCATCCCGTCGGCGGCGGCCTCCAGGGTCTCGCGGTCCTCCAAATTTCCCGCCACGACTTCGGCGCCCGTTTCTCCCAGGCGTTGCGCCCGCTGGGCGCCGATGTCCCGAGTGAGTGCCCGCACCGTGTGGCCGTGGGCGAGGAGTTCCTGTGTGACGGCGCCTCCTTGCTGCCCCGTCGATCCCGTCACCAGAACACGCATGGTCGTTCCTCCAGTTCCATCAACAATACCCAAAGGGACAGTACCAAATGAAACTATTCTGGATGTTGCTAGATGATCGACCTCGCCGAGCTCACCCTGCAGCCGAAAAGCGCCATCACCCGGCTCGTCGAGCGCCTCGTGCGACGCGGGTGCCGTCACCCGTCACCAGCCCGCCGACAACAGGCGCACCACGTACGCCGTCCTCACCCCTGAAGGGCGCGGCCTTTTCGACCGTGCGCGGCCGGTGTACATCCAAGGCGTCCGGGAACTGCTGGGCGACCACGTCACCCCTGCCGATGTCCAGCTGCTCCGGCGGAGACTCCGGGCCGTCCTCGACGGTTTCGGGGCCTGGTCCGACGAACGGTGCGACCCGCAACCGCTCGCGGACTCCACCCCGTAGTGGCTCCAGGAGATCCGAGATCGTCAGTGCGGTCTGGTGGCGGTGAGGGCCTGCAGGAGCTGGCGGATCGGTGCGCTGGGCGGGCCGGGGGAGACCGCCAGCGACGTGGTGAGCGCCGGCTGGGCCAGTGGCCGGATCGCCACCCCTGACACGGATGGCAGGCTCGCCACCTCGTAGAACACCGTCCAAGACGGCTCCGCGGCGGCCATCGTGGTGAGCGTGCCCTGGAAGTCGGTGAACGGCGGCCCCAGGATCGGCTCCGCTCCCGCCGCCCGGCAGGCACCGATGATCAGGTCGTGAAAGGGCGGGCTGCTCTGCCTTGGAGCGAGTCGCAACGGCAGCATGGCCAGCTTCTCCAGGCACAGCTCCTGTTCCGCGGCTAGCGAGTGCGAGTCGGGTAGGGCCACGTAGAGCGGGTCGGTCCACACTGGCAGGAGTTCGAGGCCGGGGACGGTGTCGTCCGCGCGCGCCTGCGCGGTGTCCATGGCGCGTACCAGCGCGGCGTCCAGTTCGCCGGAGCGGACCGCAGCCAGCCTCTCGGCTGCGGGCAGCCGCTTGAGCCCGACCTGGAGCCCGGGTGCGAGCGCGGCCAGCTCGGTGAGCAACCGGTAGATCCGGTCGCCGGGCCCCTGCACGACGCCGAGTCGCAGGACGCCGTCCGCGCCGGAAGTGATGTCGGCGGCCACCTGCGTGAGGCGGTGCGCCGCCGCCAGCGTCGCGCGGGCCTCGGGCAGCAGCCGTTCGCCCGCTGCTGACAGCCGTACGTGCCGGGTGGAGCGGCTGAACAGGGGCGCTCCGAGCTCCCGCTCCAGGCGGCGGACCTGCTGGCTGACCGCGGACTGGACGATGCGGAGCCGCTCGGCCGCCCGGCCGAAGCCGCCTTCCTCGGCCACCGCCACGAAGTACTGCAGTTGCCGCAGTTCCATCGCTCGCCTCGATTCATCTGGATCGGTGATGACTGCAGGCGTCAACCGCTTCTGGTTCGTCGCGTGTTCCCGCGCTCGAATGGACAGCGTTGTGGCGAAAGGAGTTTCGAGATGTCTGTTCATGACGTTCTGGTGGTGCGGCCGGAGGATGCCGAGCGCGTCACCTTGCCGAACGGCGGGGGATTCCTGCTGCTGGCCGAGGCCGCCCACACGGCTGGCGCGCTGGGCGCCAACCGCCTCACCCTGGCCGAGGGCGCGAGGGGCGCCCGCCGTCACTACCACGCGCTGTCGAGCGAGCTGTTCTACGTGGTCGACGGCGAGATGGAGTTCGAACTCGACGGTGAGGTGATGCCGGTGGGCGCGGGCGGGCTGGTGGTGGTGCCGCCCAGGATGCCGCATGCCTTCGGCGCCGCGCCCGGGTCGACGGCGGACGTGCTGGTGGTGCTGACCCCGGGAGTGGATCGCTTCGGCTATTTCCGCGCGCTGGGCCGAATCCAGCACGGCCTGGACTCCTTCGACAACCTTCTGCCCGAGCAGGAGCGCTACGACGTGCACTTCCTCTGATGACCTCCTGGCCTGCCCCGCTGAAAGAGAGTTCGATGTCCACTCACATTCGTGCGATTGGCCCCGGTTCGACGGCTGTGCGTCTGGGCGCGCTGTTCGGTCCGTCGGTCTTCGGGGTCACCGCTGCGGGCGTGGCGCTGCCCCGTGTCGCCACCGCGCTACAGGCCGGGCCGGCGGCCGTGGCCTGGGTGCTGACCGCGCACGCTCTGGCGCTCGGCGTGGGCGTCGCCGTCTTCGGGCGGATCGCCGACACCCGGGGCGTCCGCTTGGCGTTGGTAGCCGGGACGGTGGTGCTGGGCGCGGGCGCCGTGATCTGCCTGCTCGCGCCGGACCTGGGTGTCCTGGTGGCGGGCCGGCTGGTCCTGGCGGCCGGGTCGGGGGCGACGGCCGCGAGCGGTGCGGCCCTGCTGGCCGCCGTCGATCCGGGTCACCGGCCCCGGGTGCTGGCCGGGTACGGGATGGTCATCGCGGTGTTCGCGGCCGGCGCCACGCTGGTCGGCGGCGCGGTGACCACCTGGCTGAGCTGGCGGGTCACCCTGATCCTGCCCGTGCTGTCTGTCCCGGCCGTCCCGTTCTGCCTGCCTCTGGTGCGGCGGGCAGGCTCGGGCCGGCCGGTCGACGTCACTGGAGCCGCCCTGCTGACCGTGGTGGCGAGCACGCTGCTGGTGCTCGTGCAGGCGCGGTCGCTTCAGCTCGGCTCCACCCTCACGGCCGGGCTGGCGGCACTGCTCGTCGTGGCCGGAGCCGGGCTGGTGGGGTGGACGTGGCGGCACATGGACGGTTTCCTGCCCCGCGCGGTGCTCACCGACAAGATGTTCAGGAACGCGGTGGGTGTGGGGAGCGGCGTCTTCGCCGGGCTGTTCGCCACGATGTACGCGGTGCCGCAGCTGCTGGCGGGCTCACACGGCTGGAGTGTGCTGGTGATCGGGGCGGCGTTGCTGCCCGGCGCGGCGGTGGGGGCGCTGCTCTCACGCAAGGCCGCTCTGCTGGCGGGACAGAGCGGGCGCTGGCTGCTGGCGGGCACGACGCTGGCCGCGTCCCTGGCGCTCGGCCTGGCCGCCTGGCGGGCGGATGGGCCAACGGAAGTGGCGGCCGCCGCGCTCAGCCTGGCCGCGTTCGCTGTCACGCAGGTCGTGCTCACCGGGGAGATGTCGGCCAGGTTGCCTGCGCACCTGCGCGGTATGGGGATGGGGCTGCTCAACCTGACGTTCTTCGTCGGCGGTGCGACGGGCTCGGCCGTGGCGGGGGCGCTGTCGGCGTCGATGGGACTGTCCGGCGTCCTGGTGGTGGTCGCGGCCTTCCCGCTGGCCGCCGCGGTGCTGGCTCTGACGTCGCGCCGGTCGGCTCAGCCGGTGGCGGAGCCGGCCGCGCAGACCGGCTGAGCAGCCCTCCCGGGCGGCAGCGAGCAGGTCGTTCGCGGCCCTGGCGGGAGCTGGGGCAAGTTGTGCCCCAGCTCAGTGCACTGATCTCATGATGCGTCTGGCAGTATCCGTTGGGGTGCGACGTCTTGGGGACTGAATCCGGCGCGTTGAAGAAGGTGAGTGGCAGCATGACCGATCTTCCGGTGGTTCCGAAGCGGTTCCGTCTCGACGTGCGGCTGCCGCAGACCGTGCCGGCTCACGACTTCCGGCATCCAGAAGAGGCTGACGTCCCCGCTCTGGGGCAAGTGATGTGGAATGCGTATCGGGGAACGCCCGATGAACGGGACGCCGGGAGCAGTGTCACCTCCGCGACGGAGGAGATCCGTCTGGCTTTTGCCGGCGTCCATGGGCCTTTCCTGCCCGGGGCGTCCTTCGTGGCCGATGCCGGTGCCCGGCCGGTAGCCGCCGCATTGGTGACGCTGTGGAAAGAAGTGCCGCTGCTGGCGTACATCTTCACCGCGCCGTCACATGCCGGCCGGGGGCTGGGACGGCGGCTGATCGAGGCGGTGGTGCACGCTCTCGGCGAGCAGGGCTATCCGCTGTTGTCCCTTGCGGTGACGGAGGACAACACCAGGGCCCGACGCCTCTACGAGTACATGGGCTTCACGCCACACCAATAACGTGAAGACGCAGGGCCGCAGGGCGCGACTGGCATCCTGCGGAGTTCAGCGCGGTTGGACGCCGTAGCGAGCTTCCCGGCCTGCACGCCTGGCTGCCGACAGCATCGTTGGTTCAGAGGCGGGCGGTGAGAAGATCATCGATTTGATTGAGGATATCCAGTATGCTCAATGGGGGAGTGGCTGGCGTGTGAGCTCGCCAGAGGGCAACCGGCCGCCAGTCGATCTGAGGGTCGTTCGTGAGAGATCGGAATTGCTTACGTGACGGATGCCGTTTCGCTGCCGCCCAAGGTGTCGCGGGCCGAGGTGCTGGTTCGTGAGATCGAGGGCCGGATCCTGTCCGGTGAGTGGGCGCAAGGGGACCGGCTGGGAACGCGAGCGGATCTGCGGGTCAAGTATGGGGTGGCCGCCGCCACGGTGAGCGAGACGGTCCGCATGCTGGAGGCCCGTGGGCTGGTTGAGACCCGGCCCGGCAACGGAGGCGGGATCTTCGTCAGTCAGCCGGCCGCGTTCGTGCGCCTCGGCCACAAGGTCCTTGAGCTGCGCAGCGAGCCGATCACTGTGGCCGACTGCCTCGCCGTGCGGGACAACCTTGACCCGATGGTCGTGGTGGAGGCCGCGCGGCATCGCACGGACGGCGACATCGTGGAACTCAACGCCCTGCTGCGGAAGCTGCTCCGCAGCCTGGACGACCCGAACACCTACCTCGCGGCCAACTGGGCCTTGCATCGCAGACTCGCCGAGGTGAGCCCCAACCTCGTGCTCCGGCACCTCTACCTTAGCTTGCTCGACTTCATCGAGAGCCAGGTGAACGCGGTCGTGCCCGACGGCGACTTCGGCGGCGCCGAGGCCAGGGAGACGCACACGGCCATCGTGGAGGCGGTCTGCGCCGGAGATGTCGAGGCCGCATGGCGGGCCGGGCAGCGGCACGTGCGGCTGACCAGCCGCTGATCCACTCGTTTCTGGCCGGGGACTTCGTTCCCGGCGCGCGTGCGTACGGAAGTGATGCGTCACGTGGCGAGGAATGCCGCCCGTATCGCCCGCCGTCGCGGCTCGCGTCACCAGGCTCATGGGTCGGCTCCGTGCTGCCGTAAGGCAACGCGGAGCCCCGGTGGATCTCCGTAAATGACCGAAATTGGACTTTGGTCTCTTGTTGCTACTTCTTTCAAAGGATATATTCGATGGGTCTATTGAAGACGTCGCCCTCGGGTGCCGTCTGCGAAGAGAGATGGGAATCGCGTGCCTCAGCCCGATCCGCCGTCCGGAGACCCACCGCCCACCCTTGAGATCATCCAGTTGTCGCTCTTGCTCGGCGGAGTCCGGGCACTTACCTCCGTGGACCTGGTCGTCGAATCTCGCACGATCGTCGGCCTGGTCGGACCGAACGGCGCGGGAAAGACGTCCCTGTTCAACTGCGTCTGCGGCTACTATCCGGCGACGTCCGGGTGGATCCGCGTCGCGGGAACGGACGTGACCCGGCGCAAGCCACACGAACTGCCCCGCCATGGGGTGGCCCGCACCTTCCAGCATCCGATCCTGGAGCCCTCGTCCACCGTCATGGAGAACGTCCTGGTGGGTGGCCACGGCGGCATCCGGTCGGGTCCGCTGTCGTACGCGCTGCGGTTGCCGTGGGCTGTCCGGGACGAGCGGCGGACCACGCGGGCCGCCCGGGACCTGCTCGACTATCTGGAGATCGGGCATCAGGCGAACCTCAAAGCCGGCGAGCTGTCTTACGGCGGGCAGAAGCGCGTCGAGCTGGCGCGGGCGCTGCTCACCAGGCCGACGCTGCTCTTGCTGGACGAACTCGCCTCCGGTCTGACCCACGAGGAGGTCATGGCCCTCGCCACGGTGATCCGCCAGATTCGGGACGACCACGGCATCTCGGTTCTCCTTGTCGAGCATCACATGGGCATGATCTCCGCGATCACCGACAAGGTGGTCGCTTTGGTGGAGGGCGTCAAGGTCGCCGAGGGCACCGCCGCGCAGGTGCAGCTCGATCCGGCGGTCGTCGAGGCGTACCTGGGAGCCGCGTGATGGCGCTGCTGGAGATCCGCGACCTGCGCGCCGGATACGGCGCGGCCGAAGTGCTGCACGGCGTGGAGCTGACGGTCGAGACGGGCGGTACGACGGCGCTTCTCGGCGCGAACGGCGCGGGCAAGACGACCACGCTGCGGGCGCTGTGCGGCATGATCCGCCGCCGGGGCGAGATCGTCTTCGACGGCCTCGACATCACGGGCCTGAGCACCGAGCGGATCGCCCGCCTCGGGGTGGCGCACGTCCCCCAGGGGCGCGGTTCGCTGGCCAACCTCAGCGTCCGGGACAACATGATGGTCGGCGCGCTGCTCCGGCGCGACCGCTCAGCGGTACGCGGCGACCTCGACCGATGCCTGGCCATGTTCCCGGCGCTGGCCAAGCGCGTCAAGGCGGCGGCCGGCACCATGTCCGGCGGCGAGCAGCAGATGCTGGCCATCTGCCGAGCGCTGATGAGCCGCCCGAAGTTGCTGGTCCTCGACGAGCCGTCGCTCGGCCTCGCGCCCGTGATCACGCGCCGGGTCTTCGACGCACTGCTCGGCTTCCAGACCGAGTGGGGCGTGTCCATGCTGGTCGTCGAGCAGAACGCGAACCTCGCCCTCGGCCTGGCCGATCGGGCGTCCGTGCTCGAATTCGGGCGCGTCGTGGTAGCGGGGCCGGCGGCGGAGATCGCCGGCCGCGACGACGTACGCCGCGCCTACCTCGGAACGTGAGGTACCTTCCGATGCACGCACTTCAGCAGGTCATCGATGGGATGACCACTGGTTCGATCTACGGTGCGTTAGCACTGGCCCTCGTGCTGGTCTATCGATCCACGGGGATGATCAACTTCGCCCAGGGGCAGATGGCCGTGCTGTCGACCTATCTGGCCTGGGCGATGACACAGGCGGGCGTTCCGATCGTGCCGGCCGTCGTCCTGGCGATCGTCATCGCGATCCTCGTCGGGGCCGCTGTCGAGCGATTGCTGATCCGCCGCTTCGAGGGGCGCGACCACCTCACCACGATCATCGTCACCGTCGGCCTCCTGACCACGTTCAACGGCGTGGTGATCTGGCTCTGGGGCGCGGACCTGAAGACGATCCCCTCGCTGTTTCCAGCACGCGACCTCAGCGTCGGCACGATGCGCTTCACCTTGCAGGACATCGGCATCGTGGGCGTGTTGATCGCGGTCATCCTCGTCATGCAGGCCCTGTTCCGGGGCACGCGGCTGGGGCTGGCGCTGCGGGCCGTCGCCGACAATCCGCAGTCGAGCGCGTTGTCCGGGCTGCCGATCGGTCTGCTGCTGATGACGGGCTGGGCGCTGGCGGGGGCGGTCGGCAGTCTGGGCGGAGTGCTGATCGCGCCGAAGATCTCGCTGCAGCCCGGCATGCTCGACAACGTCCTGACCTACGCGGTGGCGGCGGCGATACTCGGTGGGCTCGACAGCCCGATCGGCGCCATCGTCGCCGCGTGGACGCTCGGCATCGCGCAGAACCTGGCCGGCACCTACATCCCGCTGGTGGGAACCGACCTGCAGATCGCGGTCCCACTTGTGATCATGGCGGTCGTGCTCCTGATCCGGCCGCAGGGCCTGTTGGGGCGAAGGGAAGTGATGCGGGTATGACCCGCTTGACGAACGCCGTCCGGCCCTCGTGGCTGGGAAGCCTCGCCGATCGGCGGGCGGCCAGATGGGCCGCGGGCATCGCCGTCGCCGTCGCCGCCGTCGTGATCCCCTTCAACGCCTCGCCTTACACCAACCTCCAGCTCACGCTGGTGATCGCGCTGGCCGTGGCGATCCGCGGGATCGACGTGCTGACCGGGTACGCGGGTCAGGTGACGCTCGGGCAGAGTGCGTTCTTCGGCATCGGCGCCTACGTGGGCGCCTACGGCTTCGCCCACGGCTGGCCGGTCGTGGGCGGCTTCCTGCTCGCACCGATCCTGTGCGCGGTGGCCGGGGTGATCGTGGCCATTCCGGCCGTGCGGCTGCGGGGGTTCGCCTTCGGGGTGATCACGTTGGCCCTGCCCGTCGTCGCCGTTCCGCTCGCCATCCGGCTGGAAGGGCTGACCGGAGGCGCCATCGGGCTTGCGGTGAGCACGATCTCGGCGCCGAGCTGGAGCGGATTGGCCGATGACCAGTGGCAGTATCTGCTCGTGCTCGCCATCGGTGCCGTGATGTTCCTGCTGGCGCGCAATCTGCTGGCCGGCCGGGTGGGCCGGGCCCTGACGCTGATCCGGACCAGTGAGATCGCCGCCTCGTCGGTGGGAATACCCGTGCAGCGCTACAAGATCCTCGCCTTCGCGATCGCCTCGGCGTACGGGGGTGTCGCGGGTTGGCTGTACCTCACCGCGGTCCGCTACATCGGCGTCGACTCCCTCGCGCTCACGCTGTCGATATCGATGCTCGTGGCCCTCGTCGTCGGGGGCGTGCGCAGCCCGCTCGGCTGTGTGATCGGAGCGGCCTTCTACATCCTTGTCCCGAACATCACGGACCGGGCCACGCCCGGGCGCTCCGCACTGTTCTTCGGCGTCGCCCTGCTGATCGTGCTGCTCATGGTGCCGGGTGGGATCGGCGGAGCGCTGCGGGCCGCCTGGTCCAGGCTGATCGTGGCGCGACGTCCGGCGGAATCGATCCCCGCGGCGCCGGCTGAGCAGCGCGTTGTCTCCTGATCGCAGACCTTGCCGCAGTCTGACTCAAAGGCTATATTCAATGCATCGAAAGCATCTTTACGATGCTCGATGTGCTTACGCTCCCATCCCCGAACCCGACGAGACGAAGGCCCCCCGAGGCTTGGCGTACGAAGGTTCCCTCCACCTCCGGAGTGATCTCGTTGGCACCGTTCACGCGAAACCTGGCGCTGGCCGCCGGCGCGGCAGGGTTACTCATGCTCGCGGCCTGTGGCCGCGACGCCGGTACGGCCGGTACAGCCGGGTCGACCATCCCCAGCGATCCCGGCATCACCGACACGACCATCACCATCGGCACGAGCCAGCCCCTGTCCGGGCCGCTGGCGAGCGCGGGCGAGGCCACGATCGCGGCTTCGCAGGCGTACTTCGCCCACGTCAACGCGCAGGGCGGGGTCAAGATGGCCGACGGCAAGACCCGCACCATCAAGTACGTGTACTACGACGACGCCTACGATCCCGCCAAGAGTGTGCAGAACTACCAGCGTCTGGTCCACCAGGACGCGGTGTTCGCGGTGTTCCAGCCGCTCGGCACCGGGCCCAACCTGGCGATCATGCCGCGTGCGAACGCCGACAAGGTCCCGCACCTGTACGTGCACTCGGGCTCGGAGAAGTTCAGCGACCGGGCGAAGAACCCGTGGACGGTCGGATGGGGGCCGACGCCCATCTCCGAAGGAGAGACGTACGGCAAGTATCTGGCGGCGCGGAACAAGCCGATGACGGTCGCCGTCCTCAGGCAGAACGACGATCTCGGGCAGGGCTATCTGACGGGCCTGCAGGCCGGCATCAAAGGCTCCGAAGTTGAGATCGTGAAGATCGCCACGTACGGCCGCACCGACTCGACCGTGGACAGCCAGGTCTCCGCCCTGGCGAGCACCAAAGCCGACGTGCTGTACATGGGCGTGGTGATCCCACCGCTCATGATCAGCGGCATCAAGCACGCGGGCACGCTCGGCTGGTCGCCGGAGATCTACATGGTGAACAACACCGCCGACATCAGTGGAATCCTCAAGCTGGGCAAGCTGACCGGCCTCGACGACCTGTACACCGCGTCCTTCATCAAGGCCGCGGACGACCCGCAGTGGCAGGACGACACCGGTGTCAAGGGATACCTGGAGAGCATCAAGGAGTATCCCAAGGCGCTCGGCAACCTGGTGAACGGCGAGATCTCCTACGGCGAGGCCGAGACGCTGGTGGCCACGCTGGAGCAGACCAAGGCGCCGACCCGGCAGGCCCTGATGGACGCGGTCCGCACACTGGCCCACGCCCCGGCCGTCGACGTCCTCATGCCGGGTGTCACGCTCGACGCCACCGACGCCACCGCGCCCCCGGTGCACGGACAGGTCGTCCAGCACTTCGACGGCACGTCCTGGCAGACGGTCAAGGAAGACGCGGAGTGACCACGATGTCCTATTCGATCTTCGAGGACACCATGGCCGAGATGACCGGGCAGGAGCTTGAGGCCGCCGCACTGCGCAGACCGCCGGTGCTCCTGCCGCTGGGCGTCATCGAGGCGCACGGTCCGCACCTGCCGCTCGGCACCGACGTGTACGGCTCGTACCTGCTGTGCAAGCTCACCCGGCGGCGACTCGCCGAACGTGGTGTGGAGAGCCTCATCGCGCCCCCGTACTACTGGGGGATCAACTTCGTCACGGGCGCCTTCCCAGGATCGTTCCGGGTGCGCCGCGAGATCGCGGAAGGGCTGCTGTCCGACATCCTCGACACCATCCTCGCCACCGGCTTCACTCACGTCTTCCTCGTCAACCACCAGGGCGACATCCGGCACAAGCAGATGGTGGTCGATGTCGTGCGGAGCAAGAACGCCGACGGCCACACCGGCGTCCAGTGGCTCGACGACGGCTCCTCGCTCGCGCGCCTGGAGCAGACCGGGGACGAGCCGATGTGGCGGCTGTACGATCCGCCGGAACGGTGGCGCGGAGGACTGGGGGCGCACGGCGGGGAGACCGAGACAGCGCTGGTCGGGCGGTACTTCCCCGAGCTCGTCAACTGGGACGAGCAGGAGCACCTGGCCCCGGCGAACCTGTCCGCGCGCGAACTGACGGAATGGCGCAGGGGCGCGGAGCACGCGCCGAAAGTGACGCCTCTGGCCTACCACGGCAGCCCGCACCCGTCCTACGACGAGTGGCGCTACTACGACCACCACGCCAAGGCCATGGCCGACGCCGTGGCCGCGGACAACTGATCGGAGAGGAACATGGCCGAAATATCTCTCGCCGTCGCCGCCAGCCACGCGCCGGGGCTGACCGGATGGTTCGACATGGCGCCGGAGGACGACCGGCGGGTGGTGAACCAGGCGTACACCGCGATCCGGGAGGCCATCGTGGCGTCCGCGATCGACGTGCTCGTGATCGTCGGGAACGACCACGTCGCGAATCACCGGGTCGGTGCCGGCGTCGACTTCACCTTCGGCCTCGCCGATCGCCACCGCGGGCCGGACGAATGGTTCAAGCCGTGGTTGCGGGTCCCCGACTACGACATCCCCGGTGCCCCCGATGTCGCCTCCGCACTCTTCGACCGGCTGCATGGCACGTCGAGCGTGAACGTCGCCGGCGCGTGGGAGAACCTGCGCTTCGACGACAACATCTCGGTGCCGGTCACCAAGACGGGGCTGGCGGAGACGGGGGTACGGCTCGTTCCCGTCCTGCAGAACTGCACCGTCCCGCCCGTACCGGATGAGCGAGCGTGTTATGCCTTCGGCGCGGCGCTCGGTGAGGCGATCCGCACGGGATTGCCGGGCGATCTACGGGTCGGTCTGTTCGGGTCGGGCGGACTCAGCCACGAGCCGGGCGGACCCCGCTACCTGGAGATCGACGAGAAGTTCGATCACTGGTGGATGAGCCTGCTGGAGGCCGGCGACCATGAGAAGGTCCTGGCCGAGGCGACCTTCGACCGGATGGAGCAGGCCGGTTCCGGCGGAACCTCCGAGCTGCTGTCCTGGATCGTGGTCATGGGGGCCATCGGCGAGCGGCCGTGCACGTCGCTGGGCTACGTCGCCTTCGACGAGTGGCGCTGCGGCGTCGGCGCGGTGCTCTGGGACGTGACCGGGCCCGGCGTCAAGACAGGGGTGAAGTG
Source organism: Nonomuraea sp. NPDC002799 (assembly GCF_053592075.1). Taxonomy (NCBI): domain Bacteria; kingdom Bacillati; phylum Actinomycetota; class Actinomycetes; order Streptosporangiales; family Streptosporangiaceae; genus Nonomuraea; species Nonomuraea sp. NPDC002799. The sequence goes on from NZ_JBSFVA010000057.1 coordinate 16,660, forward strand.
ATGGCTCTGGAGCACTTCCGGCCGCAACTGCGGACCAATGATCTCGTGCAAGACCTGAAGTGGAACGACGAGCTGCGAACTCGCTTCGAGGCATCCGAAGCGGCGGTGCTGGCCGAGTACCCGCTCACCGAGGAGGAGCGGGAGGCGATCCGTACCCGTGACTTCCGCCGGCTGTACGAGCTGGGGTTGCACCCGTACCTGCTCAGCCAGCTCGCCCGCCTGCTGTTCGGCACCGGTGAGAAGGCCGGCACGTCCGCGCCGGCGACGGCGCTCATCCGGTCACTACTCGGGGACGAGTACGAGCAGTACATGGTGAACCGGGGTGCTTGAGCCGTCCCGGCGCGTCGGCGTCGAGGACAGGCAGGCGCGAGCACGCACCCCGGTGATCGACGTCCATGCGCACGCCATGCCCATGCCGCTGCTGCGGCACCTGGCACGGGAGGGCCACGCCGACCTGTCGTCGCTGGCCGAGCATGCCATCGCCCTGGACCCCCAGCTCAGCGGCCTGGCCGGGTGGTCCCGCATCCCCGTGCCCCGAGAGCAGTACGACGTGGCAGCCCGGCTGGCCGCCATGGACACGACGGGGGTGGACGCGCAGCTCGTCTCGGCACCCCCGTTCGTGGTCGGGTCGATGTGCGAGGACCCCGACCTGGTCATCGACGTGACGCGCCGGGTGAACGACGCGCTCGCCCAGTTCGTGGCGGGCGCGCCCGACCGGCTGTTCGGCCTGGCCACGGTACCGGTCGGACACCCGGACGCCGCGCGGGAGCTGGCGCGCTGCCTGGATCAGCTCGGCTTCGCCGGGGCGGCCGTCGGCTCCTTCGGCGGCGGAGCCGAACTCGACGATCCGGTGAACGAGGAGCTCTGGGCGGAGCTGTCGGCACGCCGGTGCTTCACGCTGCTGCACCCCAGCCGGGCGTCGGCGGCCGAGCGGCTCGCGTCGTACTACCTGGTGCAGTTGCTCGGATATCCGGTGGAGACCGCGCTGGCCACCGCACGACTGATCCTGGGCGGCGTCCTGGACCGGCATGATCTGATCCTGTGCCTGGCTCACGGCGGCGGTTGCGTCCATGGCGTGGGCGGCCGGCTGAACCTGGGATGGCGGCGCAAGGCGGCGGCGCGGACCACGCCCGAGCTCCCGGCGGACTATCTCGCCGGCCTGTACTACGACACGGCCGTCTTCGACATCAGGGCCCTGTCCCGGCTGATCGAGGATGTCACCGCCGATCACGTGCTTCTCGGCACCGACATGCCCTTCGACCTCGCCGATGAGGTGCCGCTTGACACGATCTCGGAGCTGGGCATGCCGCCCGGCGACGCGGAGGCGATCCTGGGCGGCAACGTGCTGAAGCTGCTGCCGATCGATATCCAACCGGTGACACGGAGGCTCATCGAATGACCGATCCAGCGACCGGGATGGCGTTGATCGTCATCGACATGCAGAACGACTACTGCCACCCCGACGGCGTCTTCGCGCGCGCGGGCCTCACGGTCGACCGTCTGCCCCAGCTCGTCGACGGCGTCAACACCCTGGTGGCGGCGGCGCGCGCCGGCGCGCGCCCGGTTGTCTGGGTGCGCATGGAGTGGTCCGACGACGGCCAGGTGGGGCTGCTGGGCGAGCGGAGCCCGTTCCTGCGACGTGCCGGCCTGCGGGCCGGCACCTGGGGCAGCGAGCTGCTGTCCGGCCTCGATGCGCGCGGCGATGACCTCGTGACCACCAAGCCGCGCTTCAGCGCGTTCTTCGAGACACCCTTGGAGGCCCTGCTCCGGGAACGGGGAATCGGGCGAATCGTCGTCGCGGGCGTGCGGACCGATTTCTGTGTCGAGTCGACCGTACGCGACGCCTTCTTCCGCGACCTGGAGGTCGTCGTGGTGGCCGATGCCGTCGCCGGCTACTTCGAGGAGTTGCATCGCGGAAGCCTGCGGGTGATGGGCACCGTCTTCGCCGACGTGGTGGATCTCGACGCGGGCACCGCCCTCCTCCGCGACGCCAGTCTGACCATTTAGTACAAAGGAGTGAACGTGAGTGTGACTACAGACCTGGCATCGGCCGCGCGGACCGTCGAGGTCGGCGGGATCGCGACAACGGTCATCGACACCGGCGAACCCGCGGCCGGCAGCTCGGCACCGCCGCTGCTGTTGCTGCACGGGTCCGGCCCGGGGGTGACCGCGCTGGCGAACTGGCGGCCGATCATCCCCGCCTTCGCGGCATCGCGGCGAGTCATCGCGCCGGACCAGCTCGGGTTCGGCGGCACGGCCACCGGTGAGGCCCGCACGTATGGCCGCGCGTCCTGGACCCGGCACGCGCTGGCGCTGCTCGACGAGCTCGGCATCGACCAGATCGACATCATCGGCAACTCGATGGGCGGCGCGATCGCGCTCTCGCTCGCGGCCGCGCGCCCCTACCTGCCCCGCCGCATCGTCCTCATGGGCTCGATGGGGATCGCGATGCCGCTGCCCGACGGCCTGGACGGAGTCTGGCGCTACGAGCCCAGCATCGAGGAGTCGCGCCGCGTCATCGGGCTGTTCGCCCACAACCGCGACCTCATCACTGACGACCTGGTCCAGATGCGGTACGAGGCGAGCATCCGGCCGGCCGTCCGCGACTCGTGGCAGGCCATGTTCCCGCCGCCGCGCCAGCGCTGGGTCGACGACCTCGCTTTGACCGGAGCGGAGCTCAACGCGATCGACCAGCCGGTGCTGCTGGTCCACGGTCGCGACGACAAGGTCGTCCCGTGGAGTTCCTCCGCCGCCCTGCTGGACCTGCTGCCCGATTCGCGGCTGCACGTCCTGGGCAGTTGCGGACACTGGACGATGATCGAGCGCACGACCGATTTCCTCGCCGTCGTCGAGCCCTTCCTCACCGTCTGATCGGGCCTCGCGGACGGCGGGCGGCCCGGCGGTTGGTCACGACGTCCTGGCGGCCGGTTCTTGGGAGGCTCGCCAGGACGGGGAGCGGCCCAGAGCCGCTACGAGGAGATCGGTGGGGGAGGCGTTCTCCTGCACCTGGACCGGAGACGCATATGTGCGTCCCGGTCCGCGCAGTGCCCCCTCGGCCGGCAACGCCTGGGCGACCGGCACGGCCACGCTCAGCAGGTCGGCAGGCAGATCAGGATCGAGACCGATGGCCCTGCTGATATCCCAGTGGTGGGTGAGCATGTCGGCCAGGTGTATCGAGAGGATCTGACGGCAGGGGTACCGTACGCCGTACTTGGGGATGTGGATGTCCCGCTCCAGCAAGCCCGGCTGCCCGAACGCCGCCCGCCACCGCGCGGCGGCTTGGGGAAAGGCCCTCCTGGGATCAGGGTCCAGTGTGATGAAGGCGTTCAAGAGTCCTTCGGAGATCGCCTCGTGCTCGGTGTTCATATGGTCGATCAGGTCGCGCACGGTCCAGCCCGCGCACGGGGTTGCCGCAGCGAGTTGCGCCTCGGTCAGGCCCTCCACCAGGTTGCCCACATGGTCGAGCGCCGCTGCGTCTAGTGCAAGAAGGTTCATGCAACGACAATAGCGAACGATCGTAATCTAGTCGATAGCGAACGCTCGTCTGGTATTCACCGGCACGCAGCCTCATGCCTCCGTCCTGCGGACCGTCACGCTGAACAGCGGTGACCGTGTCACAGTCAGCGCGGTGATCAAGGCCGGTGAGGGAGGGAGGAGGTCACCTTCGTCACTGACGAGAGCGGCGTCCGGGCCTGCTGGTGCTGTGACCGGAACCGATCACCGGGCCGAAGTTCTCTTGCGCGCCGATGATTTGCTTGAACGTGGTGGGGCGGACCTGATGCTGGAGCAGCCGTTGAGCTGGGACCGTCTCTACCCGCGCGCGGAGCTGGACTACCCCTACGGGCGTGGGATCAACCTCACTGTTGAAGTGGATGACGTAGCCCAAATTCACACCACGCTGCTCGCTGCCGGCTATGAGATGTGGCTGCCGTTGGAAGAGCGCTGGTACGAGCGCACCGTCGACGCCGTGGGTGTGCGCCAGTTCGCGGTGCAGGACCCGGACGGCTACCTCCTGCGTATCTCTCAGCACCTGGGGACCCGCCCTCGATAGCCACCCACGTCATGCCGAGTCGCTGTAGCGGGGCTCACCAGTCGTGACACCGGAGGCCGGCTCGTACGACGCGTTGTATCCACGCTTTATTTCCCCATGGCCTGGACAAAATTATATAGATCGGTCTATCTTATCAAGGCGCGACCAAGGACGATCGGACGCGGGCCCGGCTGATCGAGGCTGCTCGGACGCTTGTGGGCCAACTGGTCGGCGACTCTCCATCGGGCGGATCAGTCAGCGCATCATCCGGCCATCTGGCACCGATTGGCCGCCAAGCATCTTTTTTTTCGGCTGTGAATATGCAGATCGGTCTAGAGAGGCAAGTGGGATGGAAGAGACTTCGTCCAGCGCGCCGGACGCCGTGGTGTTCGGCGCGACCGGCTTCATCGGCAGGTGGACGCTGCTGCACCTGCTGGATCAGGGTCGCAGGGTCGCGGCCGTCGTCCGCGCGTCGAAGGCGGACGACGAGTTACGCGCCTGGCTGCGAGATCACGGCGTGGCCGCGGAGCGGCTCGCGGTCGTGGCCGGTGATCTCACGAGCGGTGCGGGCCTGGGGCTGAGCGCGGCGGACGACCAGCGGCTCGCCGGGGTACGGGATGTCTTCAGCGCCGCCGGCATCTACCGGTTCGGGCTGCGCCGCGAGGAGGCCAGGGCGGTCAATGTCGAGGGCGCCCTCAATGTGCTGCGCTGGGCCGCGACCCGGCCCGGGCTGCGCCGGCTGATCCACGTCTCGGGTTACCGGGTCGGGCTGGCCGCATCGGCGCAATATCCGCTCCCGGAGGCCGAACTGGTGCGGCTCTACCGAGACGCGGGGGCTTACGAAGGCTCCAAGACCGAAGGGGACGCGGCCGTACGGGTCGTCGCGGCGAAACTGGGCGTTCCCCTGACCGTGGTGAACCCCAGCAGCGTGATCGGCCACTCGGCCACGGGCGAGTCCGGCCAGTACATCGGCCTGGCTGAAGTGGTGCGCGACCTGTGGACGGGCCGGCTACCCGCGCTGCCGGGAACCGCCCGTACCTTCGTGCCCGTGGTCACTGTCGATCATTTCGCGAAGTTCATGGCCGCGCTTCCCGAACACGACCCGCGGCCCGGCGGCCTGCACTGGGTGCTCGACGAGAACACCCCGGACCTGCCCGACATGATCAGGTTGCTCGCCGGCCACCTGGGCGTACCCGCGCCGAAGATCCACGTGCCGGTCGCCCTGATCCGCCGCCTTCCCGCTGCGCTGACCGGAGCCAACCCCGAGACGCTGGGCTTCCTGACCGAGGACCGCTATGACACGGCTTCGGCCGAGAGGGTCGCCGAGACCGCGGGGCTCCGGCGGCCTCCCGTCGAGACCGCGTTGCGCCGCTGGGCTGATCGGCTGGTGGCGGAGCGGTTCGGGACGGCCCCAGGCGGGCCGGCCGGCGGTTTTCATGAAGTCAGCGGGTCCCGGACCTACGTCGCAGGCGACCGGACCGCGCCCGGCTTCGTTTTCCTGCACGGACTTCCCCTCGACGGCGAGTCCTGGCAGGAAGTGCTAAGCGAGCTGGACGCGCCCGCCCTCGTCGCCGACCTGCCGGGACTCGGCCGTTCGGCCCCCACGACGGCCACCCCGCTGGACTGGCTCAGCGACCTGCTGGCACCCGTACGGACCCGGCCCGTCATCGTCGCCCACTCCGCGGCCACCGCACCAGCGCTCCGCTACGCTGCCGCCTATCCCGATCGCGTCGCCGCGCTGCTCCTCATCTCCCCTTACTTCCTGCAGCAGCGGCCCCCACCATCGCTCCGCACACCGGCGCTCGCCGCACCACTCCTGAAGCGAATCTCCGCCGACCGGCTCGCGGCCGCACTCCTCGGCCCGAGCGGCAGCAGCTCCTCCGACGAGACCCGCCGAGCCGTCGCGAGCGCCGCCGCCCAACTGCACCGGCCCGGCGTCGCCCGCCGCACGGCTCGCTGGCTCCGGGACGCCAACCACGCCACCGAACGCGCCGCCCTCCATGCCCTGCTCAGTCGGTCCATGCCCGCCTCGGTCCCGATCCACATCGTCACCGGACAACTCGATCCGCTGATCGGTGACCCCGGCCCGGCCACCGTCATGACCATTCCCGCCACCGGGCACCATCCGCACCTCACTCACCCCTCCGCCGTCGCCGCGTTTCTGCGGCGCATCGCCGGCGGATCGACCGGCCACGACACGCAAGGGATCTCGTCCAGTCCGCAGGTGAACGGCATCGGCTGAAGACCGACGCCCGCAGGGTGATCGCGATCCCGTCACACGATTCGGTCGCGGGATCGCCGTCTGTCTCGCCGCGCCCACATGAACACCTGGATGGGGCGGGGCCGACAGGTGTTCATGATCCCACCCCCTCTGCGGTATGCGATCTTCATATGATATGAAATACAGATAATATCGAAAGGTGGAGCACGATGCTGGACCACAGATATGCGCGATTAACCGCGTTCTTCTCGGGCTTGGTGCTGTTGGTTGCCTGCCATGCCGTGCTGGGCGGCCGAGCTGCGGCGAGCACGGAGATGTCCGCCGCGCCGCGTACTGTGACTCCGTCGCCCCTCGTGGTCGACACTGAGAACGCGGCGCTGGCGGAGGCCGCCCGCACGGGCCAGAACGTTGAGATCGCCTCGCTGCGCGGTGAGTCCAGCGAGGTGTACGCCACTTCGCAGGGTCATTTGCAGGCGGTGAAGCACCTGCGGCCGGTGCGGAGCCGGGTCGGTGGGGAATGGAAGGCCATCGACACCGGGCTGGAGCGGCGTCCGGACGGGTCGGTCGGGCCGAAGGTGGCCGCTGTTGAGATCGCGTTCTCCGGTGGCGGGGACCAGCCGCTGATCACTTTGGAGCGTGCCGGGCGGAAGCTGAGCCTGTCGTGGCCGGCGGCGCTGCCCGCGCCGTCCATCGCGGGCGACACCGCGACCTATCCCGAGGTTCTGCCCGGCGTGGATCTTCTGGCGCGCGCCGATGTGGACGGCGCGTCGGAGGTGCTGGTGGTCAAGACCGCGGCGGCGGCGGCGGATCCGCGTCTGGCTGAGCTGCGGCTGGCGATGGATTCCGGTGGAATGATGATGAGCCGGACGCCTGACGGGGGCTTTCAGGCCGTGGATCCGGGTGCCGGCGGGGTGGTGTTCGAGGCGCCGAAGCCGATGATGTGGGATTCCGGCGCCGCGGGCACCGCGACGGCCCAGGCGCGGGCCGGCGCGGCGGCAGCTCCCGCGCAGGCCGGGACGGTGCCGGACGCCTCTGCTGGACCGGGGGATTCGGCGAAGGTCGCGCCGATCGGCGTGGCTCTTGCCTCCGGCGGCCGGGAACTGGTGCTCACCCCTGATCAGGGGCTGTTAGAGAACGCCCGGTATCCGGTGTACATCGATCCGAAAGTGTCTTCGCCGGTGGCGTCGAGCTGGACGATGGCGTCGCGGTACTGGGCATCATCGCCGCAGTGGAAGTTCAACGGTGATTCCGATGCCGGCGTCGGCTACTGCGCGGACGAATCCCGGTGCGCGCCCGCTGATGTGAAGCGGTTGTTCTATCAGGTGCCGACCTCTGAATTCATCGGGAAGAAGATCGTGTCGGCGGAGTTCGTGGTGCGGGAGACCCACGCCTACAGTTGCGAGCCGCGGAACGTCGAGCTGTGGCGGACGAAGGGGATCTCGTCGTCCACGACGTGGAATTCCCAGCTGGCCTCCGGCTTCTGGATCGACAAGCTGCAGACGGTGAACACCGCGCATGGCTATGGATCCGGGTGTGCCGCCGGTGATGTCGAGTTCTGGGCGGGGCGGGCCGTGCAGGAGGCGGCGGCACATGGTTGGACGACCACCACGTTCGGGATCAGGGCGAGCGATGAGAACGATCCGTATGGGTGGAAGCGTTTCTCCGATCACGCCTCCCTGCGGGTGGAGTACAACCGGCCTCCGGCACAGATCTCCATGTCGCAGTTGACGTCACAGCCGGGCGGGGCATGTGGGAAGGCCGGCGCGCCCAAGTATGTGCGTAGCCTGCCGAAGTTGACGGCGAACAACGTGACCGATCCCGATGATGAGGCCGTGGCGGTGCAGTTCGCCGCCAACTGGGACTCCGGAGACGGCAAGGGATCGATCATGCGCTGGGCGTCCGCGCTGTCGACGTACAAACAGTCGGGTTCCGATTTCGAGGCCACCCTGCCCGCAAGCGTGCCGAAGAACAAGGTCATCGGCTGGTACGCGCGCTCTTACGACAAAGCTGAATATTCGCCGTGGTCCTGGGCGGGTTCGGCGACGACCTGCTGGTTGATCTACGACACGTCCGTGCCGGCGGGACCGGCCATCTCCTCTGGGCAGTATCCGGCTTCTGATCCGGAGAATCCTGCTGATCCGTGGACGGATGGTGTGGGCCGTTATGGGTCGTTCGCGATCGACTCGGCTTCGACGGATGTCGTCAAGTACTGGTTCGGCATCAACGACGATCCCAGCAGTGCCCACACCGTGAGCACCTCCGGTGGCGGCGTGGTGTCGGTGAAGTTCATGCCGACCAAGCCGGGCGTGAACTATGTGACGGCGCAGGCCTTCGACACCGCCGGCAACGGCAGCCAGATCACCAGATATCAGTTCCGGGTGCGGGCCGGGCAGCCGGAGCGCCTGTCGCTGGGGCTGGATGAGCAGGCGGGCGCGTCGTCGGTCGGTGGTACCGGCGGCGCTTGGGTGGCCGATCTTCATGGCGGCGCGCACGCCGGTGGTGCGGGTGTGGGTGATACCGCGACGGGGGTGCATCTGGATGGCGCGGACGGCTACGCCGCCACGGCGGCTCCAGTGTTGAACACGGGGAAGAGCTTCGCGGTGTCGGTGTGGGCGAGGCTGCCGGCCCAGCAGCCCACCCAGCCCTTGATGGCGTTGTCGCAGAGTGGGCAGTACACCAGTGGCTTCCAGCTGTACTACTCACCCACCTCTGGCGGCTGGGTGTTCGGGCGGTTCACCTCCGACAACCAGGCCGGCCAGGGACTCGTGACGGCTTCCCAGCCATCCTGTCCGGTCGGCGACACGGCATGTGCCGCGAGCCGGTTGGCTACCTGGACGCATGTCGCGGGCGTGTTCGACAACACGAACAAGCTACTGAAGTTGTATGTGAACGGGACACTCGCGGCGACGGCACCTTTCAGCGGACCGTGGGACGCGCGCGGGCAGACGGTGATCGGCGCCGGCGCCCAGAACGGCACGTTCAAGTCGTTCTTCTCCGGAGACCTGGACGAGGCGCAGTTCTTCGACAATCAGCTACCCGCTGATCAGATCGCCCGCCTGGCCGCCAAGCAGCCGGTGACGTCCCCGCAACGACCGGCCAAGGTCGTGTGGTCGTTCGACGAGGACGCCAAGGCGACTTCGCTGACCGGCCACGGTCAGCTGGTGGAGGCTGTGCTGCATGGGTCGCCGCGGCTGGGTGGCCCGGCTGTGACCGGGACCGGGATGAATCTGGACGGTGTGGACGATCGCGCCGTGACCACGCAGCCGGTGCTCGACACTTACCAGAGTTTCGCGGTGTCGTTGTGGGCGCAGCCGGCGGTCGAGGACCGGGTCTCGGTCGCAGCACATCAGGCCGGTGCGGCCAATCGTGGTTTCGAGGTTTATCACAACAGCACCGGCTGGGTATTCCAGCGAGCGGCGTCCGACACTGCGGGCGCTCCGCTCGTCAGGGCCGTTCAGAACGCCTGCCCCGCGGGTTCGCCGACATGTGCGGCGGCTCGGCTGGGGGAGTGGTCGCATGTGGTCGCCGTGTATGACATCGACACCGCTCAGATGCGGCTGTATGTCAACGGTGTTCTCGTCGCCACCGAGGCGTTCACCACTCCGTGGCTGGCCACCGGTCCGATTACGCTCGGCGCGTCGAACTATCCCACGGGTCTCGCCAACTTCTTCAAGGGTGATCTGGATGATGTCCGGTTCTTTGACCGGGCCGTGTCGGTGGACGAGGTCAGGGGGCTGTTCGCCCAGTATCCGGTGGTCAAGGGCCGCTGGCAGTTGGATTCGTCCAGCGGTAGTCCGGTCACGTCCCCGGACGCCTCGGCCGGCAATCGCCCTGTGACGTTGTTCAACGGGGCGAAGATCGACACTGGCTGGGTGGATGGCCGCGGGCTCAACTTGGACGGTGTGGACGACTACGCCGCCACCAGCGGTGTCCCGATCGACACCAGCCGGAGTTTCACGGTCACGGCCTGGGCGCTGGCCTCGGGTGCTCGGCCGACGAAGGAAGAGACGGTGATCAGCCAGGAGGGCTCGGTCAACAGTGGGTTCAGCGTCCGTTATGTGCCGGGCGTGGCCGGGACCGGGGCGTGGCGGATCGTGATGCCGGAGACGGACACCACCGCCGCGGCGACGGCCGGCGCGGACAACACCAATTTTGATGATTTCGGCTCTCGCGGCTGGAACCATCTGGCGCTGGCCTATGACTCTTTCGCCGGCCGGATGAGTCTGTATGTCAATGGTCAGCTCCAGCAGCTGGCCTGCCCGGATTCCGATGGTGACGGCACGCAGGACGATGCCGCCTGTGCCGACGGCGTTTCCTGGGCTTCGAACATGTTCGGGTTCAACGCCACGAAGTCGCTGCAACTGGGCCGTGTGAAGACGAACGGGGTCTGGAGCGGGAACTGGTCGGGCTCCATCGATGACGTCTGGGCGTTCCAGGGAGTGCTCAGCCAGACGCAGATCCAGCAACTCGCCGCCGGCACGCGAGGAATGCCGACCACCGTCCCAGGTGCCGGCTAGCAGGTGACCTCCTGGTGGGTGGCCGTGTTGTACGTGGCCACCCACCAGGAGGTAGGCACGCCGTGAACGCGCGAGCGCGGCAACATTTCTTAGAACTTCGAACTATCACCTGGTCAGGGCGCCGGTGCGATGGCGCGCGCTGAAGAGTGGACAGAAGGATGAACCAATGACAAGGCAGTTGCGGGGGTCGGCTGTGCGGCTGGTGTTGGCGTCGGCGTTGGCGTCGGTGTTGGTGCTGGCCGGTACGACGGTGGCGGCCGTGCCGTCTGATGCGAGCACGGGTCGTCCCGAGGTGGTGGAGGCGGACAAGCCGGTTCCCGGGCATCCGATCAAGGTGACGCCGCGTGAACGTGATCCGGCCGTGGTGGTGCCGCCGCCCGCTGCGGTGTGGCCGGTGGCGGGTCGTGCGTCCGCGTCGGTGCCCACAGTGAGCAGCGGGGAGGAGGCGCGTGCTCCGCTGGATGGGTTGCCGATCGCGCTGCGGGCTCCGTCGGGGGCGGGGGCGGCTGCCGGTGTGGCGCGCGAGAAGAGTTCCGCATCGGCCGCCGCTGTTCCCGCATCGGTCGCCACTGCTGAGATCACTGTTGAGAGTCCGGCGGCTGCTGGTGCGGCCCAGGTTAACGGCATGCTGCTCACCGCACGCCGTACCGATGACGTCGCCGAGCCGGGCAGCGTCGGCCTGGAGATCGACTACAGCCGTTTCGCGCAGGTCTATGGCGGCGGCTACGGTTCGCGTCTGCGTCTCATCCAGTTACCGGCGTGCGTGTTGACCACCCCGGACCAGGCGCAGTGCCGTGCGGGGGTGCCGGTGGCGGCGACCAACGACAGCGCCGGTCGGACTCTGACCGCGGCGGCGGTGACTTTGCCGGCCGCGGCTGCGACGGGGGGTGGGCTGGTGGCGGTCCTGGCGGTGACGGCGGGGGCCGCCGGGGATGGCGGGGATTATGGTGCGACGCCGCTTTCGCCGTCGGCGACCTGGCAGATGGGTCTCAATGCCGGGAGTTTCTCTTGGTCCTACCCTATGCCGGCGCCGGTGGTGCCGGGTGGGCTGGCGCCCGTGGTCGGTATCTCCTACTCCTCGGGCGGCGTTGACGGCCGGACCAGTACGACCAACAATCAGTCGTCTTGGGCTGGGGATGGTTTCGAGGCGTGGCCGGGATTCATCGAGCGGGGCTACAAGTCTTGTTCGGATGATGGGGCGCCGGCTACCAACGGGGTCAAGCCGTTCGATCGGTGCTGGGGTTATGACAACGCCACGCTCAGCCTGAACGGCCAGGGCGGCGAGCTGATCCCGGCCGGGGCCAACCGCTGGAAGCTGAAGGACGATGACGGCACCAGGGTCGAGAAGCTGAAGGGTTCGGCCACCGATGTGCGCGACAACGGGGATGACGACCAGGAGTATTGGCGGGTCACGACCACTGATGGCACCCAGTACTACTTCGGTTACCACAAGTTGCCTGGGTGGTCGAGTGGTAAGGAGAGCACCGATTCCACCTGGGCCGTCCCGGTCTATGGCAACAACGCCGACGAACCCTGCCACGCCGCGACCTTCGCGGCCTCGTGGTGTCAGCAGGCGTGGCGGTGGAATCTCGACTACGTCGTCGATACGCACGGCAACGCCATCGCCTATTACTACAACCGGGAGGGCAACTCCTACAGCCGTAACCTGATCGCTGCCGACGACACCGCTTACACCCGTGGCGGCACCTTGGAGCGCATCGAGTACGGTCTGCGCAGCGATGCGATGTACGCGGCCAAGCCGCTGGCGCGGGTTGTTTTCGGTTCCGCTGAGCGGTGTCTGCCCGTCTCCGGTGTGACGTGTGCGCCGGACACGATCGCCACCCAGTCGGCGCACTGGTATGACACGCCCTGGGATCGAAACTGTAAGGCCGGTGCCGATTGCACGAGTTTCGCGCCGACGTTCTGGACGCGTAACCGTCTGACGTCGGTGACCACTCAGGTGCTGGCGGCGGGCGGGAGCTATGCCGATGTCGACAGCTGGGCCTTCACCCACGTGTGGGGGATGGCGGACATCGACTATCAGTTGCTGCTCGACTCCATCCAGCACACCGGCAAGAGCGCCACTCCGCACGTCACCTTGCCGAAGGTGACGTTCGACTACCGCCAGGGCGCCAACCGGCTGGACAAGCAGGGCGATGGCACGGCTCCGTTCATCAAGGCCCGGCTGGGTACGGTCGTGGACGAGAGTGGCGGGCAGATCGATGTCACCTACTCGGCTGCCGCCTGTGACTGGGGCAAGCTCCCGGCGCCGGAGACGAATACGACGCGCTGTTATCCGGTGTATTCCACCGCCTCGGGTGATCTCGACCCTTCGCTTCAGTGGTTCAACAAGTACGTCGTGGTCTCGGTCACCCAGAGCGACCGCACCAACGCCTCGCCGGACCGCGTCACCCGGTATGACTATCTGGACGACGCCGCCTGGCACTTCGACGATGACGACGGCCTGACCAAGGAGAAATACAAGACCTGGTCGCAATGGCGCGGGTATCGGCGCGTCCGGGTGCAGAGCGGCGGCACCTCCGGCATGCTCTCCCAAAGCGATCACTACTTCCAGCGCGGGATGCATGGCGATCGGCGCAACACCGACGGCGGCACCAAGCCCGTCACGTTCGACAACGGTGAAGGCGTCACCCTCACCGACTGGGAGGCGCTGGCCGGTTTCGAATACCGCACGGAACAGTATTCAGGGCCCGGCGGGCGTGTGCTGTCCAAGACGGTCCATCATGGCTGGTTTCACCAGAGCGCGGTTCGTGAGCGCTCGTGGGGGACCACCGCCGCCAACCTGAGCGGCACCGACGTCACGCAGAGCTTCGTCTCACTCGACAACGGCGCCGGGCTGAAGTGGCGGCAGACGCTCGCCAAGAACACCTTGGAGACCACCGCCGGACGCATCACCCAGAGCGATGACCTCGGTGACATCACGGTCACCGGCGACGAGCGCTGCACCCGGGTCACCTTCCTCGACAACACCGACGCGAACCTGCTCATGCCGGCGCGGACCGAGACGGTCGCGGTGGACTGTGGCACCGCGCCCAAGCGCGGCACCCAGGTGATCTCCGACGTGCGTCTGGCCTATGACGGCTCCAGCTACACCGCGGTGCCCACCAAGGGTGTCGCCTGGTACACCGCCACGCTCAAGTCGCACGACGGCACGACCGGCACCTACCTGGAGTCGGGCGCCACCTACGACCGCTACGGCCGGGAACTCACCAGCACCGACCTCACCGCCAACCTCACCGCGACCAACACCGGCGTACCGGCCCGCACCGCCCGCACCGACGGACGCACCACCAAAACGGTCTACTCCCCGTCCACCGGCATCCCGACGTCGACGACGGTCACCACGCCGCCCGCCGACCCGGCCAAGCCCGACTCGGCGCTGAGCACCACCACGAGCCTGGAGGCGTTGCGCGGCGCACCGCTCACGGTGACCGACATCAACGGCAAACGCACCAAGAACACCTACGACGCGCTCGGCCGTGTGCTGAAGACGTGGCTTGCCGACCGGGCCGACAACCTGAGCCCCAACGTCGAGCACACCTACACCATCGCCGACGACGCGCCGGTCGCCGTCGGCACCAAGACCCTCAACAACGACAACACCCAAGACACCTCCTACCTCATCTACGACGGTTTCCTGAATCCGCGCCAGAGTCAGGAGCCGGGCCCAGACGGCGGCAGCGTGGTCGCCGACACCTTCTACGACGAGCGCGGCCTGACGGCCAAGGAGTTCGCGCCGTACTACATGACCTCGGCGCCGTCCAAGACGCTGACCGGGCCGGACAAGGCTTTGTCGGTGGAGGCTCAGACCTGGCACACCTACGACGGCCTCGGCCGGGAGACCCAGCAGAAGCAGGTCGCCGGGAACGGCGACGGCGGCACCGTGCTCGCGACCACCACCACGACCTACGGCGGTGATCGCATCACCGTGACCCCGCCCACCGGCGGCACCACCACCACCACGCTCTTCGACAGCCGGGGCCAGAGCACCGAGCTGTGGCAGTATCACACGCCCGCCCCCACCGGCACGCCCGACAAGACCCGCTACGGCTACACCCCCGCGGGCCAACTCGCCTCCATCACCGACACCGACGACAACTCCTGGTCCTACTCCTATGACCAGCTCGGCCGCCAGCGCGAGGCGAAGGACCCCGACACCGGCACCAGCAGCTTCGCCTACGACGACCGCGGCCTGCTGCAGACCAGCACCGACTCGCGTAGCAGCGGCAACACCCTCGCCTACGTCTACGACGGTCTCGGCCGCCGGACCGCGCTGCACGCCGGCAGCGCCACCGGCACCAAACTCGCCGGCTGGACCTACGACACGGCCTACCGCGGCAAGGGGCTGCTGGCCTCCGCCACCCGTTACGACAACGGCCACCCCTACACCACCACGATCGACACCTACGACGCCCTGGACCGGGTCACCCGCTCCATCGTGTCCATCCCCGCGGCGGAGGGCGCGCTGGCGGGCAGCTACGACTTCGACACCAAGTACAACCCGGACGGGACGCTGATGTCGGCGGGTCTGCCTCCCCAGGGCTCCCTCCCGGGCGAGACGGTCACCCTCGGCTACGACTCGGTGCACCGCCCGATCACGGTGAGCGGCACCTCCGCCTACCTGACCGACACCCGCTACAGCTTGACCGGCAGGCCACAGCAGTACGAACTCGCCACCACCGCCACCGGCGCCAAGCACACCTGGCTCACCCTCGCCTACGAGTGGGGCACCCAGCGGCTGAAAACCTCCCGCGTCGACCGCGAAGACGTCGCCGGGGTCGACCGGTTCACCACCTACGGCTACGACCAGATCGGCGACATCACCTCGATCGCCGACACCTCACGCGACGGCACCGACAACCAGTGTTTCGCCTACGACGCCCTCCAGCGGCTGCTGCAAGCCTGGGCCCAGAACACCACCGCCTGCGCGGCCACACCCTCGGCGTCGGTCCTGGGCGGCCCGGCACCGTACTGGCAGTCCTGGACCTACGGCGCCACCGGCAACCGCGACACCCAGACCGACCACCACCCCAGCGGCGACACCGCCAAGGACGTCAAACAGCGCTACACCTACCCCGACCCCAAACAGCCACAGCCGCACACCCTCACCCAGACCGACACCACCGGACCCAACGGCGGCACCGCCCGCAACCTCTACGGCTACGACCCGGCCGGCCGCACCATCACCCGCACGCTCGGCGGTGACCAGCAGGTCCTGACCTGGGACACCGAAGGCAACCTGACCAAGGTCGCCCCGGCCGCCGGCCACACCGGCGCCACCACCTCCTACCTCTACGACGCCGACGGCACCCGCCTGATCAAACGCACCGACACCGCCACCACGCTCTACCTCGGCGGCACCGAGATCACCCTGCTCAAGGGCGCCACCGCCGCCACCGCCACCCGCTACTACGACCTCGGCAACGGCGTCCAGGCCGTCCGCACCAACGACAACACCGTCTCCTTCGTCGTCCCCGACCACCACGCCACCGGCGAACTCGCCATCGACGCGGCCACCCTGGCCCTGCGACAGCGCCGCACCACCCCCTTCGGCGACCTGCGCGGCACTGAGCCGACCGGCTGGCCCGGCACCAAGGGCTTCGTCGGCGGCACCGACGACCCCACCACCGGCCTGACCCATCTCGGCGCCCGCGAATACGACCCCGCCATCGGCCGCTTCATCTCCGCCGACCCCATCCTCGTCGCCGGCAGCCCCCAGCAGATGAACGGCTACGCCTACAGCGACAACAACCCCGTCACCACCAGCGACCCCACCGGCCTGTGTGCCGGGAGCCTGTGCTCCCCTGGCGGCGGCGCCCTAGGGGGTGGGATGAGCAAGGACCCGGACATCGACTGGACCACCCCCGACAATAAAGCCGGCGGCACATCCCCCGATGTCGATACCCGTGACGACTGGATGGTCAACCGATCTGGTATTGAAACTCGGGACAACTGGATGTTCTATCCCGAGGTCGAAGTCAAGGCGCCCAAGAAGAAGTCAAAGGGGCGGAAGTTCTGGGACATCGCTACAAAGGCCGGCGGCATCGCCTTTTCGTTGATGGACCCGCGCGCGGAAATTCAGGGCTGCGGCAACCTCGACCCCATAGACTGCGCGATGCTTTTGCCGTGGGGAAAGCCTGTCAAAGCCGCCAAGAAAATCAAAGAAGCCGCCGGTGCGGCAAAGAAAACTAAGCCGAAGCCGAAGCCGAAGCTGAACGCTTGCCGTGACAGTTTCCCCGCCGGCACCCTGGTCCTCCTGGCCGACGGCACCGTCACACCCATCGAGAAACTCAAACTAGGCGACGACGTCGCGGCCACCGACCCGCAAACCTCCACATCCGGCCCCCGCGACATCGACGCCACCATCGTCACCCCCAACGACACAGACTTCACCACAATCACCATCAACACCCAGCACCAACCCAGTTCCATCACCGCAACCGACCACCACTCCTTCTGGTCACCCAGCGCACACGCCTGGATCAACGCCGGCGACCTCAAGCCCGGCATGACCCTGCGCTCCGCCGACGGCCACAACCTCACCATCACCGCCACCCGCCACTTCCACCGGCTCCAAACCGCCTACAACCTCACCATCCGCGGCCTCCACACGTACTATGTGCTCGCCGGTACGGTGCCCGTGCTGGTGCACAATGCAGGATTGTGCACCGAGCAAATCGACAGCGTCTTCCATAACCCCAGTGAAAGAACCTCGCAAGCTCAGTTTGAATTCCACTGGGACAAGCATGCAAGGAAGCGCGGTGTCACGCGTGAGCAGTACCTCCAGGACGCGAAAGGCTGGGCGACGGGCATTGCCCAGCCAGGAGGGAAGATGGGGCTCAATGCCAGATTGGAGTCGCTGGTGGACGGCCTGAGCGCGATAAAATACGTGGACCCGAAGACGGGTAAGGGCGGGATCATCGGCCCCGACGGCAAGGTCGTATCATTCTGGTATGGCGTCGACTAAGGAGAGGACGAGTCTTTGTCAGATTTCATGGAGAACTACACTCTCTGGCGACGCTTGTCGTTTCCTGGTCTACGCCGCGGCGAGAATCTGTTGCGCGCAGGAGAGAACCTTGCACTCATTCATGGCGATCTAGCTCTCGCTGACGAA
This sequence comes from Nonomuraea sp. NPDC002799, assembly GCF_053592075.1. Lineage (NCBI taxonomy): Bacteria > Bacillati > Actinomycetota > Actinomycetes > Streptosporangiales > Streptosporangiaceae > Nonomuraea > Nonomuraea sp. NPDC002799. Next base: position 34,563 of record NZ_JBSFVA010000057.1, read on the forward strand.
TATGTGACCCAGGTGATCCTTTTTGTCGACGAGGGGATATTCAGGCCGGGCCGGGCGGACGTCATGGGGTTGCTTGAAGGGATCATCTCTCGCCTGGAACGATTCGGCGAAGGCATGACCACCGAAGAAGGAGAAGTTGTCGGCGCCCATTATCAATATGCAGTTCTGCTGCAGCGAATCTATGGTGAATTTCTGCGCATAGGAACTCCGTAGCCCCTGACCAGCAGGGATCAATGTAAAGTCGCTCAAAGTGCCTGGGCGACTTTTCATTTCCGTTTGGAGCCTTTGTATGTGCGAGGGGTACCGCCGCGCTGGCCTGGGTGTGAAGCAGTCATTGTCACGGGGAGCAAGCCATTCGTGCCTCGATACGTACTATCTCCTTGCGGGCGAGGCGCCAGTCCTCGTTCACAACAACAACTGCATTCATGGTTCGGTTGCCTATCAAGATTTGGCGATGAAGGGCGCCCACGTCCACATCGGAAAAGTGAAGTTCGAGTTTTTCCGAACGATAAGGGCGCACAGGGTCGAATACTCCAACCATGGTGGTGGGCTTCCGTAGTATTGGGAACGATTGCGAGTAGCGTATGAACAAACGAAGCTTGATGGCCTTAGTGGTCCTGGCTCTTTGCAGGAGCCGTTCTGGTCTGTGGACGGATCATTGATGGAGCAGGGCATCGCGCCCACCCCAACGAAGTCGGATCGCTATAGCAAACCCGGGACTTTGGCTCCGATCGGTATGGAGGTTGTGAAACCCTCGGGGTGCCCGGAGATCAGCGGCCCATAATTCTCCTCGTCTCGCTTCGGTGGACGCGGCTTGTCCTGTTCGAGCGATGCTGGGGACGGGCCATTCACCTTCGGAAGTGCCCTCGCTCTTGGCGTTGGTGATTCCGGTGAGCAGGAACGCCTCGATCTCGTTCCACCAGGAGGCGACGGTCTGGGCGAGCGTGACGAGCTCGGGCAGGTAGGGATGGTCGACGCACCAGGTGTAGAAGGCGTGCAGGCGGTGGGCGATCGTCGAGCGGGTGGGGTTGGTGCGGGCCAGGGCGAGCAGGTGTCGCAGTTTCTCCTTGGCGTGCCAGCCGGCCAGGATGTGTCGGCCGTAGGTTCCGATCCTGGTCAGGTCGCGTTCCAGGATGGCGATCTGCTCGTCGGTGAGGTCTTCGCGGTTGGAGCGCAGCAGCCGCCGGTGGTCGTATTCGGGGTCTCCCGTTCGGCCGCGACGCTCACGCATCTTCCAGGTCAGGCGGCGGCGCAGGTCGGCGAGCTTGCCGTTGGCCAGCTGCACGAGGTGGAAGTGGTCGACCACGATGGTGGTGTGGGGCAGGGCGGCGCGGACCGCGCAGCGGAAGGTCTGGCACATGTCGATCGCCACGTGGGTGACCGCTGTTCGCCATGCCTCGGGGCGGGCGTTCAACCAGGCCGCCACTGAGGTGGAGAGGCGGCCTTCGACCTGGCCGAGCAGTCCCTGGCCGGTAGCGAGGTCGGTGAAGCCGACATGCCAGCGGTCCGCGACCAGCCGGTATTTCCCGGTGCTGGGTTCTTGCGCCCAGCGGGGGCGGCCGCGGCGGATCTCGTCGATGCCGATCACGGGGGTGGGTGCGGGTTGGTCGGGCAGTACCTCGGTGGCGTAGGCGTGTAGTTCGCGCATGGCGATGGCCAGGAGAGGCGGTGGTCGCGGGCGGCTTGGGTGATGGTGCGGCCGCCGTCGGCGATCGCGCGTCCGCAGGCGCGGCGCAGCCGGGCGGTCGTCCGCATCTCGGCGCTGACCTGGGGGATCTGCTCGGTGAACGAGCCTCGCGGGCACAGCGGTTCGCGGCAGCTCCACCGGAATTTGTGCCACAGCAGGGTGAACGGGGAGCCGCCTGTGCACAGGTCCCGTGGCCGGGTAGCCACCCGTTCCTTGGCGGTGATGGAGAAGACGCCGCAGGCCGGGCAGGCACGGGCAGATTCGTCGGCGGTGACGATGTGGACGATCCGGTGGCCGTCGTGGTCGCGCTCGACCTTGACCACGTGCAGGCCTTCCAGATCAAGCAGCAGTGTCGCCTCGGCGGAGGTCTCGATAGAGTTGTGCACGCCCGTGGTTCCTTTGGGGGTTGACTGCGTAGAGAACAGTCATGATCCACAAGAACCACGGGTTTCGCATGTCCGGGTCAGAGGTCCCCATCAACCGTCACGTACGGTGACCTTCCAGCGCGAGTCGGCCGACCGTTTCCCGATCAAGATCGGAGACCCCTGATCCCAGGTCAGGGAGCGCTTGAGATGGGCGGACAGCGTGGCCATGGTCTCCACCAGGGCGTCGCGCATGCGTTCGGCGCTGCGGTCGATGGGCAGGTGGTGAGCATCACGTAGCGGGTGGTGCGCTTGGCCAGGGTGCCGATGGCCGAGGTGCCGTTTTTGCCGATGATGTAGGGGTCGGACCGGGGCGCGGTTCCGGGATTTCTCCGGGCCCGTTTCCCCGGCCCGCCCTCCGCACCGGACAAGCGGTCTCCGCGCATCCGGCGCTCCACGGGCTCCCGTGTCAGCTGGCGGCTGTCACCTCCAAGATGCTCGTTGATGGTGTCGGGATGTGGTTCGCGCGCCACCGGTAACGAGGGACCTCGACCTGCATGGTGTCGAAGATGACGATCTCGTTCTTCGCTGGTGGTTGCCTGGCCTGCCGGTCGGGAAGCGTCGGTGGAGCTTCTTCCAGGTGATCGCGAGGTGTCGTTTGCGCAGCCGTGCCGCAACCCGTCGCCAGGCGTAGACGTCGAGGTAGTGGACGGTCGCTTTGGAGACCCCGTGCCGGAAGTAGGCGCACCATCCCCGCAGCCCTCCTGTCGCTCCGGTCATGGCATCAGTGCCGGCCGGCCCTGGCAGAGATACCTCGTGCCAAGGTCGGCCGGACGAAGCGTGACAACACCCGGGCGCCCCAGGTGGTCAAACGCCGACGCATCGAGTGCTAGAAGGTCCATGCGTGAGCAATAGCGAACGCTTGTGCGCTAATCTTGATTGATGAGTCCTCGCCGATCAAATGCAGAGGCCGCCGCCACCCGTGGGCGGATCGTCGACGCGGCCGTCGCGATCGCGGGTATCGACGGATTTGAGGCCCTGACCATTGGGCGCCTGGCGCAGGAGCTCGATATGAGCAAGGCCGGCGTGGTCGGGCCCTTCGGTTCCAAGCAGGCGCTTCAGGAAGCTGCTTTCCAGTCCGCGGTGGTTCGATTCAATCGGCACGTGCTCGGCGGCCTCCAAGATGCGCCACCGGGGCTGGAGCGGCTCGCGCGACTGTGCCGGGCATGGATCGACTACCTGACCGGCGATGAGATATCAGTCGGGGGATGCCTGCTCACCACCGCCGCCGGAGAGTATGACGCCCGCCCAGGCCGTCTGCATGACTTGGTCGTCACGATGTCTCGGTTGTGGCGGAACACGCTTGTCACCGAGATCCGCGGCGCCGCCGAGACCGGTGGTCTGCCGGCGTCCACCGACGCGGCGCAACTGGCCTTCGAATTGGAGGGAATCGCGCTGGTCACCAACCAGGCGGTCCAACTTCACCAGGACCGGGAGGCGGCCGCTCGAGCCCACCTCGCCATCGACCGTTTGCTGGGCTGCTTCTCGGACTCCGACGGCGCTGGCATGACCTCCCAGGGGCCGTCCGCCGCAGCACCCAGTTGAACTGCCCGCCAACGTGCGTGTCCGTGCGGGGCGTCGGACACGCACGTTGGCGGAGACGTGGGCTTCACAGCTTGCTTGACCGCTGAACCGGCTGGAGGTTTTCACGGGACGGATGGGACAGGCGTGCTTGACGGAGGCTGTCCACGGTGAGGATCACCAAGGCGAGCCAGACAATGGCGAATCCCAGCCAGCGACTGGGAGGCATGGCCTCCTGGGCAATGAGCACGCCGCAGAGGAACTGCAGGACAGGAGCGATGTACTGCAGAAGCCCGAGGGTGCTCAGCGGGACCCTGATCGCACTCGCGGTGAAGCACAGGAGCGGTGCCGCGGTGACGATGCCGGCGCCCGCCAGCAGCAAGGCGTGTGCGAGTCCGTGGTGGCCGAACGTCGAGGAGCCCTGCTGGCTGAGGAAGAAGAGGTAAACCGCGGCAGGCGCGAGGAGGACCAGGGTTTCGACGGCGAGACTCTCTACCGCGCCCACCTTCGCCTGCTTCTTGACCAGGCCGTAGAGGGCGAACGTGAACGCCAGGCAGAGTGCGATCCACGGCGGGCTGCCGTAGTCGATGGCCAGCAGGACCACGGCCAGCCCGCCGAGACCGACGGCGATCCACTGCGAGCGGCGCAACCGCTCTTTCAGAATGATCACCCCGAAGGACACGCTCACCAGGGGGTTGATGAAGTAGCCGAGCGAGCCTTCCACCACGTGATCGGTGTTGACCGCGTAGATGTAGGTGACCCAGTTCACCGAGATGATCAGAGCGCCCGTGGCCAGCAGGAGCAGTTTTCTGGGTTGGCGCAGTAACTCGCCTGCCCACTGCCAGCCGCTTCGGCGGATCATCAGGATCGCGGCCACGACGAACAGCGACCATACGATGCGGTGCGCGAGGATCTCGACGGCGCCGGAGGGTTTGAGCAGGGGCCAGTACAGCGGGTAGATGCCCCACACGACGTACGCGGCGGCTCCGTACAGCGTTCCGCGTCGGATATCGGTCACGAGGGCATCGCCTTCCTGGATCGATCGGAGGTGCGTTGGCAGGGGGCCTTGATCAATGCTTCTGCGGACCGGAATGACCTCATGGCCGGTCGTCGTCGTATGCGCCGAGCATCGCGCCACTCAGGATGCTCAGGCCGATGCTGCCGAGGTCCAGCGCGTCGCGGTGAAAGGACGTGAGGTCGAACGCGGCGCCGTCGCGGGTCCGGACCGCATCTCGCAGGAGCAGCCAGCTTCGCTCGCCGAGCTTGTACGAGGAGGCCTGGGCCGGGAGACCAAGATAGCGATCGATCTCGAACCGCACCCGTTCCTCGCTCTTGATGGAGTGGTTGCTCAGCAGGCGGATAGCCTTGCCGTACGTCCATGATCCGCCGCCGACCTCGGCCGGAGCCGGCAGCCCGCAATGGAAGCCGACGTCGATGACGACGCGCACGGCTCGGAAGGCCTGGCTGGCCAGCATGCCCATGCGGTCGCCTGGGTCGTCGAGAAAGCCCAGCTCGGCCATCAAGCGCTCGGCATACAAGGCCCAACCCTCGCCGTGCCCGTCGACCCAGGCCGCCAGCCGGCGCCAGCGGTTCAGCTGATCACGCCGATACGCCGTCTGCCCGACTTGAAGATGGTGTCCGGGCACGCCTTCGTGATAAACGGTGCTCAGCTCCCGCCAGGTGGCGAACTCGGTCGCGCCCGGCGACACCCCCCACCACACGCGCCCTGGCCGGGAGAGGTCCTCGCTGGGCCCCGTGTAATAGATCCCGCCGCCGGTCGGGACGACGATGCACTCCACGTCGCGAACGGCCCTGGGCACGTCGAAATGCTTGTCGGCCAGCGCGGCGACCGCCTCCTCACAGGTGCGCTGCATCCAGGCGCGGAGGGCGTCGGTTCCGGTCAGCCGACGTGACGGATCGGTGTCCAGGAAGCGCATCGCTTCCTGGACGGAGCTTCCCGGTAGGATCCGTTCGGCGATCTCGGCCATCTCCTCGCTGATCCGGCGAAGTTCGCTCTGGCCCCAGGCGTAGGTGTCCTCGATGTCGATGGTCGTCCCGAGACTGGAGCGTGCGAATCGGGCGTACCTGTCCCGTCCCACCCCTGCCACATCGACGGCCCTTCCCGCCAACTCCTCGGCCAGGAAGTCCGCCAGCTGCGCGTACGCGCCCCTGGCGGCCTGGGCGCCGCGCTCCACATCCTTCAGCGCCGAGCGTGGCATTCCTTGTGCCTTCGTCGCGAGGGTGGCGAAGAAGCCATCGTCGGCGTACGTGGCGGTACACTGTGCGATGCCCACGTTGACCTGGTGACGCGCGATCGGGTCTCCTCGGTGGACGGCGTACCGTAGCGACGCGATGTATCCGTCCACCGCCGCCGGCACCTGGGCGAGCCGGACCGCCACGGTGGCCCAGTCCTCGACCGTCTCGGTCGGCATCAGCTCGAAGGCCAACCGGACTTTTTGCAGAGGGCTGTTCAGGTTGTTCAGGTGGGATTCCTCGGCGCCGGTCTCCCTGAGACCTTCGGCCGCCTCGAGTCGCTCCCGCAGTGCGGCCGCCGTGATGCGATCGGCCCTGTCCCTCGGGGCGGCGCCATCGAGCGCTGTCAACACCCGGCGCCGCAGGGTTGATATCTCGGAGAGTCCGTCCGGCGAAAGGTTCGGCAGCCGAGTCTGGTGCTCGGTGATGCCGAGCTCGGTGGCCATGATCGGATCGAGTGCGATGTGATCCGCAAGGTACCCCTCCGCGAGATCATCGATAGGCGTGCTCGCCCGCGTGCGGCCGTCCGTCATCGCCGCTCTCCCCGTTCCATATCCCCCGGCTTGCGCCGGCCGCGTGTCGCCGATGGCGTCACGCTAGGGCATGTATCAGTACCAAAGGAACTGGCATTATTCGTAGATGAGCCATAATGAATACTTATGGCTAACGATCTGGACGTCACGTTACTCAGGGCATTTGTCACCACGATCAGGGCCGGCAGCATCAGCCGGGCGGCGACCGTCCTGCGGCATACCCAGCCCGGTGTCAGTCAGCAGCTACGCCGTCTGGAGCGTGTGGTCGGTCTGCCGTTGCTCCACCGGACGCCCTCGGGAGTCTCACCGACCAAAGCCGGGGAGGCGCTGCTGCCGTACGCCGAGCGGATCATCGCCTTGTCCGCGCAGGCCCTGGCCAGCACGTCCAAGGCCCTCACCGGACACTGCGGGATCGGGATCCTGGAGGATCTGGCGGTCGCGCGCCTGCCACAGTTGCTCGCGGATTTCGCGCGCCTGCACCCCGAGGTCACGCTTGAGGTCATGATCCTTTCGGGCCCGCTGATGCGCGAGGCTTTCGAGAACGGCCGCATCCTCCTCGCACTGGGCGACGTCGGCTACTTGGTCGAGTCGCCCCGCTGGTCGGTACGGCACCCGCTCGTGTGGGTGACGGGTCAGGGGGTCGACCTGATGGCCGACCCCCTGCCTCTGGTGCTGTTCTCACAACCCTGCCGCTGGCGGACCTCGCTCTTGGAGGCGCTCGATGAGGCAGGCCGGAGTTGGCGCGTGGCTTTCGAGAGCACAGGGCTTGCCGGCGTACGCGCCGCGGTCAGCGCAGGGCTTGGCGTGAGCGCCTTCTTGCCGGCGAACGTCGACCCCGACCTGACGATCGTGTCGTCTCCGCAGGTTCTGCCGCCACTGCCGGACGTCGAGATCGGCCTCGTACGCCGTCCTGGCACGGAAGGCGACCCACTGGTCGATGCGATCGACTCGGCGTTGAAGGCGATGATTTGAGGGAGCGGCCGTCGATGGTGCGCGATGTGCGCCGGGCCCGCACCTCCCGGCCCTCGGATGGTACCCACCATGATCAATTCACCCAGCGCCGCGGCGTACTCCTCACGTTTCACGATGCGGCGCTTCGGGTGAGGAGGGCGTTCACGACGCTTGCCTTCTGTTCAGGCCGGACAGCTGCCAGGCCAGGCGGTTGCGGACGGCGGGGATGCGGCCGGCCAGCCCGAGGATGAGGTTGCGCAGCACGCGGTAAGGATGCGCGGAGATGGCATCGGCGTCGCCGACGTCGATCAGGCGGATCCGGGTGTTCGACCTGCTGCTGCCTCCAGGCATCGACAGGCGTCAGCGGACCCGGTGGTGTGGAGGTGCGTGTCAACTCGTCGTCCAAGGCCGGAGCTTGTCGGGGTTGAGTACAGCCCAGATGTGCTGGATCCGGTCGTCTGCGACGTCGAACGCCAGCACCGTCACGGTGACGCCGTGGTGCTGAGTTACCAGACCGGGCTGGCCGTTTACCGTGCGCTCCTGGATTGTCACGTCAAGTGCCGCACCGGCCTGATCGGTGAAGAAGTGTGCGATCTGCTCGGCGCCTTCGATCGGGTGGAGTTCGGCGCTGGCTAGTCCGCCGCCGTCGCCGGTCGCCGTGGCATCGGGATCGAGGAGGCCGATGAGGGCGTCGATGTCCTTGGCCTCCCAGGCCCGCTTGAAGGCTCTGACGATGTCGGCGCGCTGGGCTGCCGGGGTCGCGGAAGCCTGCGACGCGCGGATGCGGCGGCGGGCCGAGGTGGCGAGTTGGCGGCAGGCCGCCGGCGTGCGGCCGACGATCCGGGCCACTTCGACGAACGTGTAGCTGAAGACGTCGTGCAGGATGAACGCGACGCGCTCGGCCGGCGTCATCGCGTCGAGCACGACGAGGAAGGCCATGTTGACCGACTCGTCGAGGGTGACCCGGTCCGCCGGGTCGGCCATGGCGCCGCCCGTCCGCCCGCCGTCCCACTCGGTCCGGTCGGGCAGCGGCTCGGGGATCCATTCGCCCACGTAGCGTTCCCGCCGGGCGCGTGCCGAGCCGAGCAGGTCGAGGCAGATGCGGCTGGCGACGGTCCTCAGCCAGCCGCCGGGCGCGTCGATGGCCGCTTGCTGCCGCGGGGTCATGGCGTACCAGCGGGCGTAGGTCTCCTGCACGACGTCGTCGGCGTCGGCCAGCGAGCCGAGGAGCCGGTAGGTGAGATTGATCAGCTGGCGCCGCTCGCTCATGATCGCGCTCAGGCCCAGATCATCCGGGCCGCGTTCTGGCCCTGACGAGTCGGATGGGTCGGTCATGGTGTCGCCAGCTCCCTCGGTCGCTCTGCTCTCATCCAGTCTCGACGAGACATCGCGCCGAAGTGTGAGGTCGGCGCGTCGCCTCACACTTCGCGGGGCTGTTTCGTCGTACCCGGCAGCACGCACGAGGAAGGACAATCGATCATGGAACCCGTGAACGTCGCGATCATCTACTACAGTGCCACCGGCACGGTGCACGCCTTGGCCCAAGCCGCCGCGGAGGGCGCGGAGAAAGCCGGCGCGCACGTGCGAGTGCGCAGGGTCGCCGAACTGGCCCCACCGGAGGCGATCAGCGCCAATCCGGCCTGGGCCCAGCACCTCCAGGATGTCGCCGACGTCCCCGAGGCCGGTCACGACGATCTGGTCTGGGCCGACGCGGTGCTGTTCGGCACCCCCACCCGCTTCGGCAACCCGGCCGGCCAGCTCAGGCAGTTCATCGACACCACCGGTCCCCTGTGGTTCCAAGGCAAGCTGGCGGGCAAGGTGTACTCGGCTTTCACCGCCTCCAACACCGCCCACGGCGGCCAGGAATCCACCCTCCTGGCACTGGGGAACACGTTCTACCACTGGGGCGGCATCATCGTGCCGCCCGGCTACACCGATCCCATCCAGTTCCAGTCAGGTAACCCCTACGGCACCTCCCACGTGGCGGGCGATGGCCCGCCCAGCGAGGTGGCCTTACAGGCGGCCCGGCACCAGGCCCGCCGCGTCGTCGACACCGCGGCCGCGCTCAAGGCCGGCCGCGCCGCCTGATCCGCTATGGAACACCAACGGGACTGTACGGCGCAGACCACGACGGATCGTGACAGCTCACATGCGAGGGACTGCGTCGTCGGACTACTGAGACCACGGGGGCCGTCGCCAGGCGAACTGGTTGCGGTAAGACTTCTTGCGCGGAGGATGCGATGACCTCGAACGATTCCGAGATTAGGGCGCTCTTGGACAGTCGAGTCGATGCCTGCCAGGCAAAGGACATTAATCGACTCATGTCACTCTATTCTTCCGACATCGTCTATTACGATGTTGTTCCCCCTCTTCAGTTCATGGGATCCGATGAGGTCCGCCGCAACTTCTTGCGGTGGTTCGATGAATACGATGGCCCCATCGACCTGGAAACGCACGAGCTGAACGTCGCGGTGAGCGGGGATATCGCGTTCGTGCACATGCTTCACTTGGACAGCGGAAGGCGCAAAACCGGCGCGCCCGAGGGCGCGGTATGGCTGCGATCGACCGTCTGTTGCTGGCGGTCGAGTGGCAAGTGGTTGATAACGCACGAACACATCTCGCTGCCGATGGGCTGGGCGGAGGTTTCCGTCTGATCGTCCTTATCCGGGCGGGGCACTATGCCCGGTTCGCCCACGGTCGGGGCTTCCCCCAAGGCCAGGTAGTTAAGGCTTTCGCGGTGCCGTCAAGACGTGGTTCTCAGGACATGAGGACGGAGATCCAGTAAAACGGTGATCTTCCACAA